>JAFEFP010000139.1 GCA_018240545.1 Pseudomonadota bacterium | reverse complement strand
ACAGCACGGCGCTGAAATTCTTCTGCATGTGCTCGCGCAGGCGGCCGCCCTCGCTGAGCACCTCGCGCGCCATCAATCGCGGCATCCACGGATTGGCCGCGAGGTTGCGCATGTGCGCTTCCAGGAAGCGGTACAGGGTCGCGCGCGGACTCGGCAGCGGCGCGAGCAGGGGCGCTACCGAGACCGCGACGAACGGCTCGATGCGCTCGGCCAGGACCGTGTCCACCAGCTTGCGCTTGTTGTGGAAGTAGTAATGCAGCAGCGCCGGCGTGACTTTCGCGGCGGCGGCGATGCCGCGCAGCGTGGTGGCGGCGATGCCGCGCGCAGCGAAGGTTTCGATCGCCACATCGAGCAGGCGTGCGCGCAGGTCGGCGACGTCCGCGCGCGGACGGCCGGGTTTGCGCGATGGCACGGGCGAACGCATGGATTCAATATAATTAAACAGTTAATTAAATACAAGTGTGCGTTCATCCGGCGGGACGTGGACCGGCGCCACCCACAGGACGTGATCCGTGTCGCAGCGGCCAACCGGTCCGTGTTCCAGGATGTCCGGCGATGCGCGGCGCGGTATGCTTGGCAGGGCGATGCGCCGGAACGGGGTGAATTCATGGTGACTACGCGGTGATGGCAATGGCGTTGTGGCCGGCCTGGGCGGCTCCGCTGCTCAACGGCGCGGGTTTCTTGCTGGCGCTGGGCTTTCGGCGCAATCGTGCCGTGCTCGTGCTCGCCGTGCTCACGCTCGCGGGGCTGGCGCTGGTCGGCGCAGGCAGCCCCGACGCCGGCGCACGTGGCGGCGATGCGGCGCGCATGTTTGCGCCGTGGCTGCTGCTGGCGGCCGTGGCCCTGCCCGAACGAGGTCTGCTCGCGCGTCGCAATCTCGCCTTGCTGCTGCTGCTGGCGCTGGCGGCATGGCTGACCGTGGGCGCTTCCGATCGCCTGTGGCCGGGATTGCGCGCGGCCTTGCCCTTCGGCGTCCTGCCCTGGTCCGCGGGCGCGGTCGCAGCCGGCCTGACATTCGCCGCATCGCTGTTGTGCCTGCTGCGCTGGGTCGTCAATGGCGTGCCGATGGAAGCCGGACTGGGCATCGTGCTCGGACTGGCGGGAATCGCGATGTTGCCGGGCATGGATGTCCACGACACCAGCCGTGCGCTGGCCCTGGCCGGCGCCTGTGCCTTGCTTGCGATGCTGTATTCCTCCTACCGCATGGCCTTCATCGATGCGCTGTCGGGCCTGCCGAACCGGCGCGCGCTGGATGAAACCCTCGCCCGCCTGTCCGGCGACTATGCCGTCGCCATGGTCGACGTCGATCACTTCAAGCAGTTCAATGACAACCACGGACACGATGCCGGCGATCGCGTGTTGCGCGCTGTCGCCGGCGAATTGCGCCGCGAGCGCCGCGCGCGCGCGTTCCGTTACGGCGGTGAGGAATTCTGCCTGCTGTTCGCGGGTGCGCGCAGCCGCGATGCCGTGCGCATGTGCGACCAGACGCGTCGCGGGGTGGAGCAGATGCGCGTGCGCATCCGCTCCGCACCCGCCAGGCGGCGCGCCGGGCAGGCAATCCGGCGCGACGAGGCCGTCGAGGCAAAAGTCACGGTGAGCATCGGCGTCGCGGTCCGTGATGCGCAGCTGCGCCTGGCAACCGAGGTCATCAAGGCGGCCGATCGGGCGCTGTACCAGGCCAAGTCGCGCGGGCGCAACCGCGTCGTGGGCGGCTGAACCGGTTGCGCTGACCCGGGTCAACGCGCTCGCGTGGCGCGCGTGGCAAGATTCCTCCACGCTCGGCGAGCGGAACCGGCAGGTGGACCAGATGAACTTTGCGCTGCTCGGCCATGGCCGTTTCGGCCAGGCTTTCACCGATCTGCTGCAGCGCGCCGGACACCGCGTGCGGGTATACGATCCGCGCGCCGCGGTTCCGGCGCACCTGGCCAGCGCATCTTCCGCCGCCGCCATTGCCGATGCGCAATGGGTGGTGCTGGCGATGCCAGTGCCGCACATGGCCGCCGCACTCGAGCCGCTGCTCGGCCAGCTTGATCCCGCGCAGACCGTGATCGATGTCGGCAGCGTGAAGCAGCATCCGTGCGAATTGCTGGACCGGGTTCTCGGCACCGCAGTTCCGCACGCCGGCACGCATCCCCTGTTCGGTCCGCTCAGTCTTGCCCGCGGCGATCCGCTGCGTGCCGTGCTGTGCGCCAGTGCGCGCCATCCGGATGCCGCCGCGCGCACGCGCGCCCTGTTCGAGGCGCTCGGCTGCACGGTGATCGCATGCGATCCGGTCGCGCATGATCGCGCCATGGCGCAAACGCACGCGCTGGCGTTCTACATCGCCAAGGCCCTGGTCGAAATGGGCGTGGGCGAGGATTTGTCCATGGCACCACCATCATTCCTCGGCCTGGCCAACATGCTGGCTGCCGTGCGCGGCGATGCCGGCCACCTGTTCGCCGCGATCCAGCAGGAAAACCCGTTTGCCGACGCGGCGCGCGAGCATTTCCTGGCCGTGTTGGGACAGATCCACCGGCGCCTGCGGCGCGACATCGGCGCGCCCGGGCTTGCCATCCCGGCGCCGCCGGAGACGCCGGCCTGATCCGGCGCCGGCTGCGCGATCGGCGCGCGCGTACCCGCAACGCGCTCGCCGTTCACCGGTTTGACGGCGGTCATGGACTTTCGCCCGCGCGGCACGGACGATAGGCATCCCTTCCGGCACGCGACGCAGATGCAAACCATCGCGACTCCCTGGTTCCACCGCGTGCGCCAGTCGATCGAAACCTTGTCGCCGGGCTATTTCAGCATGGTCATGGCGACCGGCATCCTGTCGCTGGCGGCGTTCCTGCTGGGCGTCCCGGTCCTGCCCGGGGCGCTGTTCGCGCTGAACGGGTTCTTCTTCGCGATCATCTGCGTGCTCGCGCTGGCGCGCTTGTGGTGGTACCCGCGCCGGGTGCTCGACGACCTGCAGGACCACCTGCGCGCGCCCGGCTTCTTCACCTTCGTCGCCGCCTGCTCGATCCTCGGCAGCCAGAGCCTGCTGCTGGGCGGCAGCCTGCGCCTGGCCATGCTGCTCGGTGCGATCGGCCTGGTGGCGTGGGTGTGCTTCATCTACACGATCTTCACCGTGCTCACGGTGAAGTCCCCCAAGCCGAGCCTGGACCGCGGCATCAACGGCGGCTGGCTGCTGGCGGTGGTGGCGACGCAATCGATGGCGGTGCTTGCCGCGTTGATTGCCGGCGAGGTCGAGCAGCCGTTGCGTCTGCAGCTCAATTTCTTCGCGTTGTCGATGTGGCTGTGGGGCGGCATGCTCTACATCTGGATGATGTCGCTGATCTTCTACCGCTACACGTTCTTCGAGTTCTCGCCGGCCGACCTGTCGCCGCCGTACTGGATCAACATGGGCGCGATGGCGATCTCGACCCTGGCCGGCTCGCTGCTCATCCTGAACACGCCGCACGCGCCATTCCTGCATTCGACCCTGCCCTTCCTCAAGGGCTTCACCGTGTTCTACTGGGCCACCGGCACGTGGTGGATCCCCATGCTGGCGGTGCTGGCGATCTGGCGCCACGGCGTTCGTCGTTTTCCGTTCACCTACGACCCGATGTACTGGGGCGCGGTGTTTCCGCTGGGCATGTACGCGGCGAGCACGCTGCGCATGATGCAGGCGCTGGACCTGGGGTTCCTTGGCCTGCTGCCGCACGTGGTGTTCGGCGCGGGACTGGCGGCTTGGGGCCTGTTGTTCGTCGGCCAGCTGCGCGCCTTGCGCCGGTACTGGTTCGCGCGCACGCCGGACTGAGCGGACTAGCCGGCGCCGAGCTTGCGCGCCGCGGCCGCCGCGTCGCGCGCGGCACGGCTGGCCGCTTCCGCGGCTTCCTGCGCGCGCAGCACGGCGTCGCGCACCGCCATGATTTCCGGCAGATCGGTTTCGGTCTTCAGTTCCGGATGGCGCGCGCGGTCCATGCGCAGGATCGCGAAATGCATCCACAGCAGGCTGGTCAGCGCGATCACGAACAACAACATGAAGCAACTGCTCCAGATGCCGACGATGTCGTTCATCAGGCCGAAGGCGATCGGCAGGAAGAAGCCGCCGAGGCCGCCGATCATGCCGACCACGCCGCCGACCGAGCCGACATGCTGCGGGTAGTAACTGGGGATGTGCTTGAACACCGCTGCCATGCCGAACGCCATCACCACGCCGAGCAGGAACAACACGATGGCGCGCTCGAGCATGCTCGGCGCGATCGTGAACGGGATCGGCCCACGGATGCCTTCGACCACATAGTGCGTCGCCGGGTACGAGAGCAGGAACAAGCCGACCATGCACACCGAGAACGCGATGTACATCATGCGCCGCGCGCCATAGCGGTCGGCCAGCACGCCGCCGACGGCGCGGAACAGGGTGGCCGGCAAGCCGAAGCTTGCCGCCAGCATGCCGGCGGTGGCGATGTCGACCTTGTAGACGCCCATGTAGTAGCGCGGCAGCCACGAGGCCAGCGCGACGAAACCGCCGAACACGAAGAAGTAATACAGCGAGAACCGCCACACCTGCAGGTTGCGCAAGGGCGCCAGGCGTTCGGTCAGCGAGGGTGGCCG
>JAFEFP010000138.1 GCA_018240545.1 Pseudomonadota bacterium | reverse complement strand
ACCGTGCGTGAGGTCTTGAACGCCCGGTGCGAAAAATAGCGATGATAGAAGCCGGTCAGCGCGAACATGCGCAAGGTGTACAGGGCGACGGCGATGACCAGCGCCGTCCACGAAAATCCCACCCACAGCACGCCGAAGCAGGCCAGGTGCATGGTGATGAAAGGCATCACGCGCAGCCAGTCGATTCGATCATCGCCACCGCCACCTTGCGCATCGGCATCGGTGTCGAACCATTGCGCGATGGCGCGCAGCGGACGGAATTTGTGCTGGTCGACGACGGCATTCATGCGCAGGGCGCTCCGGCAATGCGGGCAAGTGTCGAACGACTCTGGTGACGATGCGGTGAAGGCACGGTCACGGCGCCCCCATCCCGCCACGCCGCTAGATGGTGACGTCGACCTGGGTCTTGATCGAATTGGCGATGAAGCAGGCCGCATGCGCGCGTGCGTGCAGCGCCGCGTATTCCTCGGCGTTGGGCCGCTTGGCGCCGGAGAACGCCACTTTCGGCGCGAGCGTCGCCTTGACCACGGCCATCTTGCCATCGGCATTCTTGCCCAGTTCGGCTTTGGCCTCATCGTGATAACTGTCGATGATGTAGCCGCGGTTCGCCGCGACCGCAAGGAAGGTCAGCATGTGGCAGGACGACAGCGCCGCCAGCAGCAGTTCTTCGGGATTGCTGGCGGAGGCATCGCCGCCGTAGTCGCCGGGTGCCGAGGAATTGCGCAGGGTCTGGCCGCCGTCGAAACGCACGACATGGTTTTTCGGATAATTGCCGCGCTCGAACGGGCCGTCGTTGCGCGACCAGTCCAGTGCGATGCGATGCTCGGCCATGACATCCTCCCCGATACGTCGATATTCGCAGCCTAGCCGAATCGTCGCGCGGCGTCACCGCTGGAAACCGGAATTCTCTGGAACCGCAGCGACAGGCAAGTCAGCGCGCCGTCCATCTTGCGAAACTCGGACATGTCCAGCGCCTCAACGGGCAACCCATGCGCGCGCATGGCGGCATTGAAGGCAGGGAAGCCGGCGGCGATGATCAGGTGATCGTTGATGCGCAGCAAGTTCGCCGCGTATTCCCCGTCGCGCGCGATGCGTACCGTTTCGAATTCGCGCAAGGCCGGGTGGCCGGCAAGCGCATCGATGACGACCATGCGCCCTTCGCCAAGGTATGACAGACCGCTTTTCAGGTGCAGGATCCCGGGCACGCCGCGGATATCGACCGAGGTCGCGGTGAAACCGAATTCGCGCAGGTGCCCGGCAAGCTGGCGCGCACCCTCGGCGTTTGTGCGCCCGGAGATGCCGATGATGAAATGATCGTCTGCCTGGCAGACATCGCCGCCATCGACCGTACCGGGATCTTCGATGGCGCGAATCCGCGTGAAATGGCGCGGAAGAACGCTGGCGATGCTGGCGGCCTCACCGGCCCGACTTGGCGCGCCCGGGCGTGTCAGGATTGCACCTGATGCGGTCACGATGGCCGTGTCCTCGACGAACGTCGAATCCGGAAACGCATCGTCCGGATCAAGCCGTATCAGCTCCAGGCCGCAATTTTCCAGCGCGGCGCAATAGGTCGCATGCTGCCGCAGGGCGAGCGCAAGATCCGGCTGCCCGAGTCCCGCCGTCGTCAGGCCCTTGGCGAAGCTCGCCGATGGCGGACGCACGATGGCGTGGGTGAACATGGCGTCAGGCCTTTGACACGCCCAGCCGCTTCCCCACCTTCGTGAAGGCAGCCACGGCTCGGTCGATCTGCTCGCGCGTGTGCGCGGCGCTCATCTGCGTGCGGATGCGCGCCTGGCCCTGCGCGACGACGGGGAAGAAAAACCCGATCACGTAGATGCCTTCGTCGAGCAGATCCTGCGCGAACTGCTGGGCGAGTTTGGCGTCGTACAGCATCACCGGCACGATGGGATGCGTGCCGGGCTTGATGTCGAAGCCGGCGCGGGTCATCTGCTCGCGGAAGTACAGCGCGTTGGCGTTGACGGCGTCGCGCAATCGCGAGCCCGACGACAACATCTCGAAGACCCTGATCGATGCGGCGACCAGAGGCGGCGGCAGGGTGTTCGAGAACAGATAGGGCCGCGAACGCTGGCGCAGCAAGTCGATGATCTCGCGCCGTCCGGTGGTGAAGCCGCCCGATCCGCCGCCGAGCGCCTTGCCGAGCGTGGAGGTAAACACGTCGACCTCGTTCATCACGCCGTGCAGCTCTGCCGAGCCGCGGCCGGTCGGGCCGACGAAGCCGGTCGCGTGCGAGTCGTCCACCATCAGCAGCGCGTTGTACTTCTTCTTCAGCGCGACGATCTGGTCGAGCTTGGCGATGAAGCCATCCATCGAGAACACGCCGTCGGTGGCGATCAGGCGCGTGCGCTTGCCTTGCGTCTCCTGCAAATGTTTTTCCAATTCCGCCATGTCGGAGTTGGCGTAGCGCCGGCGCTCGGCCTTGCACAGGCGGATGCCGTCGATGATCGAGGCGTGGTTGAGCGAATCGGATATCACCACGTCCTCTTCGCCGAGTATGGTTTCGAACAAGCCGCCGTTGGCATCGAAACAACTCGTGTACAGGATCGCATCGTCAGTGCCGAAGAATTTTGCAATCGCGGCTTCGAGCTGCTTGTGCAGGTCCTGCGTGCCGCAGATGAAACGCACCGAGGCCAGGCCGAACCCGTGCGTGTCGAGCGCGTGCTTCGCCGCCGCGATGATCTCCGGATTGTCGGCGAGGCCGAGGTAGTTGTTCGCGCAGAAATTGAGCACCTCGCGGCCGTCGCTGGTCCTGATCGACGCCGACTGCTTTGTGGTGATCACGCGCTCGGTCTTGTACAGGCCTTGTTCGCGGATGGAGGCGAGTTCGTGGCTGAGACGGCCCTGGGCGGCGTAGGTCATGGGTTTCTCCAAAAAATTGCGCTTCATTCTAACCGGCTTGGCCCGAACTCGCCGAAGCGCGCGTAGGCCGGCGCACCGGCGCAGGGCGCACGCAACACGATGCCCCAGCCGCGCTGCGTGAGTTCACGTTGCGCCAGCACGGAGGCTTCGCCGCCGACCAGGACGAGCTTGTTGGCGGCGCGCAGCGCGCTCTGGTCGAAGAACGCGGCGAGATCGGCGTTCCAGGTCAGGTAGTCGACGGGCAGGGGCAGGATCAGCTTGCCGGACGGCATGTGCCAGGCGATCGCTGCGTTGGCGGTGAGCAGCTCGCCATCCTTCGTGCCGGGTTGCGACGCAACAAGCTTGAGCGCATTGACGAGGTAGCGTGCCTCGATTTCGCCACGCGTGGTCGCGGCCAGTTCCAGCAAGCCGTTGCAGCCGGACTTTGGCGCGAGTTTCTCCAGTTCCGCCACCAGTGCCGTGCGCAGGGTATCGGTGAAGCCGCCGCGGCGCAGGAAACTGCGCACGGCGGTTTCGTCGCTGCACAGCGCAAGCAGGCGCTTTTCGTTGTCCGCGCGCAATTGTTCGGGTGTTTGCGACAGCACGTACTGATTGAGTGTGCCGGTATCGCCGATCACGACTGCCGCCGTGCCGCCGATCTGGCCGAGCGCCGTCCCCGCGGAAAAATCGCCCCACACCGCGGCCCAGGCGAGCGTATCCAGTTCCTGATCCAGAATCGGGTTGCTCGAATCCGGATCCACGCCGAGCACCTTGGCCATCGCCCGTCGTTGCGAGTTGAATTGCAGATAGCGCTTGCCCTCGCGCGCGACTTCGCTGCCGGTGCGCGCGTACCAGGCGCGGTTCTTCGATTCGACCGACGCGGACGGATTTTCCGGCGGTGCGGCGCGCAGCGCGGTCATTGGCCCTTGCGGCGCGCGGTACGGGTCGCCGCGATTCTCGAATTCGCGCTGCGAGCGATCGGACAGCGCTTGCGCACGACCGCTCCACTTGTCCCATTGCGCACCGAGGTAGCGCGCCACGCCGCGCGGCAGACCGGTGATGGTATCGACCGGATGCGTGAGGACGTTGACGATGGCCGATCCGGTCTTGTGCGCACGCGCGGCCAGCGCGGTGGCGAACGCGCCGCTGCGGCTGGCCTCGTCGAGTGCTTCCATCGCCGGGAGTTCGCCGACGCGGATGGCAAGCATTTCCACGCTGTCGGCGCGGATCGGGCCGAACTTCGTGTCGATCAGGAAATTGGCCATGTAACCGCGCACCGCGACTTCCGGCACGACGCGGAAATCGGGGCCGGAAAGCAGCGGCGCCTGCACCAGCAGCGGCGCCTTGAGCACGGGTTCGGGTTCGAAGGTGTCGGTGGCGTGCACGATGCCGGAGAGCGCGAGTGCGCAGAGTGCGCAGAGTGCGATGCAGAATCGAAAAATCATCACGCAACCATGCGGCAGGCAGCGCCAATCGCGGCTGAATGGCACGCAGGCCGAAGGCAAAAAGTCTTCCTGGAACCGTTCGGGCTGAGCGTAGTGCCGGAGGCGCGAAGTCGAAGCCTTACCGGGGCGGCACTTCGACTTCGCCGCTGCGCGGCTACGCTCAGTGCGAACGGCAAATCGTCAATTCCACGAACACACCACCTTCCCGCAATTCCCCGCTTCCATCAGGTCGAAACCCTTCTGGAAATCGTCGATGTGCACCTGGTGCGTGAGCACCTTCTGCAGCGGGAA
>JAFEFP010000137.1 GCA_018240545.1 Pseudomonadota bacterium | reverse complement strand
TGCTCGACCTGACCGCTGCGGACGGTGCCACATCGAACGCACTGCTCAAGGCCGCACAAGCGGCGCATGGCCTGCTGACGGTCGGCAACGGGCGCGACTTCTGCAGCGCCGGCGGCATGATCTGCCTGCGCCTGGACCAGCCGGGCGGCGGCTTCGAGGTGAACCTGAGCGCGATCCGCGGCGCCGGCCTGCAAATCAACGCCAAGCTGCTGATGATGGCGCGCCAGACCGGGAGCCCGTCGCCATGACCGCGGCGCGCCAGCACCGGTCCCTGGCCGAACACATCGGTCGCGCCCAGCTCATGGTCTACGGCGCCGCCGTGGTGCTCGCGACCGTCGGCGCCTCGATCGTCGGCTATCACTACCTGCACCAGCAAATGGCCGCGCACCTGCAGAACCTAGCGCGGATCACGGCGATCGAAAGCCAGGCCGGCCTGGTGTTCGGCGACGATTCGGCCAGCGCGGAAGTGCTGCGTGCGATTCCGCTCGAGGAAGGCGTGACGCGTGCCGAATTGCGCGACGCCGACGGCAAATTGCGCGCAAGCATCGACAACGCGCCGTCCGGCCTGATCGGTGCTCTCGCTTCGCACCTCGCCGGCGAGCAGGCCAGCGCGCCCGTGATCGCCGACCGGCGCACGATCGGAGAAGTGCGCCTGCAGGGCGGCGAAGAACCGCTGCTCAACGCCTTCCTCGGCCTGATCCTGGCCGACATCGTGGTCGTCACCTGCATCGGCATCCTTTCGCTGTTCGTTTCACGCCGCAACACGCGTCGCATCACGCGACCGCTGACCCAGCTGCGCACGCTGATGCACGCGGCCACGCAGCAGCGCGATTTCACCCAGCGCGCACCGGCGGCGGACATCGCCGAGGTCGACGACCTGCGCGTGCAGTTCAACGGCTTGCTCGACGAAATCGTACAGCGCGACCAGGTGCTGCGCGCCAGCAACCAGGTGTTGCAGCGCCTGGCGTTCCACGATCCGCTTACCGGCCTGCCGAACCGCGCGATGCTCGAACGCGCGCTCGCCACGACCCTGGACGAATGCCGCGAAAATGGCACCAAGGCGGCGCTGTTCTATCTCGATGCCGATTCGTTCAAGTCGATCAACGACACCTTTGGCCACGACGTCGGCGACCAGTTGCTGGTGACGATCGCAGACCGCCTGCGCGTGTGGATGCCCGAGCGCGCTACGCCGGCACGCCTGGGCGGAGACGAATTCGTGGTGCTGATCGCACCGCTGTCCGAGGCCGGCGAGCACAACGAGTCGACAACGGTGAGGCTGGTGCACGCGCTGCGCGCGACGCTGGAGCAGCCGTTGCGTACCCGCAGCTGCATCATCCACCCGGGGGTAAGCATCGGCGTGGCCGTGTATCCGGATGACGCAGGCAGCGCCGAGGCGCTGCTGCAATCGGCGGACAAATCGATGTACCAGATGAAGGGCCTGCACTACCGGGCGGCGGCCGTCACCCGCTGGAGCGACCTCGGCGACGCCAGCGCGATTGCGCCCAGGCCGGCGTCGCACTAGCATGGCCGCCGCGATCAACGACAAGGGCCGTGCCGGATCCGTGGCCGTCTTCGGGTACAACGGGTTGCAACAGGTGCCGCGGGCCGCGCTGCGTGTGGCCGTGCTGCTCGTCGCGATCCTCCTCGGCGCCTGCCGGACGCCGCCGGTCAAGCCCGTCGCCGTCGACCGCGCCGCTGAACAACGCGCCGCGCTCAATGCGCTCGGTTTCGCATCCGGCGACGATGGCTGGCTGCTGAACCTGCCCGACCCGATTTCATTCGAACTGGAACAGGACACGCTCAAACCGAGCATGCGCGAGTCGATCGCGACCACGGCCGCGGGCCTGCTCAAGGCCAACGTGCACAAGTTGCGCATCGAAGGCCACACCGACAACTCCGGACCGCGCGACTACAACGTCGCGTTGTCGCAACGGCGCGCCGCGACGGTGGCCCGCGAATTCATCGCGCATGGCTTTGCTCGTGGCAACGTCGTCGATGTCGGCATGGGACCCGACCATCCGCCGTACCCGAACGACACGCGCGAAAACCGCGCCGCCAACCGCTGCGTGATCATCATCGTCCCGGCCGATGCCCTCGCGCAGTAGCCGAGCGGGCGCGCTGGTATCCTGCGGGTTTTGACGGGCAAGCGCCGGCATGCACCCAACCTCCTCTTCGCGCGCGGGCACGCGCACGGCCTTCATCGGCGGCGGCAACATGGCGCGCAGCCTGATCGGCGGCTTGATCCGCAACGGCGCTCCCGCCAATTCCATCGCCGTCTCCGAACCGAACGCGGATCTGCGCGCCGCGCTGGCCCGGGATTTCTCCATCGCCCCCCACGCCGACAACGCGGCTGCGGCGCAAGCAGCCGACGTGCTGGTGCTCGCGGTCAAGCCGCAGGTTATGAAAACCGTTTGCGCCGGCCTGCGCGCGATTGCGCAAGCTAGCAAGCCGCTCATCGTTTCCATCGCCGCCGGCATCCGCATCGACCAGCTCGACACGTGGCTCGGCGGAAATCTGCCGATCGTGCGTTGCATGCCGAACACGCCGGCGCTGATCGGCGCGGGAGCGGCCGGACTGTGCGCCAACGCCACGTGCACGACGCCGCAACGCGCTCTGGCACAAGACATACTTTCTGCGGCCGGGCTTGCCGTATGGATCGCCGGGGAGAAGCAGATGGATACGGTCACGGCGATTTCAGGTTCGGGTCCCGCCTACTTCTTCCTGCTCGTCGAAGCGCTGGAGAAAGCCGCCGTGGCGCAGGGCCTGCCGCGCGAGGCCGCGCGCGAGCTGGCGACGCAAACCTGCCTGGGCGCCGGGCGCATGTTGCGCGAGGACGGCGCCGCGCCGGCGGAACTGCGCCGCCGCGTGACCTCGCCGAACGGCACCACGCAAGCCGCGCTCGAATCTTTTGAGGGCGACGGCTTCGAACGGATCGTCGCGCGCGCGGTCGCCGCGGCCACGCGGCGTGGCGTCGAATTGTCATCCGAACTGGATCGCTGACATGCCTTACCTGCAAAACGCTGGCGTGTTTCTGATCCAGACCCTGTTCGGATTTTTCATCGTCGTGTTCCTGCTGCGCCTGCTGCTCATTGCCGTCGCCGCGCCGTTCAACGAGCCGGTGTGCCGCTTCGTGTGGCAGGTCACCAATCGCGCCGTCACGCCCTTGCGCGCCATCGTGCCGCGTTGGCGGCGAGTCGAATTCGCTTCCTTGCTGATCGCGTACGTGCTGGTGCTGGCGGAGTTGCTGGTTTTCATCGCCCTGTTCGGCGCGATGCTGGGCATTGGCGGATTGTTGCTGCGCGCCGCTGCCGACACGCTGGACTGGATCGTGCTGATCGAACTCGTGGCGATCTTCGGCTACTGCATCCTCAGCTTCATCCCGAGCGCACGCTACGATGCCAATTTCCGCCTGCTCGCGCAGTTCGTCGACCCGGTGGTGCGCCCGTTCCGGCGCCTGTTGCCGCCTCTGGGCGGGATGGATTTCTCGTGCTGGTTCGCCGCGATCGCGCTGGTGCTCGTGCGCATGTTGATCGTCGCGCCGCTGGCGGATTTCGCTGCGCGGTTCTAGGGATACAGCAAGCGCTTGCGCCACGCGCCATCGACCCGCTCGTAGCGAATGCGATCGTGCAGCCGCGCGCGCTGTCCGTACCACAGCTCGATCATGTCCGGCACCAGGCGGTAGCCGCCCCAGTGCGGCGGCCGCGGCACCGGCGAGCCGTCGAATTCGCGTTCGTACCGCGCGATGCGCGCATCCAGTGCCGCGCGCTCGGGCAGCGTCTGCGACTGCAGCGAGGCCCAGGCGCCGATCTGGCTGGCACGCGCGCGCGTGGCGAAATAGGCGTCGGATTCGGCAGCGGTCGTTTTCTCCACCACCCCCTCGGCGCGCACCTGCACGCCGTCGCGCAGGGTCTTCCAGTGCAGGCACACGGCCGCCCGCGGGTGTTCGCGCAACTGCATGGCCTTGGCGCTGTCCTGGTTGGTATAGAAGACGAAGCCGTGCTCGTCCAGGTCCTTGAGCAGGACGATGCGCGCAGACACGCGACCCGCGCCATCGGCTGTCGCCAGCGTCATCGACGTCGGTTCCGGATCACCGGCGGCGCGCGCCGCGGCGATCAGGCCTCCGATTTCGGCAATGGCCTCGGCGTGCAGGGAGTCGGCCATTCAGTCGACCAGGAAATTCACGCGCATGTTCACGCGCCATTCCAGCACCGAGCCGTCGTCGTTGGTGACGACCTTGAGGTCGTTGATCCAGGCGCCCTTGATGTTCTTCACCGTCTTGCTCGCCTTTTTCAGGCCGCCAGTCACGGCATCCTCGATGCCCTTGGTCGACGACGCGCTCAGCTCGATGACTTTCGTGATCCTGTTCATGACTGGCCTCCGGCGTGAAAGGATTGACGAGTCTATCAGGCTGGAACCGCACGCGGTGCGCGTGGCAGCCAGCGCAGCCAGATCAGCCAGAACACCAGCGCATCGAGGATGATCAGCGCCTGCCACAAATACAGATGGAACCAGTCGAACCACACGGTGTTCCACTCGTGCAGGTAGAACAGGCTGACGATGCGCACCACGTTCAGGCTCTGGATGGCGATGAATCCCACCGCCATGCCGGCGAGCTTGTGCTTCCACG
>JAFEFP010000136.1 GCA_018240545.1 Pseudomonadota bacterium | reverse complement strand
TGCGCGGCCTCACCGCCGCGATTGGCGCCGACGGCAAGGTCAGTGTCACCGAGGCCGAACTGCTGCGCACGATCTGCGCCGCGCTGCACTGCCCGCTGCCGCCGCAACTCGATCAGGCGGCCTGAGAACCGGCGAGCAACTGCGCCCCTGCTTCGGCGATCATGATGGTCGGCGCGTTGGTGTTGCCGCCGGGCAGGCAGGGCATCACCGAGGCGTCGACCACGCGCAGGCCGGCGACGCCGTGCACGCGCAGTTCGGAGTCCACCACCGCGTCATTGCCCTTGCCCATGCGGCAGGTGCCGACCGGGTGGTAGACGGTTTCGGCCTTGCGCCGCACGTAGGCTTCGATCTCGGCGTCGCTATTCACTGCGGTGCCGGGGAAGATCTCGTCGCCACGATACGCATCAAAGGCCTTTGCGGCAAAGATGGCGCGTGAAATCTTCAGGCACTCGATCATGGTTTTCAGGTCGTGGCCGTGCGCATCGCTCAGGTAGTTGGCGCGGATGACGGCCTTGTCCGCCGGATTGGCCGAGCGCAGGCGGATCGTGCCGCGGCTGCGCGGGCGCAGGTTGCAGGCATGCAGGGTGTAGCCATCGCCCGGCAAGCGGTTGCGACCGTGATCGTCCAGCAGACCGGGCAGGAAGTGCAGTTGCACGTCGCAGCGCGCGTCGGGCGCCAGCGCCGTGCGCACGAAGGCGCCGCCTTCGGCGATGTTCGAACTGCAGGGGCCGTCGCGCCGCGCGAGCCAGCGCAGCGCGGCCAGGCTTTCGTTGATGCGATCGTAGGAAACCGGTTTGCGCGAGTGCTGCAGCGTGAAGATGTCGAGGTGGTCCTGCAGGTTCGCGCCGACTCCGGGCAGATCATGGACGACGCGGATGCCGACCTCGCGCAGGTGGTCGGCCGGGCCGATGCCAGAGAGCATGAGCAGTTGCGGCGAATTGATCGCGCCGCCGCACAGGATCACTTCACGGCCTTCGGCGCGCGTGAGTCGCCCATGGTGGCGGTAGTCGATGCCAATGGCGCGGTGGCCATCGACGAGTACATGCTGCACGCTCGCGTGCGTGAGCACGCGCAAGTTCGCGCGCCCGCGCGCGGGGCGCAAGTAACCAGTGGCAGTGGAGCAGCGCGCACCGTTTTTCTGCGTTACCTGGTACAGACCCGCGCCGAGTTGATGATCGCCGTTGAAATCGGGGTTGCGCGGAAATCCGCATTCCTGCACGGCGGCGACGAAGGCCTCGCTCAATTCATTGGGCGAGCGCAGATCCGCCACCGACAACAATCCGTCCGCGCCGTGCAGGGCGTCGGCGCCGCGCGTGTTGGCCTCGGCGCGCTTGAACAGCGGCAGCACGTGCTGCCAGTTCCAGCGCTCGTCGCCGACCCGTGTCGCCCATTCATCGTAGTCGCGCGCATCGCCGCGGATGTAGCACATGGCATTGATCGAACTCGATCCGCCCAGCACCTTGCCGCGCGGCCACCACAGGCGGCGATTGCCCAGTTGCGGTTCGGGTTCGGTGGTGTAGTCCCAATTGATGCCCTTGCGGTTAACCATCTTGGCGATGCCCGCCGGCATGTGGATGAACGGATGCCAGTCGCGTGGGCCCGCTTCGAGCAGCAGCACTCGATGGTTCGGATTGGCGCTAAGCCGGTTGGCGAGCACGCAGCCGGCCGAGCCGGCGCCGACGATGATGGTGTCGTATGTCATGATGCTGCGAGGCTAAGCCGTGGCGCTAGAGCAGATGCTCCATCGCAACGCAGCAATCAGCCGAGCGGTTCCACTGTATCGCCGACGCGCAAGGTTCCGCTGCCGCGCGGAATCAGGTTCTGGCCGAAACTCACGCCCTTGGGCGTGCGGCGGTAGGTGAGCAGGGTGCGCAATGGTTCGCCGGCTTCATCGAACACGCCGCGCTCGAAATCCACGGTGGTGAACACGCAGCGGATGCAGGGCTTGACGACATCGAAATCAATGCTGCCGATGCGGATGCGCTTCCAGCCGTCTTCGGCGTGTGGTGCCGTGCCGGTGACGACGAGGCTGGGGCGAAAGCGCAACATCGGCACGGGTCGCGCCAGCTTCGTGTTGAGCAAATCCAGTGCGGCTTGCGAAATCGCGAGCAGCGGATAGCCGTCGGCGAAACTGACGATATCGCCGGGTCGCGAATGATCCGGATCCACCGCGCGCAGGCAATCATCGTCCATGTGCGCGAAACGCGCGGGGATGCCAAGAAACAAACTGATCCAGGCGTCGGCCGCCGGGTCGGCGCCAAGCGCATCGACATGACTGCCCCAGACTTCGACGCCGGTGCGCGGTGTGGATGGCGCCGGCACGGTCAAGCGCAAATCCGGCATGCCGGCGGCGCGCAGGCGCAACCCGTGGGCATCGGGTTCGGCGTGGACGAGGGTCAGGCGCGGATGTTGCCTGCCCGTGAGGAACTTGCCGTTCGCATCCGTCACCATCCAGCGGCGATCGTGCCGCAGGCCGCGCTTTTCGACGTGCGCCCGATCCGGCGTCAACGGAGCGCAGGATTTGAGAGGATAGACATGGATGGCAGCGAGCGTGGCAGTCATCCGGGTGCATGTTACGCTAACGCCGGTTCCGTCGAGGATGCTTTGTGGCCGATACGCAATCCGGGTCTGGTGGCGCGCAGGCGTCGCGCTGGTTGCGCGTGGAGCGCGGCGAGTGGCCTGCGGTGTTGCTCGGCTTTGCCTATTTCTTCTTCCTGCTCGCCGCCTATTACGTCATCCGCCCGGTGCGCGACCAGCTTTCGGCGGCGGTCGGTTCGATCGAACTGCCGGTCTTCTACAGCGCCACGTTCGTGGTCACCCTGGCATTGACGCCGTTGTTCGGCGCGTTGGTGGCGCGCTTCCAGCGCCGGCGTTTCGTGCCGGTCGTGTATGTGTTTTTCCTCGCCGGGATGCTGGCCTTCATCCCGCTTTTCGCCGAACAGGGCGCGATCGGTGCACGCTTGCTCGGCACGATCTTCTTCGTCTGGGTAAGCGTGTTCAACCTGTTCGTGGTCGCCGTGTTCTGGAGTTTCATGGCGGACCTGTTCGACGCCGGACAGGCGCGACGCCTGTTTCCGTTGATTGCCCTGGGCGGGCCGCTGGGCGCGATCGCCGGACCGATCCTGACGCGCGAACTCGTATTCCGGATCGGCGTATCGGGCCTGCTGACCGTGTCAGCGGCCATGCTGGGCGCGACTCTGGTTTGCATCTTCGCCCTGCTGCGCTGGTCGCATTCGCATCCGGTGAGCGGTGATGCGCGGCGCGACGAGCGCATCATCGGCGGCGGCGTGATGGCCGGCGCGGCGATCACGTTCTCCTCGCCGTTGCTGTTCCGCATCGCCATGCTGATGTTGCTCGGCGACAGCGTCGGCACGGTCGTCTACGCGCTGCTCGCCGACTACAGCCACGTGCATTTCCACACCGCCGCGGCGCGCATCGATTTCGCGGCAAGTATCGACCTCGGCACGAATCTGTTGCAGGCGGCGTTGCAGATCCTGCTGACGCGCGAATTGATGGTGCGTCTGGGGCCGGTCTGGGCGTTGGTCACCGATGGCGTGATCAAGGCGGCAATGCTGGCGGGATTGATCGTGTTCGGCGCCGGCTGGATCGCGCTCGTCGCCGTGATCACCCGCGCCAGCGCCTACGGCGTGTTCAAGCCGGCCGCGGACAGCCTGTATACGCTGGTCGACGCGCAGGCGCGCTACAAGGGCAAGAACTTCATCGACACCGTGGTCTGGCGTTTCGGCGACGTGGTCATCACCAGCGGCCTGAATGCATTGCGTGGCGCGGGCGTGGCGATCGCCGGGCTGGCGGGGCTGTCCATCATTGCCGCGTGCGCGTCGAGTTTGCTCGGCTGGCGGGTGGGGCGCGCGCGGGAACTGCAAGACGATACAGTCCCCGCACGCTGATCAGGCCACGTTGCGCAAGGCGGGCTTGGATTTGACGGTCGCAGCGCGCAATTCCGCCGGATCGAAATCGTCCACGTCGATGAACTCCTGCGCGGCCGCGCGCACGCGCTCGAGCAGCTTGCGCTCCTCGGCGCTGAGTGCGCCGCTGCGCTCGGCTTCGGCGAGTTGTGCATCGGCGTCCAGCGCCTTGATCGCGCCGGACTTGAGCGCCTTGGCGAACTTGCGCTCGACCGGTTCGGCGGCGATGACATCCGGCAGCAGCGCATTCATGCGTCCGACCGGATTGTTCGCGCTGGGCGTGAGGTAAATCCATTCGCCAAGACGCGTGCGCGCATCGTTTGGCGCGCACAGGATCGTGGCGACGCGATGGCCGAGGCGATCGGACGGCGGCGCCTCGCGGCGGCCAATCGGGAAAATCAGCGCGCGCAGAAGCCACGCCACCGGGCGGATCGGGAAATTGCGCAACACGCCGTCGAGCGCATCCTGCATGCGGTACGCGCAATCGTGGAAAGCCCAGGCCAGCAAGGGCTGATCGGCGACCGGGCGGCCCTGGTCCTCGTAGCGCTTGAGCATGGCGCTGGCGATGAACAGGTTCGACAGCACGTCGCCCAGGCGCGCGGAAAGCCGCTCCTTGAACTTGAGCTTGCCGCCGAGCGTGAGCATCGCGGTGTCGGCGGCGAGCGCGAGGTTCGCGGCATAGCGATTGAGCTTGCGGTAAAAG
>JAFEFP010000135.1 GCA_018240545.1 Pseudomonadota bacterium | reverse complement strand
GGCCACCTGCACCGGCACGCGGTCGATCACCGTCGGCACGTGGAAGCGCGAGAATTGCGCGTCATCGACCGCGTTGACGAAGACCCGCCGCCCGTGCCCGGCCGCGGCGACGGCGCGATTGAGCGCATGATCATCGCTGGCGGCAATCGCCAGCCACTGCCCGTCCAGCCAGCCGTCCTCGAACCTGCCGATGCGGCGTGCGATGCGCCCGGTCTTCGCCCATTCGTCGAGATCGGCGGTCAGCACCGGCGCACCGACAGTCACCACCGCGCCGGCGGCGAGCAGGCGCACGACCTTGCGTTGCGCGACAGGGCCGCCGCCAACCACCAGGACCGGCAGGCCGCGCAAATCGGCAAACAGCGGATACAGGGCCATGGTTGTTCACCCGCGGGAATCGACCCACAGGCTAACAGGAGCCCCTCCCATGGCAAATGAGCCTTGCGCACAGACATGTGCCGCTGCGGAATAATCGAATATTTGGACTGCTAGACGTCCATATGATTTATGGTTATGATCGCCAAGGTTCGTTCGCCTTTCACCCCGGAGATCGCCATGAAACGTTTTTCCCGCTGGATGTGTTGCCGCCCGACGCTTGCTTCCGTGCACACCCACCGTTTTCCGCAGCGACAACCCGCGAGACCGCCAACATGACCCTGCGCCAGCTTCGTTACCTCATCGCCATCGCCGAATCCGGCCTCAACATCACCCTCGCCGCCGAACGCGTCCACGCCACGCAATCGGGCATCTCCAAGCAATTGAAGCAACTCGAGGACGAACTCGGGTTTCCCGTTTTCCTGCGCAAGGGCAAGAGCCTGGAGCGCATCACGCTGCCGGGCGCACATGTCATCGAACGCGCGCGGCGCATCCTTGCCGAAGCGGCCGACATCCGCGCCTTTGCCGCGAACCAGCGCAAGGAGTCCGCCGGCACCCTGCGCATCGTCACCACCCACACCCAGGCGCGTTTCGTCCTGCCGCCAGCCATCGCCACCTTCAAACGCCGCCATCCGCAGGTCGACGTGGAGATCCTTCCGGTCGGGGATGCCGATGTGCTGGCGCAGCTCGAAAGCGGCGATGCCGACATCGCGATCGTCAGCGGCACCGGCACGCCACCCACCAGCGGATTGGCCATCGCGCTGTACCGCTGGGAACGCACGATCCTGGTCCCGCGCGCGCACCCGTTGGCCACGCTCGGCCGGCCTGCGCAGCTCGGCGACCTGGCGCACCATCCGCTGGTCAGCTACGAATCCTCGACGCGCAGCGAATCCACCCTGCGTCGCGCCTTCGCGCTGGCAGGCATCGAGCCGCAGATCGCGATCACCGCGCGCGACGCGGATCTGATCAAGACCTATGTGCGCAACGGCCTGGGCGTCGGCGTGCTTGCCGAAATGGCCATCCTCGATACCGATACCGACCTGCGCGTGCTGCCCGGCGCTGGCCTGTTCCCGGTCTGCACGACCTGGCTGATCCTGCGCCGCGACCGCGTGGTGCGTGACTACGCCCTGGATTTTGCGGCGACTCTGGCCCCGCACGCCGACCAGCGCGACCTGCGCCGTCTGCTCGATGCCGGCGAGTCCGCGCCGGCGTGGAACGACGAGCCGCCGCCGTGGCGCGAGCGCAAGATCGTGCAACAACGCGCGGCATGACGGAGCATCAGACTTCCACGTGCAATCCGCACTCCCGCTTCAGTCCGAAGAAGCGGGTTGCCCCGGTATCGCCCGCATCAACGAGCGGGCGCGTGGTGTGCATGTCACCGATCGAAACGTAACCCGCATCCCATAGCGGGTGGTACGGCAGGTCGTGGCGCTTCAGGTACCGGCCGATGTCGCGGTCGGACCAGTCCGCGATCGGGTGCACCTTCCAACGGCCGTTGCGCAACTCGACGATGTCGGTTCGGGCGCGGCTTTGCGACTGTGCGCGGCGCAATCCGGCGAACCAGGTGCGCGCGCCGAGTTCGTCGAGCGCGCGCTGCATCGGCTCGACCTTGCGCAGGCGATTGTAACGCTCGATGCCGTCCAGGCCCTGCTCCCACAACCGGCCATGGCGCGCTTCCATCCAGGCGATGCCGATGGCCGGACGGTATACCTTCAGGTTCAGCGCCAGGCGCTCGACGAGCGTATCGGCGAAGCGATACGTTTCCGGGAAAAGATACCCGGTGTCGATGAGGACGACGGGAATATCGCCGCGCTGGCGTGTGACCAGGTGCAGCATCGCCGCCGCCTGCGCGCCGAAACTGGACGAAAGCACCTGTTCGCCGGGCATGTTATCCAGCGCCCAGACTACGCGTTCTTCGGCGCTCTTGCGCGTCAGCCAGGCATTGAGTTCCCCGAGCGCGCGGGCATCCTCGGCGACAGCCACGAGTTCGGGCGGATTCATGCGATCGCCTCCACGGGGATGGTTCGCGGCGCCGGCAACACGCCGCTGCGCAGCAGGAAATCGCCGAAGCGTTCGTCCGCAACGCGCTCGGCCGCGTAGCGCGCGAACAGCGGCTCGATGGCGGCAAGGATGCCGTCTTCGTCCACGTTCTCGCGATACAGGCGATTCAGGCGCTGACCGCGATGGTCGGCGCCGAGCATCAGGTTGTAGCGGCCCGGCGCCTTGCCGATCAGGGCGATCTCGCCCAGGTACGGCCGCGCGCACCCATTCGGGCAACCGGACAGGCGCAACAGGATCGGCGCATCGAGCAGGCCGCGGCGATCGAGCAAGGCTTCCAGCTTCGGCAACAGATCCGGCAGATAGCGTTCGCTTTCGGCCATCGCCAGCCCACAGGTGGGCAAGGCGACGCAGGCCAGCGCGTGGCGGCGGATGCCACTTTGTCGTCGATAGCCGTCCAGTCCGTGCCGCTGCACCAGCGCATCGATCGCGGCACGATCGGTCGCTGCCACATTGGCGATGATCAGGTTCTGGTTGCAGGTGAGGCGAAAATCGCCGCGATGGGCATTCGCGATCTCGCGCATCCCGCTCAGCAGGCTGCGCGGCGGCGTATCGGCCAGGCGCCCGGACTCGATGTGCAAGGTCAGATGCCAGCGCCCCGCGTGATCCTCGATCCAGCCGTAACGATCGCCCGAATGCTCGAACGCGAATGGCCGCTTCGATTCCAGGGCAAAGCCAAGTCGGGACTCGAGTTCGGCGACGAAGGCGCCGACGCCGCGGCGGTCCAGCGTGTATTTGAGCCGCGCGTGCTTGCGTTCGGCACGGTCGCCCCAGTCGCGCTGGATCGCGATCACGTTTTCGGCCAATTCGAGAACGCGCTCCGGCGTGACAAAACCGATCACGTCGCCCAACCGCGGATACGTGCTCGCGTCGCCGTGGCTGGCGCCCATGCCGCCACCCACGGCCACGTTGAAACCAGCGAGAGCGCCGTCCTGAATGATCGCGATGAGGCCCAGATCCTGCGCGAACACATCGATGTCGTTGACCGGCGGCACGGCCAGGCCAATCTTGAACTTGCGTGGCAGGTAGGTTGCGCCATACAGCGGCTCCGACTCCTCGGTACCGACCACGAGCTCATCGTCAAGCCAGATCTCGCCGTAGCTGCGCGTTCGCGGACGCAAGTGATCCGACAGGCGCACGGCCCACGCATGCACTTCGCCGTGTGCCGCCGATTGCTCCGGGTTGGCCGCGCACACCACGTTGCGGTTCACGTCGCCGCAAGCCGCGATCGTGCTGGCCATGGCGTGATTGATCGCCGCAATCGCGGGCTTCAAATGCGGCTTGCGCACGCCGTGCCACTGGAAGGTCTGGCGCGTGGTGATGCGCAAGGTGCCGTTGGCGTACTCGCGCGCGATCGCATCGAAGGCGAGCCATTGCGCCGACGTGATCACGCCGCCCGGCAGTCGCGCGCGGATCAGGAAGGAATACGCCGGTTCGAGCTTTTGCCGGCGACGTTCGTCGCGCAGGTCGCGGTCGTCCTGCTGGTAGCTGCCATGGAACTTGAGCAGCTTGTTGTCTTCGTCGCTGATCGCACCGGTGACCGGATCGGCAAGACCCTCGACGATCGTGCCGCGCAGGAGGCGACTGCCGGCCTTGATTCGTTCCAGATCGGAAAGTGTGGCGGTCATGTCAGTACACATCACGCGCGTAACGGCCCTGCTGGATCAGGCCGGACAGGTATTCCTCGGCGGCCTCGCGCTCGCGCCCGCCGTGCAAGGCGACCACATCCACGAGTGCGGCATGTACGTCCTTGGCCATGTGCGTGGCATCGCCGCACACATACAGGTACGCGCCCTGCTCGATCCAGTCGAACAGGTCGCGGCCGTTCTCGCGCAGGCGATGCTGCACATACACTTTTTGCGCCGTGTCGCGCGAAAAGGCGAGGTCCAGCCGGTGCAGGCCGCCATCCTTGAGCGCGGCCTGCCATTCGACCTGATAGAGGAAGTCCTCGGCAAAATGCGGATTGCCGAAGACCAGCCAGTTGCGCCCGCGTGCGCCGGTCTCGCGGCGTTCCTGCACGAAGCCGCGATAGGGTGCGACGCCGGTGCCGGGGCCAATCATGATGACGTCGCGCGCCGAGTCGGCGGGCAGGCGAAAACGTTCGTTGCTTGCAATAAACACATTGGCATGCGCGCCTTCCGCCAGCCCTGCCAATTCATGCGATGCCGCGCCCCAGTGCTCGAAGCCGAATGCCTCGTAGGCGACATGGGCAACGGTCAGGTGCGCTTCG
>JAFEFP010000134.1 GCA_018240545.1 Pseudomonadota bacterium | reverse complement strand
AACGACTACGCCACGCTTGGCGGCAGTTACGTCATGCTCAACTTCGGCACGGTGCCGCAACCGGTGATCAATCCGGACCGCTACTACGACGTTTGCTACGCCCGCAACTATCAGGACAGCGATACCGGGCTGCCGCCACCGCTTGTGCAGGCCGGCTGCGCCGCCTCGTTCCCGCGTGGCAAGGACAGTTATCCGAGCGAGAACGGACAGTACGGCATGGCGCTGCGTTATTTCGCCGATTGGCTCAACAACACCGAGTTCGGCTTCTACGCCATCAACTACCACAGCAAGCTGCCACTGGTCAGCGGCCATGCCGTGACCGCGCCGCCGAGCGGCGTATTGCCGGTCGCGGGAAGTTACTTCGTCGAGTATCCGAAGAACATCCACCTGTTCGCAATGAGCTTCAACACCCAACTCGAAGCGAGCGGAATAGCCCTGCAGGGCGAATTGAGCTATCGCCCGAACCTGCCGATGCAGATCGACGACGTCGAGGTCCTGTTCGCCGGACTGTCACCGCTCAATCCGCTGCTTCCGGCGCCTGCCACGCGCTTCTACAGCCAGCTGGGCCAATACGCGCCCGGCCAGTACATCCAGGGCTGGGAGCGCCACAAGCTGTCGCAGCTGCAATTCACCGCGACCAAGGTGTTCGGTCCGGACAACCCGTTCAAGGCCGACCAGATCGCACTCGTCGGCGAGGTTGGTTTCGACGAAGTCTGGGATCTTCCCGACCCGTCGGTGCTGCGCTTCAACGGCGACGGCACCGATACCGGCGGCGGTCCCGACGTGACCAGCGGCAACCTGCGCAATCCGATCACCCAGGCCAAGGGTTTTCCGACTCCGTTTTCCTGGGGTTACCGCGTGGCCGCACGCGGCGACTATCACAACGCCTTCGGTTGGCCGATCAACCTGTCGCCACGCATCGCGTTCAGTCACGATGTCGGTGGCATCTCGCCCGGACCGGGCGGCAATTTCATCCGCGGTCGCAAGGCGATCACGCTGGGCACCGAGGCCAATTACCTCGACCGGTGGGTGTTCGACCTGGCCTATACCAACTACTTCGGCGCCGGCAATCTGAACCTGATCCGCGATCGGGACTTCATCCAATTTTCCGCCAAGTATTCGTTCTGACGCATCGACGGGAGACATCGAAATGATCCGATTCAAGCACTGCAAGCTCGCGGCCCTGGTGGCCTGCGCGGTATTTGCCGTCGGTGCGCAGGCCAAGGCGCCGCCCGATGAAGTGGCAAGACTGGGCGTCACTGGAACACCCCTGACGCCAACCGGCGCCGAGCGCGCCGGCAGCAAGGATGGCGTCATTCCGGAATGGACCGGCGGTATCACCACGCCGCCGGCCGGTTACAAGGTCGGCATGCACCACCCGGATCCGTTTCCGAACGACAAGCCGCTGTTCACGATCACCGCGCAGAACTACAAGGACTATGCCGACAAGCTTTCCGTCGGCCAGCAGGCCATGTTCGCGAAGTATCCGGACTGGCGCATGGTCGTCTATCCCACGCGTCGCAGCGCGAGCTTTCCGCAACGCACGTACGAGATGACGATCAAGAACGCGGCAACCGGCGAACTGGTCGATGACGGCGAGGGCGTCGCCGACGTGGCCGAGGGCTTCCCGTTCCCGATCCTGGACAAGGATCCGCAAAAGGCCGGCATGGAAGCGATCTGGAACCACAAGCTCAAGTTCAAGGGCGTGAGCTTCGAGCGCTGGAACGACCAGGCCATGCCAACCTCGTCCGGCCAATACACCCTGATCCGTTTCCACGAGTTCGGCCTGGGCCTGTATTTCAAGCCCGGCAACACGCTCAAGGACATCCACAACATCCTGCTCTACTTCCTCGAGGACGTCGTCGCCCCGCCGCGCCTGGCTGGCCAGGTGCTGCTCGTGCACGAAACGCTGGATTCGAAGAAAGAGCCGCGCATGGCGTGGATCTACAACCCCGGCCAGCGCCGCGTGCGGCGCGCGCCCAATGTCGCCTACGACAACCCTGGCACGGCTTCCGACGGCCTGCGCACGAACGACATGACCGACATGTTCAATGGCGCGCTGGACAAGTACAACTGGAAGCTGATCGGCAAGAAGGAAATGTACGTCCCCTACAATTCCTACAAGGCCCACAGCGACAAGACCCTGGTCAAGGACCTGATCCAGCCGCACTTCATCAACCCGGACCTGCTGCGCTATGAACTGCATCGGGTGTGGATCGTCGAAGCCGACCTCAAGCCCGGCCAGCGCCACATCAATCCCAAGCGCACGTTCTACCTTGACGAGGACAGCTGGCAGATCCTCGAGATCGACCACTACGACAGCCAGCTCAAGCTGTGGCGCTATTCGGAGGCGCCGAGCGTGAACTACTACGAGGTGCCGGTGTTCTGGTCGACGCTGGAGATCGCCTACGACCTCAAGCAGGGACGCTACCTCGTGCAGGGCCTGGACAACCAGGAGCCGGAATACAACTTCTCCTATCCGGCCACGCCCGAGATGTTCTCGCCGCAGGCCTTGCGCACGCGCGGTATCCAGTAGTCGATCGCGATTTCGACGATTGCATCGGCCGCCCACTGGGCGGCCGATGCGTTTTTGGAGTAACGTAGCGCGGCAATGCGCAAAGGGGCGGGGCAATGAGGCGATCCGGATATTCGCGTTGGCGGCTCGCGGCGGCGTTGGCTGCGTGCGTGGCCGCAGCGTCGGCGCCTGCCGCCGACAAATTCACCTGGCCCGACCCGGTGGACAGTCCCGCCGAAATCATGCCGCTGGCGGCGCAATCGCTGCTGTTGGGCCTCGCGCGTACCGCGAGCGGTTACGTTGCCGTCGGCGGCCGCGGCGACATCCTCGTGTCGACCGACGGCATGCACTGGAAGCAGTCCGAAGTACCCACGCGTTCCACCCTCACCGCCGTCGCGGCCGTCGGCGCGAATGTCTGGGCCGTTGGCCACGACGGCGTGATCGTTCACAGCGCCGACGGCGGCGAGCACTGGCAAATGCAGCGCAAGGATCCATGGCATGCGCCCGCGGGCGACGCGCCGTCCGATCCGCGCCAGGGTGCGCCGCTGCTGGGTGTGCTGTTCAGCGATGCGAAACACGGATTTGCCGTGGGCGCCTACAGCCTCGCCCTGCGCACCGATGACGGCGGCGAGCACTGGCAGGAAATCCCGGTCGCGCCGCTGCCCAAGGATGACGTGGGCGACACGGACGACGACATGTCCGCCGCGGCTGCCGCCGCGCCGGCGGACAAGTCCGCAGGCGGCAAATGGACCTTCAACCAGAACCAGCTCAAGATCGGGCAGGAAGCCACGCCGCATTTCAACGCGATCGCGCGCACCGGCAGCGGCGCCTTGTTCATCGTCGGGGAGCGCGGCGCGGCGTTCCGCTCGCGCGATGACGGCAAGACCTGGCAGCGCCTGCAGTTGCCCTACGATGGTTCGATGTTCGGCGTGGTCGGCTACGCCGCCGATCAGGTGCTCGCGTTCGGACTGCGCGGCCATGTGTTCGAATCGACCGACCTGGGCGAACACTGGACGCGGGTTCCCACGGGCACCGAGCTCAGCCTGATGGGCGGCGCGGCCCTGCCCGACGGTGGCGCCGCCATCGTCGGTGCAAATGGTGTCGTGTTCACGCGCGCCAAGTTCGGGCAGGCGCTGCAAAGCCATGTCGACCAGCCCGCCGGCACCATTGCCGAAGTCCTGCCGCTGGGCGATGCCGGCGAATTGTTGATTGCCGGAGAAAACGGCGTCAGCGTCTACAAACCGCAGTAACCGACGAGGCGCAACGTGGCCGCACCGAGCAACCCCCTTGCCGAACCCAACGCCCTGCAGCGCGCGGCCGAACGCCTGATCTTCGGCCACCGTGGCATCGTCCTCGCGATCTTTGCCGCGATCACGGTGGCGATGGCGTTCTGCGCCTCGCAACTGAAGGTGGACGCCGGCTTCAAGAAGCAGATTCCGCTCAAGCACGAGTACATGAAGACGTTTCTCGACTACGAGAAACAATTCGGCGGCGCCAACCGCATCCTGATCGCGGTGATGGACAAGCACGGCAACCTGTTCAACCTGCCGTTCTTCCAGACCCTGCAGAAGGTCACCACCGACGCGTCGAAGATCGATCACGCCGATCCATCCCGGATCAGCTCGATCTTCACCCCGAACGTGCGCTTCGTCGAAGTCGTCGAGGATGGCTTCGCCGGCGGCAACGTGATCCCGGATTCGTTCACGCCGGACCTGCCCGGATTCAAGCCCACGCCGGAACAGTTCGCCACGATCAAGGCCAACATCGAGAAGGCCGGCATCGTCGGGCGCCTGGTTGCCAAGGATTTTTCCGGCGCCATGGTCTGGGTGGACCTGGTGCCCGAGGACGCCGCGCATGGCGTGAAGATCGACTACGAGAAGGTCGATGCGCAACTCGAGGCGATCCGGCACAAATACGAAAACGCCGATACCACGATCGCGATCATCGGCTTCGCCAAGATGGTCGGCGACATCAGCGCGGGCGCCAAGTCCGTCATCTGGTTCTTCTTCATCACGATCGCCTTCACCTGGTGCCTGCTGTTTGCCTACTCGGCGTCGACCAAGCTTGCCTCGCTGACCGTGGTGTGCGCGCTCATTGCGGTGATCTGGATGCTCGGTGCGCTGCGCCTGCTCGGCTTCGGCATCGATCCGATGAACATGCTCACGCCGTTCCTGATCTTCGCGATCGCGGTCAG
>JAFEFP010000133.1 GCA_018240545.1 Pseudomonadota bacterium | reverse complement strand
TCGGCGGTTACAACTCGCTGTATGGCCCGATTCCTCCGCTGACTGGCCTAACTCACCTTCGGACGTTTATCGCAAACAACACGTATTTCAGCGGCAGCATTCCGTCGCTTTCTGGGTTGGCCAACCTTTCCGACTTCGAAGTGTACAACTGTAATGAGCTCGGCGGTCCCATCCCGGACCTGAATGGATTGATTAGCCTGGTGCGTTTCGATGTTCATAACGATCAACTGGTCGGCAGCATTCCTGTCTTGTCCGGATTGGCGAATCTCGAATTTTTCGACGCGGACTCGAATCATTTAAGCGGCTTGCTTCCAACTTTGGGCGGACTGGACGCACTCGAATCGTTTGATGCCACAGGCAATTTGCTCCACGGCGGTGTGCCGGATTTGGTTGATTTGCCAAAGCTGCAAAACTTTGGAGGCGGTACCCTGCTGGACGGCAGCTTGGGGAAACTGTCCGGCTTGCCCAGTCTGATCGATTTCGGCGTGGACGATGGCTTGCTGGCGGGCTCCATTCCCTCGTTGGCCGGAGCGCCCAACTTGCAGGAGTTTTACGTACCTGGCAATCGACTGACGGGGAACCTCCCCACTGTGTCGGGTCTAAAGAACCTCGCGGCATTTGGCGTGTCGTTCAACCAATTGACTGGCGCCGTACCGCAACCACCACAATCGCTGTTGGATGCACGTGCCAATTCGACTGGTGGGGCTATCCTTTGCCCGAACTTATTGACGCCCGCCGGCAACCCACCCACGCAGATCGATACGGATTGGAATGTGGCCACGGGTGTTACGCCGTGGTCGCAGAAATGTGCACCCGATCCAACCTGGCCATCCTTTATCGACGTTTATTCGAGTCTCAATCAGGCGTCGGCAGGTGAGTCCGTAACATTCACGGCGCTGGTTGGCGGCATGAACCCCACCGGGACGGTGACTTTCACGACTCGCCCCGATGCGCCGAACAACACGCAGGCCACGACGTTGTGCGTGGATGTTCCGCTGCAGGGCCAATTGGCAAGCTGCACCGTGGACAATTTTGCGGGTGGCACATCGAACGTGATCATCGCCAGTTATTCGGGCGACGCGAGCAATGCACCGGCAGACAACATTATCGGCAGGATTTTCGGAAACGTCCTGATTTCCAGCATCGATGAGATCGTGACCCATTCCGTGACCGAGAACGTCACGGCCAACCCGGCTCAGGCCGGACAGCCGGTTGATTTGACGGCGTCGGTTGCAGGCGGCAAGGCGGGTGATGCGGTCACATTTTACGACGGCCGAGTTGCGATTTGCTCGGGCGTGCCGATTGTCGTCGAGCCGGATCGCCAGTTGGCGCGCTGTGCGACGCAGTTCTCGGCTGCCGGGCCGCATTCGCTCACAGTTCAGTACGACAATACCATCGACGGCCCGTCGGACCCGCTAATCGTAAACGTGTCGGCGACCGCCCCCTTCGACGCCGACCAGTTCGCCCTGACGGGATCGTGGTACGACCCACCGACCTCGGGACAGGGTATGGAACTGGAGGTGTTTCCGGATTATGCGGGCGCCGGGGTTGGATTGCTGTATGGCGGCTGGTTCATGTACGACACGTCCGGCCATCCGCAATGGCTCACGATGGCGGGCGATGCAACATCGGCGCACGGATCGTCGTATTCACTGAGCGTATTCGTGAACACCGGCGGGAATTTCAACGCGTCGCCGGTGACGCAGTCGGCAGCGGACGGCACGGCGACGATGACGTTCTACGATTGCACCGATGCCGCTTTAACCTACAACCTGGCAGACGGACGCAGTGGAACGATTCCGTACGTGAGAGTAACCGCACCAAGCGGTTGCAGCGATGAGGTGCCAGCCGTGACCCCATCGCCGCCGCCAGCAAATTATGGCGACGCGGAGCATTCCGGAGCCTGGTACAACCCGCCGACGTCGGGACAGGGCCTGATGATCGATTTCGTTCCGACGCAGACCACGTTCTACGCGATCTGGTACAGCTATGCTCCACAGTCGGAAGGGATATCCGGTTTGGCTGGACAGCGTTGGTTCGAGTTGTTCGATCCAACCTACACGCCAGGCAATCTGAATCTGGGCAACGTTCAGATTCTGGCCACGAGCGGCGGAATTTTCGACGCGCCGTCAGCCGTTACCGAGACGCAGGTCGGCACGGCGCAGATCGACTTCACATCCTGCACATCGATGACGCTGAAATACGCGTTCACGCAGGGCGAGTTCGCCGGACTCAGCGGCACGATAAAAGAACAGGCCATCGTCCCGGTGGCGGGATGTCAGTGAAATCGAATCGCGATTTCTTCACATCGGCAACGGCGTCAGGCGTTCGTCGATCATCCGGTCGGCGAGCGCAAGATCAACTTGCGCGAGTTCCAATTTGCCCTGGGTCAGTTCGCGCAGGATGCCGGACTGGATCTCGCCGCGCTCGAACGCGACGGAATAAGGCAGGCGCGAGAACGTGACCATCCAGTAGCGCGGCACGAAGTGCCCGGGTTTGCGCGCGGCGAGCTGGCGTTCGAGCGCGCGCATGAGCAGGAAGCGCGCGTCGGCCACGCTGTCGCGCATCTCGACATAGTTTTCCAGCGCCATCGCGGCGATGGCGTCGGCGTTGGGTTTGCGCCGGTGCTGGAATTCGGCGAAGGCTGTGCCGAAATCGTTTTTCGCATCCTGCAGCAGATCGGCGAGTTCCACCGCGTCTTCGAATCCGCAGTTCATGCCCTGACCGTGGAACGGCACGATGGCGTGCGCGGCGTCGCCGATGAGCAGGGCGCGGCCGTCGAGGTGCCAGCGATCCAGGTATAACGTGCCGAGAATCCCGGTCGGGTTCGCCGCAAAATCCTTTTCCAGGTCCGGGATCAGCGGCAGCGCGTCGGCGAAATCGCGCGCGAACAGCGCCCGCGCATCCGCGCTGGTGCGGATCGTGTCGAATCCGGGATTGCCGACGTTGGGCATGAACAAGGTCACGGTGAAACTGCCTTCCGCGTTCGGCAGCGCGATGCACATGTAGTTGCCGCGCGGCCAGATGTGCAGCGCGTTCGGCTCGATGGCGAATCCGCCGCCGTCGCGCGCGGGGATTTCCAGTTCCTTGTAGCCGTGTTCGAGCGGTTCGAATCGTTCGTCGAGGTTGGAATTCGCCGACATCGCCGCGCGCAGGGCCGAACCCGCGCCATCGGCGCCGATGACGACGGGCGCGGCATGCGAGCGCCACGATCCGGTGTTGTCCACGAAGCGCAGCGTCGAGGTTCTCCATTCGGCGCCATCGAGGCGCTGGTCGAAATGGATGCGCGCGCCGGCCGCTTCGGCGGCATCGAGCAGGGCCATGTTGAGCGCGCCGCGGCTGACCGACCAGATCACTTGCGAGTCATCGCGGCCGTAGCGCAAGAGTTCGGTGTGAGCGTCCGGATGGTGCACCATGCGTCCGCGCATCATCACGGCGAGCTTGCCGATGCGATCCTGCAGGCCGGCCACGCGCAGGCCGTGCCAGCCGCGTTCGGCGAGCGCAAGATTGATCGAACGTCCGCCCACAAAGCCATGGATGCGTGGATCGGGCCTGCGCTCGAATGCGGTGACGGCGAAGCCGCGCTGGGCGAGCAGGGCAGCCGTGAGCGCGCCGACGAGGCCGGCACCGACAAGCGTGATTTCGGGTTTCATCCGCGCAGTTTAACCGTCCCATGACTTTCGGCGCATTGGCGCGTCCGGTCGCCGGCAATATCCTGCGGTCTTGCCGCGCCATGCGGACACTACAAACCCAGGGGGTTCCCGTGCGCCATTTCCGCTTGATTGCGTTGATTGCCTTTGGCTGCGCCCTGTGCGCACCGCTCCTCGCCGCAGACAAGCCTGCTGCCGACACGCACGAGGACAAGGCCCCCGCGCCGGCGGCCAAGGCGCAAAAGGTGGAAACCTCCGGCAGCGTGACCGTCGAAGGCCGCAAGCTCGATTACAAGGCCATCGCCGGCACCATCCTGCTTACCGGCAAGGACGAGGACAAGGACGATCCCACCGCCAGCATCTTCTATGTCGCGTATTTCAAGAGCGGCGTGGACAACGTCAAGCGCCCGCTGACCTTCCTCTACAACGGCGGGCCGGGTTCCTCGACCGTGTGGTTGCACATGGGCGCCTTCGGCCCGCAGCGCGTGGTCACGCTGGACGACAAGCACACGCCGGCGGCGCCCTACCAGCTCGTCAACAACGACTACAGCCTGCTCGACGCCTCCGACCTCGTCTTCATCGACGCACCCGGCACCGGGTTTTCGCGCCTGCTCGTCAACGAGAAGGACAAGGCCAAGCGCGCGGCGGCGATGAAGGAACGCGGCAAGGAATTCTACGGCGTGGACCAGGACGCGCAGGCCTTCGCCCAGTTCATCACGAAATTCCTGACCGAATACGGACGCTGGAATTCGCCCAAGTACCTGTTCGGCGAAAGCTATGGCACGACGCGTTCGGCGGTGCTCGCCAACGTGCTCACGACCGAGCAGAGCGTGGATCTGAACGGCGTGATGCTGCTGTCGCAGATCCTCTCGTTCGCCAACGACATCGACGCGCCGCAGTACGATCCGGGCGTCGACCAGCCCTATGCGCTGGCGCTGCCGACCTACGCGGCGACGGCGTGGTATCACCACAAGCTGCCGAACCAGCCGGCGCAGCTCGAACCGTTCCTGCACGAAGTCGAGCAGTTCGCGATGACGGACTATACGGTCGCGCTGGCGGCGGGATCGACGCTCGATCCGGAGCGGCGCAAGGCAATCATCGCCAAGCTGCACGACTACACCGGCCTGCCGGAGTCCTACATCGACAAGGCCAACCTGCGCGTGTTCGGCGGCGAGTTCGAGAAGACCCTGCAGGATTCGGCGGACCTGACCACCG
>JAFEFP010000132.1 GCA_018240545.1 Pseudomonadota bacterium | reverse complement strand
GTTCGCGCGCTGGTCGAGCACGCAAAAATGGGTGACGCCGGAATCGAACCAGACGTCAAGGATATCGGTGACCTTTTCATAATCGTCCGCCTCGGCGCCAAGCAGTTCGCGCGGATCGAGCGCATACCACGCGTCCGCGCCCTCCTTCTCGACGCGCTGCGCGACCTGTTCCATCAGCTCCACGCTGCGCGGATGCGGCAGTTTGGTCGATTTGTCCACGAACAGCGTGATCGGTACGCCCCAGGTGCGCTGGCGCGAGATGCACCAGTCGGGCCGGCCCTCGACCATGCCGAAGATGCGCTCCTCGCCCCAGGCGGGATACCAGTCGACATCGTCACGAATCGCCTTGAGCGCATCGGCGCGCAAACTTTTTTGTTCCATGCCGATGAACCACTGCGGTGTGGTGCGGAACGCGACCGGCGTGCGATGCCGCCAGCAATGCGGATAGCTGTGCGTGATTTTCGCGAACGCGAGCAACACGCCGCGCTCGCGCAGCAGCTCGACCACGGTGTCGTTGGCCTTGAAGATGAACTGCCCGGCGAAAATCGGCGTTTCCGGCAGGTACACGCCGTTCGGACCGACGGGATTCAATTCCGCCGGTGTATATTTGTCCACAATGCCGTATTTCTGGCCGACCGCGAAGTCCTCGGCGCCGTGGCCGGGCGCGGTATGCACGGCGCCGGTGCCGTCTTCGGCGGAAACGTGATCTCCGAGAATCACGGGAACATGACGGTCGTAAAACGGATGGCGCAACGCGACGCCTTCCAGCGCGCTGCCCTTCGCCTCGCCCAACGCGTTGCCATGGTCGATGCCGTAACGCGCGAGCACTTTCTCCGCCAAGGCGCGTGCCACGACCAGCAACACGCGCTTTCCGCCACGCGACGGACCCTCGACCAGCACGTAGTCCAGTTCTGGCCCCAGCGTCACCGCGAAACTGGCAGGCAGCGTCCACGGCGTGGTCGTCCAGATCGGCACGGCGACGATATCGTCATCGCCGATCGTGACGCCGAACCTCAAAGCCAGCGCCTTCGCATCGACCGCGTCGTAGGCGACATCGATGGCTGGCGAGGTCTTGTCCTGGTACTCGATCTCGGCTTCGGCCAATGCCGAGCCGCAATCGAAGCACCAGTGCACGGGTTTGAAGCCGCGCACTACATGGCCGTTGGCGACGATCCTGGCCAGCGCGCGGATGATGTCGGCCTCGTACTTGAAATCCATCGTGCGGTAGAGGTTGTCCCATTCGCCGAGCACGCCCAGGCGCTTGAAGTCGGTGCGCTGCAAATCGATTTGCTTGGCTGCGTACTCGCGACAAAGTTTCCGGAATTCGGCGGCATCGACCTTCTGCCCGACTTTGCCGACTTTCTTCTCCACCGCGACTTCGATCGGCAGGCCATGGCAATCCCAGCCCGGCACATACGGCGAGCGCAAACCGGCGAGCAGTTTCGACTTGACCACGATGTCCTTGAGGATCTTGTTGACCGCGTGGCCGAGATGGATCGCGCCGTTCGCATACGGCGGGCCATCGTGCAGGATGAAGGCGTGTTCGCGCTTCGCGCTGTGCTGCTGGATCTGCTCGTAGCGTCCGAGCTTTTCCCACTCCGCCAGCATGCCCGGCTCGCGCTTGGGCAGGTCGGCCTTCATGGCGAAAGCGGTCTGCGGAAGATGGATCGTGTTTTTGTAGTCGTTGCTCACAATGTTGCTCCAGCCGTCGCCGTCGTGCGTTGGCCAAGAATGCGACGCGCTGCCTGCGCGTCAAGGTCGATCTGTTTCACCATCGCGTCGAGACTGCTGAATCGTTCCTCGTCGCGCAATTTTTCCACAAATTCCACTTCGATCTTTTTTCCGTACAAGTCGCCGTCGAAATCGAACAGGTGCGCTTCGAGCAGGACCTCGGTGCCATCGACCGTCGGGCGCGTGCCCAGACTGGCCACACCGGGCATCGACTGGGCCTGCACGCCGTGTACCCGCACAGCGAACACTCCGGCGACCGGCGACACGCGCGAACCCAGGCGCAGGTTCGCCGTGGGATAACCCAGCTTGCGCCCGAGCTGCGCGCCGCGCACCACATGGCCGCCGATGCCAAAACGCCGGCCCAGCCGCCGTGCCGCGCCGTCGAAATCGCCGGATGCGAGCAAGCCGCGGATGCGCGTACTTGATACACGTTCGCCTTCCCACTCGAACGCCGGCACCTCGCCCGCTTCGAATCCATGCGCTTGTCCCAGTTCCCGCAACAGACCCAGATCGCCGGTGCGTCCGTGTCCAAAACGAAAACCCTTTCCCACCCACACCCGCCTCGCCGCGAGCCGGCGCACCAGCACCTGCTCGACGAAATCCCGTGCGCTCATCGCAGCCAGTTTCGCATTGAAGCGCAGCATCAGCACGTGCTCGATTCCGGTGCCGAACAGGCGCCCGATTCGTTCACCGGCCGCGGTCAACTGCGCCACCGCCGCTTCGCGGGCAAGGAACACCCGTGGGATCGGCGCGAAACTCACCGCGACGGAGCGCAAGCCAGCGTTTCTTGCACTCTCGCCCACCGCTGCCAAGACCGCCCGGTGGCCACGATGCACGCCGTCGAACGCGCCGATGCAGACCGCACTTCCGCGCGGCGCAAGGCATGGGCCAGCGACGTCTCGAGACAACCGATTCATGCAGCAAGTATATCGATTGCGCTGCACCGCACAAAGATCAATCGCCTTTCAAATCGCGCATCCGGAAGCCGCTTGCGACCATTGCGGCCACGTAGGCTGCGCCAGCCGCCACCACCAGAATCGCGATATGCCACACACGCGTGGCGATGCGCACCGTTGTCCAGTCCGGCCAAAGCCAGATGCCTGCAAGCAGCACCGCCACCATCACCACGCTCGCAACGCCGAGCCGAAGCCAATGGCGGCCCCAACCGGGTTGGCGCGTGTAAACGCCCGCGCGCTTGAGGTATCGCCACAGCAGCGCGAATTGCAGCCAGTTGGACAGTGAACTCGCAATCGCCAAGCCCAGGTGCAATCCGGGCTGCTTCGCGATGCCATCCAGCCACGGCAGTATTTTCAGATCTGGCGTTGCCCATGCCTCGAACAACAATGCAATCAACACGAAATTGAAGACCATGTTGACGACGAGCGCGGCGACACCCGCGCGCACCGGCGTTTTCGTGTCCTGCCGCGAGTAGAACGCCGGCAACACGGTACGCGTCAGCGCAATCGCCGGCACGCCGGCACCGAGCGCGACAATCGCGATGGCGGTCATGTGCGTATCGAATGCGGTGTACTGGCCGTTCTGGAAGAATGTGGCCACGAGCGGCAGCGCGAGCACAAGCAGTCCACACATGGCGGGAACGGCGATCAGCAGGGTCGTGCGCAGGCCCCAGTCGAGCGCGCGCGAGAATCCCGCGCCATCTTCGGCGACATGATGCCGCGACAGCGCCGGCAGGATCACGGTGCCCAGCGCCACGCCGAACACGCCCAGCGGCAATTCCAGAAATCGCGTGGCCTGGTACATCCAGGTCTGCGAGCCGGTCGCCAGCAACGAAATCACGATGGTGTCGAGCAGCAGGTTCAGTTGCGCGATGGACGATCCGAACAGGGTCGGCACCATCAACTGCATGATCCGGCGCACCTGCGGGTGCCGCCAGCCCCAGCGCGGCAGCGTGAGCAGGTTCAGGCCGCGCAAGGCCGGCAGCAGGAACAGCAGTTGCAGGATTCCCGCGATCAACACCGCCCAGCCGAGCGCGAGGATCGGCACGTGCAGGCGTGGCGCCAGCCACAGCGCGCCCGCGATCATGCAGATATTCAGGATCACCGGCGCCAGCGCCGGCAAGGCGAAGCGATGGAAACTGTTGAGCACGCCGCCAGCCAGCGCGGTCAACGACACGAACAACAGGTAGGGGAAGGTCAGGCGCAGCAGAGCCGTGGTCAGGCCCAGTTTGTCCGGCTCCTCCAGCGCGCCCGGCGCGAACGTCAACGCCAATTGCGGTGCGAAAATCAAACCGGCCGCCGTGATGACAAGCAAGACGCCACCGAGCGTGCCAGCCACGCGCGCGGTCAACTCACGCAGTTCGGCTGGACTGCGCGTTTCCTTGACCTGGGTGAAGACCGGCACGAAGGCCGTGGAGAACGAACCTTCGGCGAACAGCCGGCGCATGAAGTTGGGAATCCGGAACGCGATGACGAAGGCGTCGGTGGCCGCATTGGCGCCGAAAACATGGCTGATGGCGATGTCGCGGGCGAGCCCCAGTACGCGCGAGATCATAGTCATCGCGCTGAAGGAAAACACCCCTCGCAGCAGGCTCGGCGCCTTCACGCGAAGCCCCCGTCCGCATTGACGCAACCCAGCGCTGCGCCTACAATTACCGGCTCATTTCCAGCCGCGGTCAGCCTGCAAGGGCGCCTCGGCACATGGATGTGCCGCCGCAGCGACCGCGCAAGCGGGCGTTGCGGCAAACGTGGCGCGGCTTGGCCGCGACCGTTTGCTTGCAAACCGCGGCAGGAAGCCCGGTTTTGCAATCCACCAACGAGTAACGGAGTTTTCCCTTGGCCAACATCAAATCCGCCAAAAAGCGCGCCCGCCAGGCTGTCGTGCGCAATGCGCGCAACGCCAGCTCGCGCTCGATGCTGCGCACGGCGATCAAGAAAGTCGTCAACGCCATCGCCGCCAAAGACAAGGCCGGCGCCGAAGCCGCCTACAAGGCCGCCGAGCCGGTCATGGACCGCTATTCCAGCCGCGGCCTGATCCACAAGAACAAGGCCGCGCGCCACAAGTCGCGCCTGACCGCGCACATCAAGTCTTTGTGATTTGCGATCGTCCCTGATCGCGAAGATCACGGAGCGGTCATCCTGACCGCACTTTTCAACAAGAAAGCTGGCTTCGGCCAGCTTTTTTGTT
>JAFEFP010000131.1 GCA_018240545.1 Pseudomonadota bacterium | reverse complement strand
CGCCGGCGGCAACGCGCCGGAGGCCTTCGATGCGGTCGTCGAGGCGCGGCATCCCGCCGGCGAGCTGCGCGAACTGCTGCGTGGCCGCCACGCGCGCATCACCTGGGGCATGGTCATTTGCGGCCTGGCCTGGGGGCTGGTGAATTTCGGCTTCCTGCTCTGGCTGCCGGCCAATCTCGACCAGGTCGGCGTTGCGCCGCGGGCCACCAGCGGCCTGCTCGCGGAATCGGCGGTGTTTGCGCTGCCGGTGATTGCGGTCGTGGTCTGGATCTACCAGCGCTGGAGCAGCATCCGCTCGCTCGTCGCGCTGATCGCGCTGACCGTGTTCGCGCTGCTCGCCTTCCTTGCAATCGATGTTGCCGACCTGCATTCGACGTCGGCGACGGTTTTCGCCACGGTCGCGCTGCTGGCGAGCGTGAGCGGGGTGATCGCCACGCTCATTCCCTATTCGGCGGAAATCTACCCGGTGCACCTGCGCGGCACCGGCTGCGGCCTGATCGCCGCCAGTTCGAAAGCCGGCGGCATCCTCGGCGCGCTGCTTGGCGTGGCCGGCCTGTTCGGCAACTTCCTGCTGTCCGCGATCGTGATCGCGGTCCCGATGGCGTTCGCCGGGGTGTTGCTCGCGCGCGGCGGCATCGAGACGCGCGGCTTTCGCCTCGAGGAGATCCAGGCGGCGCTGTCGGAATAGTTCAGCCGGCGGTCCCCAGCCGCTGCGCCTGTTCGCGCAGTGCATCGAGTTGCCCCGTGCGTTCGGCGACACGCTGCTTTTCCTGTTCGATGACCGCCGCCGGCGTGTTCGGGCCGAAGTTGGCGAGCTTGGCGTTGGATTTGCCGACTTCGGCGTCGAGGCGTGAGATCTCTTTCGCGAGGCGCACTTTCTCCGCATCCAGATCGATGAGTCCGGCGAGTGGAATGAGGATTTTCATCTCGCCGACGATGGCAGCCGCCGATGCGGGTTCGACATCTCCCGCGGAAAGCCAGCGTTGTGATTCGGTGCGCGCGAGGAAGGCGATTTGTGCGGCGAATTTTTCCGCGCGGGCGCGATCGCCGGCATTGCCATTGGCGATCAGCAGCGGGATTTGCTTGCCCGGTGCGATGTTCATTTCGCTGCGAATGCGGCGCACCGACGAGACCACCGCCTTGAGCCATTCGGTTTCGGCGGACGCGGCTTCCTCGACGCGAAAACCGGCAGCGCATGGATACGCCTGCGTCGTGATCGAATCGCCGTCGATGCCGAGGTGCGCCTTCACCACCTGCCAGATTTCCTCGGTGATGAACGGGATGATCGGATGCAGGGCACGCAGCGCGGCTTCGAGCACGACGAGCAGGGTGTGGCGGGTCGAATCGGCTGCGGCCGAGCCGTCGCCCGCGAGTGCGGGCTTGGCCAGCTCCACGAACCAGTCGCAGTAGTCGTTCCAGACGAATTCGTACAGCGCCTGCGCGACGAGGTCGAAGCGGTAGAGCGGCATCTGCGCCTCGACTTGCGCGAGCGCGCGATGCAGGCGCGCGATGATCCATTTTTCCGCATCGGTTCTGGGCGCGAGCGGTATTGCCGGCGCGGTGAAGTTTTCGCAATTCATCAGCACGAAGCGCGCCGCGTTCCACAACTTGTTGCAGAACGCCTTGTAGCCGTCGGCGCGCTTCAGATCGAAATTGATCGTGCGCCCGTAGGTTGCGAGCGCGGCGAATGTGAAACGCAGCGCGTCGGCGCCGACCGGCGCGATGCCTTGCGGATACTCCTTGCGGATGCGTTTCTCGACCTTCTCGCGCACCTGCGGAATCAGCAGCGACGCGGTGGATTTGGTCACCAGCGCTTCGAGCTCGATGCCGTCGATGAGGTCCAGCGGGTCGATGGTGTTGCCCTTGGACTTGGACATCTTCTGGCCCTCGGCGTCGCGCACGATGGCATTGATGTACACCTTCTCGAACGGCACCTTGCCGATGAAGTACTGCGTCGCCATGACCATGCGCGCGACCCAGAAGAAGATGATGTCGAAGCCGGTGACGAGCACCGCGCTGGGCAGGTAGTGCTGATCGCGCGTCCAGTTGGCGACGACCTTGCCGTCCTCGCGCGTGTCGCCGGCGTTCGGCCAGCCCAGGGTCGAGAACGGCCACAGCGCGGACGAGAACCAGGTGTCGAGCACGTCCTCGTCCTGCTTGAGCGCGCCGACGGGTTTCGTCTTTGCATGCGCGATGGCATCGGCTTCGTCCGCGCCGACGAAAATGTTGCCGGCCTCGTCGAACCACGCCGGAATCTGGTGGCCCCACCACAGCTGGCGGCTGACGCACCAGTCCTGGATGTTGTCCAGCCACTGCGTGTACGTCGTCGCCCAGTTCTCGGGAACGAACTGGATTTCACCCGAGCGCACGGCGTTCAGCGCCGGCTCGGTGATGGCCTTGCGGCCGCGCTCGGAGGTCAGATCCAGGAACCACTGGTCGGTCAGCATCGGTTCGATCACGGCCTCGCTGCGCTGGCTGATCGGCACCTGCAACTTGTGCTTCTTCGTCTCGACGAGCAGGCCTGCGGCTTCCAGGTCGGCGAGCACGGCCTTGCGCGCGGCGTAGCGATCCAGGCCCCGGTATTTTTCCGGCGCGGCGTCGTTGACCTTGGCGTCGAGCGTGAGGATCGTGATCGGTGCGAGCTTGTGGCGCGCGCCGATCTGCCAGTCGTTGAAATCGTGCGCCGGCGTGATCTTGACCGCGCCGGTGCCGAATTCGCGGTCGACGTAATCGTCGGCGATGACGGGAATCTCGCGTCCGCTCAGCGGCAGTTTCAGATGCTTGCCGACCAGGTGCGCGTAGCGCTCGTCTTCCGGGTGCACGGCCACGGCGACGTCGCCGAGCATCGTCTCCGGGCGCGTGGTGGCCACCACCACGCCTTCGCCGCCGTCGCGTGCCGGGTAGCGGATCGACCACAGCGAGCCGTCCTTTTCCTGATTGTCGACTTCCAGGTCCGACACCGCCGTCATCAGCACCGGGTCCCAGTGCACGAGACGCTTGCCGCGGTATAAAAGTCCATCCCTATACCATTGCACGAAGACTTTGCGCACCGCGGCGGACAGGCCCGCATCCATGGTGAAGCGCTCGCGCGACCAGTCCATCGAAGCGCCCAGGCGGCGCATCTGATGGGTGATGGTCGAGCCGGATTGCGCCTTCCATTCCCACACGCGCCCGACGAAGGCCGCGCGGCCCAGGTCGTGGCGCGTCTTGCCTTGCGCGGCCAACTGGTTCTCGACGATCTTCTGCGTGGCGATGCCGGCGTGGTCGGTGCCGCCTTGCCACAGTGTTCTGCGACCGTGCATGCGGTGGTAGCGGATCAGCGCATCCATGATCGTTTGCTGGAAGGCGTGGCCCATGTGCAGCGTGCCGGTCACGTTCGGCGGCGGCAGCAGGATGCAGTACGGCGCACCGTCGCCGCGCGGCGCGAACGCGCCGGCGCGCTCCCAAAGCGCGTACCACTTCGATTCGATGGCGCGGGGCTCGAAACTCTTTTCCATGTCAATGGCAGGCTTTGGCCGCAGGCTTGGCGTCGATGAAAGCGCGAAACCGCGTATTCTAGCGGCGTGCGCCACAGTGCGCCAAACACGCCCGTTGCCGGAGATCGCCGATGCCCGCGCCCGTCCATCTGTTCGACCATCCGCTCGTGCAGCACAAGCTTACGCTGTTGCGCCGCAAACAGACCTGCACGGCCGAGTTCCGGAGCCTGCTCGGCGAATTGTCCATGCTCATGACGCACGACCTCACGCGCCATCTGCCGCTGCGCGAAGTCGAAATCCAGACGCCGCTGGCGCCAGCGCGCGGCCGCCTCATCGAAGGCAAGAAGCTCGTGTTTGTGCCCGTGCTGCGCGCGGGTTTGGGCCTGCTCGATGGCATGCTCGCGGTAATTCCGAACGCACGCGTGGGCCACATCGGCCTGTATCGCGACGAAACCACGCTCAAGCCGGTGCAGTACTACCTGCGCCTGCCCGAGGGCATGCCCGCGCGCGATGCGATCGTGGTCGATCCGATGCTTGCCACCGGCAACTCCGCCGTTGCCGCGCTCGACCTGGTCAAGGCGGCGCAACCGCGCTCGTTGCGCTTGGTGTGCCTCGTGAGTTGTCCGGAAGGGCTGGCCAACCTGCGCGCGCGGCATCCGGATGTGCCGGTGTATACCGCCGCGATCGACGAGCGCCTGAACGAGCGCAGTTACATCCTCCCTGGCCTTGGCGATGCCGGCGACCGCTATTTCGGCACTCGGGCCTGAGACGGCTTCTGATCAACCGACATCTTGGCGCGTTACATTTCGTGTTTGGCCGTATCCATGCCGGCGGATTTGTAGGCCTTCCAGCGTTCGCGCGAACCGGCGCGTTGCGCCTCGTCATCGGGTATCACCTCAAGCACGCGCTCAAAGGATCCCGGCGCGATGTCGTCGCGCAGGTTGATGACGAGTGCGCGATCCGGCGTCTGCATGCCCGGTGCGACGATGAGCACCGGCGTGATCGCGTCGTCGTCGTCGCCGGCAATCTGATGTGGCACGAAGGCGGCGGCGTCGAAGTCCCACAATTTTTCGTCGAGTTGCGCGGCTTGTTCCGCCGAACGCGCGAGGATCAGGGTCGGCTGGCCCGATTCGAACGCGCGCCGTGCGAGTTCGCACACGAGCAGCAGCAGATCGCCGCGGAAGCGCGGTTTGGCGATCAAATAGAAATCTGCGCGAGGCATCGCTTTTGCTCGTCATTCCGGCAGGGAGTGCCGGAATGACGTATCTACATTCAACCCGCGCGATCCATCAACCACTGTGCCAGCAGCGGCACCGGACGCCCGGTCGCCGAACCCTTGCGGCCTTCTTCCCAGGCGCTGCCGGCGATGTCCAGGTGCGCCCAGCGGAAGCCTTCGGTGAAGCGCGACAGGAAGCA
>JAFEFP010000130.1 GCA_018240545.1 Pseudomonadota bacterium | reverse complement strand
TGGCGCCGGACGAGATCGCCTACCTGGCGTCGCGTTATGCGGAGCTGCGCCGCGATCCGTCGGACGCGGAACTGATGATGTTCGCGCAGGCCAATTCCGAGCATTGCCGGCACAAGGTGTTCAACGCGCGCTGGACGATCGACGGCGAGACGCAGACGCACAGCTTGTTCGGCATGATCAAGGCCACCCACACGGCATCGCCGCAGCATACGTTGTCGGCCTACAGCGACAACGCGGCCGTGATCGAGGGCAATCTCGCGCACCGGTTTTTCGCCGATGCGCAAAGTGGAAAATACGGCATTGTGGAAGAATCCACGCCGTACGCGATCAAGGTCGAGACGCACAACCACCCGACCGCGATCGCGCCCTTCCCGGGCGCCGCGACCGGTGCCGGCGGCGAGATCCGCGACGAGGGCGCGGTCGGCCGCGGTGGCAAGCCGAAGGCCGGGCTGACCGGTTTTTCCACCTCGTACCTGCGCATTCCCGGTCTGCCGCGACCATGGGAAAGGCAGCGCCCGCTGCCGCCGCGCCTGGCCAGCGCGTTCGAGATCATGCGCGACGGTCCGCTCGGCGCGGCCGCGTTCAACAACGAGTTCGGCCGCCCGTGCCTGGGCGGCTATTTCCGCACCTTCGAGAGCGACTGCGGCAGCGACGGCACCCTGCGCCGCGGCTACGACAAGCCGATCATGATCGCCGGCGGCCTGGCCAACGTGCGCCCGCCGCACGTGCGGAAACAGAAAGTGCGGGCAGGCGATGCGGTGATCGTGCTCGGCGGCCCGGCCATGCTCATCGGCCTCGGCGGCGGCGCGGCGTCGTCGGTGGCCGGCGGCGACCGCGCGGCGGAGCTAGACTTCGCCTCGGTGCAGCGCGACAACGCCGAGATGCAGCGACGCTGCCAGCAGGTCATCGATGCCTGCTGGGCGCTGGGTGAGGAAAGCCCCGTCGTCTCGATCCACGATGTCGGCGCCGGCGGCCTTTCCAACGCGATTCCGGAAATCCTGCACGATGCCGGTGTCGGCGGGCGCATCGAATTGCGCAGGATTCCCAGCGCCGACCCGCACCTGTCGCCGATGCAGATCTGGTGCAACGAGGCGCAGGAACGCTACGTGCTCGCCTTGCGTCCTGCCGACGTGGCGCGTTTTTCGACGATCTGCGCGCGCGAGCGCTGCCCGTTCGCCGTGGTCGGTGCAGCGACGGCGGAAGAGCGCCTGATCGTCGCGGATTCCGCGGCGGTGGCCGATGCGGTCAACGTGATCGATCTTTCGATGGACGTGCTGTTCGGCAAGCCGCCGAAGATGGAACGCGACACCCGGCGCAAACCCGCACGCGTGGACATCGTGCCGGACCTCGACGGCATCGTGCTCGAGGAAGCCATCAAGCGCGTGCTGCGCCTGCCCGCGGTCGGCAGCAAGTCCTTCCTCGTCACCATCGGCGACCGCAGCGTCGGCGGCCTGTGCGCGCGCGATCCGATGGTCGGGCCGTGGCAGGTGCCGGTGGCCGACTGCGCGGTGACGCTGGTGGATTTCGACGGCTACGCGGGCGAGGCCATGGCGATGGGCGAGCGCACGCCGCTGGCCCTGCTCTCCGCGCCGGCGGCGGCTCGCATGGCCGTGGGCGAGGCGCTGACCAACCTCTTGGCCGCGCCGGTGGCGAACCTGGCTGAGGTCAAACTGTCGGCCAACTGGATGGCGGCGGTCAACCATCCGGGCGAGGACGTCGCCCTGTTCGACGCCGTGCGCGCCGTGAGCGCGCTTTGTCCACAATTGCACATTTCCATTCCGGTCGGCAAGGATTCGCTGTCGATGCAGACGGTGTGGCAGCAGGACGGCCAGCAACAACGCACGGTCGCGCCGGTGTCGCTGGTGGTCTCGGCGTTCGCGCGCATCGCCGACGCGCGGCGCACGTTGACCCCGCAGCTCGTGCTCGACGCCGGCGAGACCGAACTGTGGCTGCTCGACCTCGGCGAGGGCCGCAACCGGCTCGGCGGATCGGTGCTGGCGCAGGTGTTCAACCGCGTCGGCGGCTTGCCGCCGGACTTCGAGGATGCGGCGCTGTTCACGCGCTTTTTCGCCGCCCTGCAGGCGGCACGCGAAAGCGGCCTGCTGCTCGCCTACCACGACCGCGGCGACGGCGGCGCAATCGCAACCCTGATCGAGATGGCCCTCGCCGGCCATTGCGGCCTGGACATCGAATTGACGGGCTGGGCCGACAATACCCTGTCGGCGCTGTTCGCCGAGGAACTGGGCGCGGTGGTGCAGATCAAGGCCGCCGATCGCGCGACATTTCTTGGCCTGCTCGAGGGGCACGGGCTGAAGGACCTGGCGCATTTCACCGGTACGCCGCACAAGCGCAAGCGCGTGAAGCTGTGGCTCAACGACGAGGCCATCGCACGCTGGCCGTGGGCGCAGCTCATGGCCGCATGGTCGGAAACCAGTGCCGCCATGGTCGAGCGTCGTGACAACCCGCTGAGCGCCGAAGCCGAGCACATCTGGCGCTGCGACGACGAGGATCCGGGCATCAGCCCGCGGCTCACGTTCGATCCGGCGCAGGACATCGCCGCACCGTTCATCGCCAGCGGCATTCGGCCGAAAGTGGCGATCCTGCGCGACCAGGGCGTGAACGGCCAGATCGAGATGGCCGCCGCGTTCACGCGCGCGGGCTTCGACGCGTTCGACGTGCACATGACCGATCTGCAGGAGGGTCGCCATCGCCTCGATGAATTTTCCGGGTTCGCCGCCTGTGGGGGATTTTCCTATGGCGATGTGCTCGGCGCGGGTCGCGGCTGGGCCACCTCGATCCTGTTCAACGCGCGGCTGCACGATCAATTCGCCGCGTTTTTCGCCAATTCCGCGAAGTTCGCGCTCGGTGCCTGCAATGGCTGCCAGATGCTGTCCGCGCTCAAGGCGATCATTCCCGGTGCGCAGGCCTGGCCGAGCTTCGAACGCAATGCGTCCGAACAATACGAAGCGCGCCTGGCCACGCTCGAGGTACTCGAGTCGCCCTCGATCCTGCTTGCCGGCATGGCCGGCTCGCGCATCCCGGTCGTGGTCGCGCACGGCGAGGGCCGGGCAGTGTTCGCCGGACGTGGCGACAGCCGAAAGGTGCAGGCGTGCCTGCGCTTCGTCGACAACCGCGGCAAGGCGACCGATGCGTTTCCGCTCAATCCCAACGGATCCCCGCAGGGCGTGACCGGATTCACCGCGGCCGAGGGGCGCGTGACGATCCTGATGCCGCATCCGGAGCGCGTGTTCCGCAGCGTGCAGATGTCGTGGGCGCCGAAGGAATGGGGCGAGGACTCGCCGTGGATGCGGATGTTCAGAAATGCTCGGGCATGGGTGGCATGAGTCGAGTCATGAGATTTCCCGTTCGCGCTGAGCGTAGCGCAGCGAAGTCGAAGCGCAGCCCTTCGATTTCGGCGCTGCGCGCCTGCGCTCAGGGCGAACGGTAGAAAGTGCGCCTCTCCCCTCTCAAACGCTTCATGCTCGCCGCCCTGTTGTGGTTGCCGCTGGCATTCTTTTTCTGGTTCTGGTTCGCCGGTCCCTTCGTGTGGCCGGTCATCCACATGGCGAAATTCGTCCTGCTCAAGGCCTGGCCGAGCCTGTTCACGGCCGTGACGCAGGGCGCGGACCTGCTCGACGCCTACGGCCGCGTGCTCGGCCATCCGGGCTATCTGATGCAGATCTCCAGCGGCGTGCTGGTCAATGCCGCGCCGCCGGGGCAGCCGGCGAAATTCGGCTTCATCGAACCGGTCGTCAACCCGATGATCTACGGCTACGCGCTGCCGCTGTTCGCCGGGTTGGTGCTGGCCACGCCGCTGACGCGCTGGCAGCGCGCGCGCCAGATCGTGTTCGGCTGCGCCGTGATCTGGGCGGCGCAGGCCTTCGGCGTGGTTGCCGAGAGCCTGAAAGCGGTCGGTCTGGACGCCGGCCAACCCGGGCTCGAGGCGCTGCGGCGCGCCGGCATCCCGCCCGACGCGGTAGCATTGGCCTACCAGTTCGGCTATCTGATCCTGCCGGTGCTGGTGCCGGCGGTGATGTGGATCGTGTGCAACCGGCCGTTCATCGAAGAACTGATCCGGCCGACCGGCGCGGAACCCGCGCCCGCCGCCGGGGTCGAACTTCCGCCTTCCGGGGAATCTTGAAATCATGTCTGCGGTAGTGGAAACGCCCAATCCGGCTGCGGCCGAGGAAACGCTCGACGAGCGCATCTGCGAGCATCTCGTCGCGCGCGGCCGACTGAAGGAAGCGGACTTGGCGCGTGCGCGCCGCCTGCTCGAGGAAGGTGGCGACGGCAACCTGGTGCCGCTGCTCACGCGCCTGGGCCTGGTGTCCGAACGCGAGATGGGCGAAAGCCTGGCCGAGGTGCTGGGTCTGCCGCTGGTTGCCGCGAAGGAGTGTCCCGAGGCTCCGCCGCCGAACGTGCAGATGTCGGTGCGATTCCTCAAGCAATACCACGTCGTGCCGATCGCCGAGTCCGAAACCGGCGTGACCTTGCTCATGGCCGATCCGGCCGAGACCTATCCGTTGCAGGCGGTGGGCCTGGCGACCGGGAAAACCATCGAGCCCAAGGTCGGCTTGCCGAGCGAGATCGACGACCTGATCGAACGCTATTACGGCCAGGGCCGCTCGGCGATGGGCGCCATCGTCGAAAACCTTTCCGACGAAGCCTCGCGCAGCGAAGACGACATCGAACACCTGCGCGACCTCGCCTCCGAAGCGCCGGTCATCCGCCTGGTCAACCTCATCATCCAGCGCGCGGTCGAGCAGCGCGCCTCCGATATCCACGTCGAGCCATTCGAGAACCGCCTGAAGGTTCGCTACCGCATCGACGGCGTGCTGATCGAAGTCGAATCGCCGCCGGCGGCGTCCACCGCGGCGGTCATTTCGCGCATCAAGATCATGGCGAAGCTC
>JAFEFP010000012.1 GCA_018240545.1 Pseudomonadota bacterium | reverse complement strand
CGAGGGCGCCTTGCTGGTGGTCGACGCCGCCCAGGGCGTGGAGGCCCAATCCGTCGCCAACTGCTACACCGCGGTCGAGATGGGCCTGGAAGTGGTGCCGGTACTGAACAAGATCGACTTGCCCACTGCCGATCCGGAGCGCGCCAAGGCCGAGATCGAAGCCGTCATCGGCATCGACGCGGGCCATGCGATCGCCATCAGCGCCAAGACCGGCGCCAACGTGCCCGAAGTGCTCGAAGCCATCGTCGCGCGCATCCCGCCGCCGCGGCCGCGCGACACGGACCGCCTGCAGGCCTTGATCATCGATTCCTGGTTCGACAATTACCTCGGCGTCGTCTCGCTGGTGCGGGTGATGCAAGGCGAAATCAAGCCGCGCGACAAGCTGCTGGTGATGTCGACCGGGCGCGCGCATGAGGTCGACCAGGTCGGTGTGTTCACGCCCAAGCGCAAGGTCAAGGACAAACTGGGCGCGGGCGAAGTGGGCTGGGTCACCGCCTCGATCAAGGATGTGCACGGCGCGCCGGTCGGCGATACGCTCACCCACGCCGGCAAGCCCGCGCCGCATCCGCTGCCCGGCTTCCAGAAAATGCAGCCGCGTGTGTTCGCGGGCCTGTTCCCGGTCGTGGCCGACGACTACACCGCGCTGCGCGAGGCGCTGGAGAAGCTCAAGCTCAACGACGCGGCCCTGCATTTCGAGCCGGAGTCCTCCGAGGCGATGGGCTTCGGCTTCCGCTGCGGATTCCTGGGGTTGCTGCACATGGACATCGTGCAGGAGCGCCTGGAACGCGAATACGACCTGGACCTGGTCACGACCGCGCCGACGGTTGTCTACGAAGTGCTGAAAACGGACGGCAACGTGATCCAGCTGGACAATCCGGCCAAACTGCCGCCCATCCAGTACGTCGAGGAAATCCGCGAACCGATCATCGTCGCCAATATCCTCACGCCGCCCGAGCACATCGGCAACGTGATCAAGCTGTGCGAGGAGAAACGCGGCGTGCAGCGCGCGATCCATTACCTGGCAAGCCAGGTCCAGATCAGCTACGAGCTGCCGCTGGCCGAGGTCGTGCTCGATTTCTTCGACAAGCTCAAGTCGGTCTCGCGCGGTTACGCCTCGATGGAATACCACTTCGAGCGTTTCCAGGCCGGGCCGCTGGTGCGCGTGGATGTGCTGATCAATGGCGACCGTGTGGATGCGTTGAGTCTCATCCTGCACCGTTCCAGCGCCGACCGGCGCGGGCGTGAGCTGGTCGAGAAAATGAAGGATCTGATCCCGCGCCAGCAGTTCGACGTGGCGATTCAGGCTGCAATCGGGGCGCAAGTCATCGCGCGTTCGACGGTCAAGGCGCTGCGCAAGAACGTGCTGGCCAAGTGCTATGGTGGCGACGTCACGCGCAAGCGCAAGCTGCTGGAGAAGCAGAAGGAAGGCAAGAAGCGCATGAAGCAGGTCGGCAGCGTGGAAATTCCGCAGGAGGCCTTTTTGGCGGTCTTGCAGGTCGATAAATAGAGAAATGATTGCCTTTCCTGGCAAAGGAAGCGGGAAATTGGCAGCTGGAGGAAACCCCGATGGATTTTGATTTTGCCCTGTTGCTGGTCGTCCTGACCGCCGTCACCGGCGTGGTCTGGTTGACCGACCGGATGTTCTTCGCGCGCGGACGCGCGGCGCGCGCGCAGGCATTGGCGGGTGCCGTCGGCAGTGATGCCGAACGTCATCAACGCGCGCTGGAAGCGCTGCGCGAACCGGCCCTGGTCGAATACGCACGCTCGTTCTTCCCGGTCATCCTGATCGTGCTGCTGTTCCGTTCGTTCATCGCCGAACCGTTCAAGATCCCATCCGGATCGATGATGCCGACCCTGCTGGTGGGCGATTTCATCCTGGTCAACAAGTTCGCCTACGGCCTGCGCCTGCCGGTGCTCGGTACCCAGTTCGTCGACATCGGCGAGCCGCACCGCGGCGACGTCTTCGTTTTCCGGTATCCGGGCTTTTCCTGCACGGTCGACGGCAAGCCGGTACGCAGCGGCAAGCCCTGCGAATTTCCCACCGCGCCGGTGCCGCGAATGGACTACATCAAGCGCGTGATCGGCTTGCCGGGCGACACCATCACCTACCGCAACAAGACCCTGTATGTAAACGGCCAGGAAGTGCCGCAAACCGATGTCGGCCCCTTCATCGGCTCCGGCATGGAAGGGCGGCGCATGGCGGGCGCAGAAATACACGCCGAAGACCTTTCGGGGGCACGGCACGACGTGCTGGAATCCAGCTTCCTGCAACCCGGTCGCGAAGGTACCTGGGTCGTGCCGGCTGGACACTATTTCGCAATGGGGGATAATCGCGACAACAGTGAGGACAGCCGCTATTGGGGCTTCGTGCCGGAAAAAAACCTGATCGGCAAGGCTTTCGTGATCTGGATGAACTGGGACGGCGGCATCGAGTTCAAGCGAATCGGCACCCTGATCAAATGAGGACGACCATGCGCAAACAACACGGCATTACCCTGATCGGTTTTGCGATTGTTCTGATCGTCGTGGGTTTCTTCGCCTACGCGGCGATGAAACTGATTCCGGTCTACAGCGAATATTTCGGCGTGGTCAAGTCGATGAAGTCGCTGCAGTCGGAACCGAGCATCGACACCATGACGATCGAGGAGATCCGGCGCAAGCTGGACACGATCTTCGACGTGCAGTACGTGGACGAGACTGACGTGCCGCTGTCGGCGGTCACCCTGATCACCACGAACGGCCAGCGCAGCCTCAACGTCAGCTACAGCGTCGACAAGCCGTTCATCTACAACGTCGACCTGCTGGTGCATTTCAACTATACCCTCGACTTGTCCAAGGGCGCGACGTACTGAACTTGCCTACGGCGTTCACCCACCGTTTTCGGGATCCGGCGCTGCGCGAACTGGCGTTGCGCCACCGCAGCACCGGTGCGCGCAACAACGAACGGCTGGAATTCCTCGGTGACGCGCTGGTCGGTTTGTTTGCTGCGGAACTGCTCTACGGCCGTTTCCCGGATGCGGATGAAGGCGAGCTGACGCGCTGGCGCGCGCGCATGGTCAACGAGGCCGCGCTGGCCCGGATCGCACGCGAACTCGATCTTGGCGACCAACTGCAGCTGGGGCCGGGCGAGCTGAAAAGCGGCGGATTCCGGCGTGATTCGATCCTGGCCGACGCGTTCGAAGCCCTGGTGGGTGCGTGCTATCTGGATGGCGGCTACGACGCTTGCCGGCAGGCTGTGCGCGCCATCTTCGAGACGCGCGTGGACGCCGTCACGCGTGCGCAGGAAAAGGATCCCAAGACCCAACTGCAGGAATTGCTGCAGGGACGCGGCTTGCCGTTGCCGGTCTACGAATTGACGGCTTCCCGCGGCGCCGATCACGCGAAGATTTTCGACGTGACCTGCATCGTCGCGGCGTTCGATCTGCGTTGTGCCGGGAGTGGCAGCAGCCGGCGCATGGCGGAGCAGGCCGCGGCAGCGGCGGCGCTGGAACGCATCGCCGAGGCCCGCCATGGCTGATGCCGACCCTGCGGATTTCCGTTGCGGCACGGTTGCACTTGTCGGCCGACCCAACGTCGGCAAGTCCACCTTGCTCAATGCGTTGCTCGGCTGGCACCTGAGCATTGCCGGACCCAAGCCCCAGACCACGCGGCACCGCATTCTCGGCATCCTCACGCGACCGCAGGGCCAGATCCTGTTCGTCGACACGCCCGGAATCCATCGCAGCAGCGGACGCGCGCTCAATCGCCAGCTCAACCGGGCCGCCCGGCAGGCGATCGCCGAAGCGGATGTCGCCGTGCAGATCGTCGAAGCCGGGCGCTGGACCGGCGAAGACACCCAGGTGTGGAATGCGCTGGATGCGCAACGACCGCGTCTGATCGCCATCAACAAGATCGACGCCATCAAGGAAAAGGCCTTGCTCTTGCCGTTCATCGAACGCATCGGTACCGAACGCGCTCCCGATGCCGTCTTGCTGGTTTCGGCGCGCCGCCGCGATGGCCTGGATGCGCTCGTCGACGCGTTGCTCGCGCGCTTGCCGGTGGCGCCGCCGGTGTATGGCGAGGACGAGCTGACCGATCGCAGCGAACGTTTCGTTGCCGGGGAGTTGGTGCGCGAGCAGCTCATGCTGCGTCTTGGCCAGGAACTGCCGTATGCGGCAACCGTGGAGGTGAGCGATTTCCTCGAAGAGGCGGAGCGTGCCGTGATCCACGCCACGATCTGGGTCGAACGCGAAAGCCAGAAGGCCATCGTCATCGGTTCCGGCGCGGCGCAATTGAAGGCGATCGGCAGCGCGGCACGCGCGGCCATGCACAAGGCTTTCGGCCGCCGCATCCACCTGCAACTCGTGGTGCGCGTGCGCGCGAACTGGGCGGACGACGAGGCGGCGTTGAAGCGGTTTGGCTACGTCGATTGATGCGCGTCGAACAACAACCTGCCTTCGTGCTGCATGCGCGTGCCTGGCGCGAGACCTCGCTGCTGCTCGACGTGCTCAGTCGCGATCACGGCAGGGTCGGGCTCGTCGCACGTGGCGTGCGCGGCGGACGCTCGCGCACGCCGCGATCGCTGCTGCAACCGTTCGCCCCTTTGCTGGCGAGCTGGAGCGGGCGCGGCGAACTGGCGACACTGACGGGCGCCGAGGCGGCGGGCGCGGCGTGTGGACTGCAAGCCGAACCCCTGTTGTGCGCGCTGTACCTAAACGAACTGGTGGTGCGCCTCGTGTCGCGCCATGATCCGCAGGCGGACATATTCGAAGCGTACGCGCAGACCCTGTCGCGCTTGGCTGGCGGCGCTGCGCCGGCGTGGACATTGCGCCGGTTCGAGCGTGACCTGCTCGGTTGCCTCGGCTACGGCCTGCTGCTCGACGCGGAATCCGATACGGGCGCGGCCCTGGAGCCGGCAACCGACTACGCGTACTGGCCCGATCAGGGCCCCGTGCGCTGGCGTGGCGCGGACGATGGATTGAAGCTGCGCGGATCCGCCCTGCTTGCGCTGGCACGCGACGAGGAACCCACGGCCGAGGACTTGCGCGGCCTGCGCCGACTGCTGCGCACCCTGATCGTTCAGCGCCTGGATGGGGGTTCGCTGAAGGCGTGGAGCCTGAATCAAGCGCCCGGGGAGTAGCCGCGAAGAACGCTGGCGGTAGCGCGACAAACGGCGACGAACGCATCGCTGCGTGAATCCGCATCGGGCTGCCCCGAATTCAGGGCGTCCTGCCAGGCCGCCGCACTCGCCGCCAATGCGCGCGCGCCGCAGAAGCCGCAGGCGGCGCGCAGGCGGTGCAGGCGATCGCCGAGGCGGACGGGATCCGCCGCAAGTCCGGCGCGCCGCACATCCTGTTCGAACTGCTCCAGCTCACGCACCAGCAGGTCGCGCAGGGCACGCAGCGCATTTTCATCTCCACCGATGGAATCCAGTGCCGCTGCGTCGTCGAGCAAGGTGGGCACGACGTGCGGCAGGTGCGGCCGCAGGGTTTCGGCAATCTGTTTCAGGTTGGCTGGTTTGTCCAGCGCATCCACGAATCCGGCCACACGCAGTTGTTCGACCAGTGTTGCATCGAGTTCAGCGCTGGTGGCGATCGCCGGCGCCCTGACTCCGCGCTCGCGCAGCGCGTGCAGCAATTCCACGCCGCCGATATCCGGCAGGCAGCGGTCGATCAACAACAGGTCGATACCGCCGGTCGTCGCCAGCGCCGCCGCACCGTCGACCGCGGTCACGACATCGCATCCGGTCGGCGCGATGGCCGCGGCGAGAAAGCGCAGCGAAACCGGGTCGTCGTCAACGATCAATACGCGTGGCGTGGAATCCCTTGTCGACATGCGCGCAGGATGTGCGAGGAACCTTGTCGCGTCAATGCGCTGGTATGATGGCGCCCCTTTTTGGCGCTTGCGCATGGGCGTATTCGAAACCGACATCACCGACCTGTCCCACGACGGTCGCGGCGTCGCGCATGTGAACGGCAAGGCCGTGTTCGTGACCGGCGCCTTGGCCGGCGAGCGGGTGCGCGCGCGATTCAGCGGCAAACATCGCCATTACGACGAGGCCGTGGTCGAGGAAGTCTTGCAGGCCTCGCCGGATCGGGTGGCGCCGCGCTGCTCGCATTTCGGGATTTGCGGGGGGTGCGTACTGCAACACCTGAGCCCCCAAGCCCAGATCGCGGCCAAGCAGCGCACCTTGCTGGACAACCTCGAACGCATCGGCAAGGTCGCGCCGAAGTCCATCCTGCCGCCGCTCGCGGATTCGCCCTGGGGCTACCGGCGCAAGGCGCGCCTGAGCGTCAAGTTCGTGGAGAAAAAGGGCCGGGTGCTGGTGGGTTTTCGCGAAACCAATGGCCGCTACGTCGCCGACATCGCGCGCTGCGAGACCCTGCTGCCAAGCGTGGGCGAACGCATCGCCGACATCGCCGGACTGATCGAAACACTGGACGGCAAGCGCGACATTCCGCAAATCGAGGTCGCCATCGGCGACACGCTGGCGGTGCTGGTGTTCCGTCATCTGCAACCGCTTTCCGAACACGATCGCACCGCGCTGATCGAATTCGGGCGCCGCTGGAACCTCGGGATTTTCCTGCAACCCGGCGGCATCGACAGCGTGGCGCCGCTGTGGCCAGAGAATGCGCAACTGACGTTTCGCCTGCCGAATTGCGACGTCGAGCTGGAATTCAAGCCGCTGGATTTCGTGCAGGTCAATGCCGGCATGAACCGGGCGATGATCGACCACGCGCTGGCCTTGCTTGATCCGCAACCGACCGACCGCGTGCTGGACTTGTTCTGTGGGCTGGGCAATTTCACTTTGCCGCTGGCACGCCGCGCGGCACAGGTCATCGGCGTGGAAGGCGAGGCGGGCCTGGTGCGACGCGCCGGCGAGAACGCGCGGCGCAATGGCATCGCCAATGCGCAATTCTTCGCTGCCGACCTTGCCACCGACCCCCGCGACGCGGCGTGGGCGAAGCGCGATCATGATCTGCTGCTGCTCGATCCACCCCGCAGCGGCGCCGAGGCCGTGCTCGAATTCCTGCCGCGCAAGTCCGTGCGCCGCGTCGTGTACGTGTCCTGTCATCCCGGATCGCTCGCGCGCGACGCGGGCACGCTGGTCAATCGCCATGGCTTCACCCTCAGCGCTGCCGGGGCGATGGACATGTTTCCACATACCGCCCATGTAGAATCGATCGCGGTCTTTGACAGGAACTAGGCGAAAATGTTGGTCATCGGCATCAAGGACAAACAGCTCCAGCGCGAGGAACAAGGCTGGATTCGCGCGCCACAGGTCAGCGGCGTGATCCTGTTCAAGCGCAATTTCGCCTCGCGCGCGCAGGTGTGCGAGCTGATCGCGCAGATCCGCGCGGTGCGTTCCGGGCCGCTGCTCATCTGCGTGGATCAGGAAGGCGGGCCCGTGCAGCGCTTCCACGACGGATTCACGCGCCTGCCGGCATTGGCACGGATCGGGGAACTGCATGAGCGCGATCCCCGCCTCGCGATGGAACTGGCCGGCGAGCATGCCTGGCTGATGGCGAGCGAGATGCGCGCGATCGACATCGACTTGAGCTTTGCGCCGGTGCTCGACCTTGCCGTCCGCAATGTCATCGTCGGCGAACGCGCCTTCCACGCTGATCCGCGAATCGTGTCGGAGCTGGGCCTTGCGTACGTGCGCAACATGCGCCTCGCCGGCATGGCCGCGACGATCAAGCATTTTCCCGGCCACGGCTCGGTGCGCGAGGATACCCATCTCGAACCGGCGATCGATCGACGCACGCTGGACGAGATTCGCGACACGGACATGGTTCCCTTCGCCGACGCGATCGTGGCCGGCGCCGAAGCCGTGATGATGGGACACGTGACCTATCCGGCGGTGGACGCGCTGCCGGCCGGCTATTCGCCGACATGGATCCGCGACATCCTGCGTGGCGAACTCGGCTTCCGCGGAGTCGTGATCAGCGACGACATCAGCATGGCGGCAGCCGAAAGCGCAGGTGGCATCGGCGCACGCATTGCGGCGCACCGCGAGGCCGGTTGCGACATCGTGCTGGTGTGCAAACCCGAGATCGTGCCGGAAGCGCTCGCCGCGGTCCGCGACATGCCGGCACACGACGCCCGGCCGGTCGCGATGCTGCTCGGCAAGGTGGCCGGTTCGTGCCGGGATCTGGCCGACAACCCGCAATACGCGCGCTTCGGCGCGCGCCTCACCGCCCTGGAGAAGGTCACCGCATGAATCCGCATTCGCTCGCCGACGCGCTGAACACCGCCGAACTGATCCACGACCGCACCCGCCTTGACGCGGAGATTGCCCGCATGGGCAAGCAGATCGACGCCGTGCTGGCCGGCCAAGTGCCGATGTACCTGAGCATCATGCATGGCGGGCTGATTTTTTCCGGTGCGCTGGCCTTGGCGGTGCGGACGGACCTGGAGTTCGACTACGTGCACGCCACGCGCTACCGTGGCGAAACCCGGGGCGGCGAATTGCAGTGGCGGCGCAAGCCGGCCGCGCCGCTGGCCGGCCGCACGGTCTTGCTGGCCGACGACATTCTTGACGAAGGCTATACCCTGCGCGCGATTCGCGATTGGTGCCTGGGCGAGGGAGCGAAGCGGGTGCTGATTGCCGTGCTTTGCCAAAAGCGCCATGGCCGCACCGCGCCGGGCGTGCGCGCGGATTTCTGCGGCGTCGAAGTGCCGGATCGTTATGTCTTCGGGTTTGGCATGGACTATCACGAGCAAGGGCGAAATCTTCCCGCAATCTATGCTTTGAAGGAATGACGTGAATCTCGACCTCGCCATCATCGGCGGCACCGGCCTGTATGCGTTTCCGGGATTGGAAAACGTCGGGCGCGAGGCGATCGCGACACCATTCGGCGCGCCGTCCGGCGAGATCGTCGTCGGTTCGCTCGCGGGCAAACGTGTGGCATTCCTCGCGCGCCATGGTGAAACGCATACGATCGCCCCGCATCGCGTGAACTATCGCGCCAATGTCTGGGCGCTGCATCACCTGGGCGCGCGGCGCGTGATTGGCGTGAATGCGGTCGGTGGGATCACGCAAAAGATGGGCCCGCGCGTACTCGCCGTGCCGGACCAGATCATCGACTACACCCACGGTCGGCTCGACAGCTTTTGCGATGTCGAAGGCACCAAGGTCGAGCACATCGATTTCAGCGAACCGTACAGCGCGGGGCTGCGCGCGGAGGTGCTCACTGCCGCCGCCCGCGCGCGAATCGACGTGATCGACGGCGGCTGTTATGGCGCCACGCAAGGCCCGCGCCTGGAAACCCGCGCCGAGATCGCGCGCATGCGTCGCGACGGTTGCGATCTGGTCGGCATGACGGGCATGCCGGAAGCCGCGCTCGCGCGCGAACTCGAAATCGACTATGCGTGCCTGGCGCTGGTCGCCAACTGGGCCGCGGGCTGCGGCGACGAAACCATCATCAGCCTGCCGGAAATCTTCGCCAACCTGGGAGCCGCAACGGCTCAAGTAGCGCCAATCGTGGCGGCTTTGCTGGCCGGAAAATGAACGCTTTCGGTTGACGAAACCACAGTGTGCCTATATCCTTCCGCGCCTTTCCCGCGGATGAAACAGTGGGGCTATAGCTCAGCTGGGAGAGCGCCACAATGGCATTGTGGAGGTCATCGGTTCGATCCCGATTAGCTCCACCACCTTTCATCCGTAGTCCTGGGACAGTTTTCCCGCGTCCCCATCGTCTAGAGGCCCAGGACATCGCCCTTTCACGGCGGTAACGGGGGTTCGAATCCCCCTGGGGACGCCATATATACTTCCTGCGGATTCCGAGGAAGGCTTAAAAACCCCGGTAAATCCGGGGTTTTTTCGTTTCATGGCTACAATCCGTACCAAAGCCTTCCGAAGAAATGCGCCCCCATTTTGGGGCATTTTTGGGGGCATCGCGACTACGCCAAGAGCGAGACATCTGTTGGCCATAGCCTCAAGTTGCTCGTCTTGTGCGAGCGATATTGAAAAGGATGCATATGTGATGCATACTGACAGCATCGCCATCGAATACGACCCGAGAAAGTCCGCGGCGAATGCGCGCAAGCACGGCGTGAGTTTCGAGGAAGCGGCGAGCGCACTGCTCGATCCGCACGCGCTGGCGCACGAAGACGGCATGGCCAAAGGCGAGGCGCGTTGGGTCGTGCTCGGCATGAGCGGCATGCCGCGATTGTTGGTCGTGGTTTACACCTTGCGCGGCGACAGTGTACGGCTGATTTCCGCGCGCAAGGCGACGACGAAGGAGGAGCACACTTATGCGAAGTGAATACGATTTCAGTAGCGCCAAGCGCGCGAAGGACGTGCCGCATCTGGCCAAGCTACAGGCTGCGATGAAGGGCAAGACCCGCATCACGATCATGCTGGACAACGACGTGCTGGGCGCATTCCGCACGCGCGCGGAATCCGAAGGCCGCGGATATCAAACGGCAATCAACGAAGCCTTGCGACATGCGCTCCGGGACGACACCGCGCCGGTGACCGTGGCGACCTTGCGCCGCGAGCTGCGCAAGGCGCTGAAGCACGAAGCCGCCTGAACGCGCCTCTCGCGCCGATGTAGCGATCGTCGCTCGCGCGCACGTGCTATATTTCCGGCATGGCCAACGTCATCCATCATCCGTTTCGTCGGTTCACGGTGAACGTCACCCACGCGCGCGGGACGTGGGTCGCGGAATGCGACGAGCTCGGCCTCGTCACCGAAGCCGGCAGTTTCGATGCGCTGACGGAACGCGCGTGGCAGATCGCGCCGGAATTGGCCGCGGAAAACGGCCTCGATCCGGCCAACATGCACTTGCTGTTCCAGCACGAACAATCCGCACCCGAACTGCTCGCCCTGTAACCCGTGGGTCGCGGACTTTATCCGCAATTGCGCGAAATCCTGATGGCACACGGCTGCACCTTCGTCCGCGAAGGCAAGGGCAGCCATGAAATCTGGCAAAGCCCGATCAGCATGAAGCGTTTTTCGGTGCCGGTGACGATTGCCGCCACGCCCACAGCGAACGCGATCTTGAAGCAGGCCGGTATCGCCGCGAAGATCAAGTAAGCGGGTGGCCGCCACAATGCTCTCCGACCGGCCATGCGGCCTCACGCCCCGGTATAGCGATCACCGACCGCGCGCGCGGCCGAGCGCGACGAGCATGTCGAGCAGTTGCGGCAGGCGTTTCTTCCACGGGCCTTTGGACTGGAAGCGCGCGGCGATGTCGTCGAGCGCGAGCGGCATCGCGCTGGCGGCGAGGATATCTGCCACGGCGCGCACTTGATCCACGGCATCTTTCGGCCAGGGCATGGCTTTTTCGCCCTTGGCCTTCGCGGTGTCGCTTCTTCATGGGGTTCTCCTTGACCAACAGGTTAAGAGAACTCACCATCCATGTGGCTACATGTTTCATCTCAGGTCAATAGGCCTAACTTTAGGCCTATGGTACAAAGTATGCTTTCATCGAAGGTAGACCTGTAAATGCGTTAGCGCGCTTTTTCGCATTCCACCTGGGTTTCAAGGCCCGAGCAAGCGGGCTTCGTCGTTTTCGCCGATTCGACTTTTCCCCGCCGTCGCGTCAGCATTGGCCGCATGTCCGTCACGGCGCAAGAAGCCACCCTGTCCGTCGCATGTCCGCTGCAGGATTCGCTGGCGGCGCTCACGCGCACGCATGCCGACGAATCCGGACTCGTCGCGCTCGATGGCGGGCGCGACAGCCTGGCCGCGCGAGTGCTGCTCGCCGACGCGGCGACGCGCACGCTGGACGTGCAGTACTACATTTGGCGAAACGACCTGTCGGGCAACATCTTGTTCGAGGCGCTGCGCCGCGCGGCCGACCGCGGCGTGCGCGTGCGCCTGCTGCTGGACGACAACAACACCGTCGGCCTGGACCCGATACTGGCCGCGCTCGACAGCCATCCGCGCATCGAGATCCGCCTGTTCAATCCGTTCCGTCAGCGGCGCTGGCGCTGGCTCGGCTATCTCACCGATTTTTCGCGCCTGAACCGGCGCATGCACAACAAGTCGTTCACTGCCGATGCGCAGGCGACGATCATCGGCGGACGCAACATCGGCGACGAATACTTCGATGCCGGCAAGCAGGCGTTGTTCGTCGACCTGGACGTGCTCGGCATTGGCCCCGTCGCCGATGCGGTGGAGGAGGATTTCGAGCGTTACTGGAACAGCGCGTCGGCGATTCCAGCCACGCGGTTGCTGCCCGCCGCGCCGGCCGATGCGCTGGCGGATTTCGCCGTGGCCGCGAATGCGCGCGTGCAGGGTCCGAAGGCCGTGGCCCATCTCGATTCGATCCAGCGTTCGGCGTTGGTGCGCGACCTGCTCGCGGGGAAGCAGGCCCTGGCCTGGGCGCCGACGCACCTGGTCAGCGACGACCCAAAAAAGGGTCTGGCGCACGAGAAAGATTCCGACCTGATGGTGACGCGGCTGGCGCGCATCCTTGGCGGGATGGAACGCGAGCTGTACGCGATCTCTCCGTATTTCGTGCCGACGTCGCGCGGTACGGGGTTTTTCTGCAGCCGCGCGCGCGAAGGCTTGCACGTCGCCGTGCTGACCAATGCGCTGGAAGCCACCGATGTGCTCGCCGTGCATTCCGGTTACGCGAAACGCCGGCACAAGCTGCTGCGCGCCGGCGTCAAGCTCTACGAACTGCGTCGCAGTTCGCCGGCTCGGCGGCGCTGGTGGCGTGCGCAGGGATTCCATGGCAGTTCCGCATCGAGCCTGCACGCCAAGACCTTCTCGGTCGACCGCCGCCGGCTGTTCATCGGCTCGTTCAATTTCGACCAGCGCTCGGTACGCCTGAACACCGAGATGGGACTCGTCATCGACAGCGTGGAAATGGCGACCGCCAGCGCGGATGCGTTCGTCCATGACGTGCAGGCAAACGCCTACGAGGTGAGGTTGCGCGGGCATCGACTGGAATGGATCGAGCGCAATGAGGATGTGGAAAGCATCCATCGCACCGAGCCCGGGAGCACAATCTGGCAGCGCGTTTTCGTCTGGATCGTCGGCAAGTTGCCGATCGACTGGTTGCTGTGAACGACAGGCGTTGCGGGGCGCCAACGAAATTTTTCCCAGTGTGATGGCATTCTCGGATATGGATGTGGTGCTGCCTTAGCCTCAATCGCGCAGGGGGCTGCGGAGACTCGCAAACATGCCTGCCTTGAAACACGTGACATTTCTTCTGGCGCTGGGCGCCACGCTCTCGGCGCAGAACGCCGATGCCGGCTTTCCGGCCTGCACCATGTCCAACACGGTACTGGGTACGGGCAGCGATCCGGTCAATTACGTGCGCATGAAGCTGCGCGCCGATGGCCGACCGGCCATCGTTTTCAGCACCGACGTGCACAACAATTCGGCGTTGTATTTCTATGATTGCGCAAGCCCCGTGTGCGACAGTGACAACGTCGTCACGCTCGACTTTTCGAGCAATTACTTCGGCGCCCCGGGTATCGTGATCCGCAGCGATGGCCGGCCACTGATCAGTGCCTCCCACTATGGCGGACTGCGCCTGTACGACTGCGCCGATGCCGGCTGCGGTTCATTCGCGGATATCGACATCCTCCCGGTGGGTAGCGCCATTCTCGCCGACCTGCCGCTGACCTTGCAGACGAACGGCAATCCGTTGCTGCTTTACCGCGACAGCGCCATCGGCGCCCGCCCGGGATGGCTGATCGCGCATTTCTGCGCCGATGCCGCTTGCGCCAGGGGCAGCGAACAAGTGCTCGCCCAGCCGCCGGAACAATCGCAATTCGACGGGCTCGCGCTCGCGCTCGACAAGCAAGGCGTGCCGATCGCGAGCTATCTGACAACCCAGGGGCCCAGCAACGTGTACGGCTACGACATCGGCGTGTGTTCAGGCAACCCTGCGTGCTCGGTGGTGACCAGCACGCAGATCGCCGCGCCCGTTGCGAGCTTTCAGCCGACGCTCACCGCGCTGGCCGTGCGCAGCGACGGGCGTCCGCTCGCCTTGCAGAACCTGACCGATACCTTCGCATTGCTCGATTGCACGACCAGCGCGTGCACGGCCGCGACGCGGCGCAGCCTGCCGGCGAACGCTGTCGGATTTCCGCTTGGCCTTGGCTTGCTGTCCGGCGATGCGCCGGCCTTCGCGCTGTTCGGTACGGCGACGGTCGGTGCCTTCGCCTGCGCCGATGCGACGTGTTCCAACGGCAGCGAAGTCGCGATTGCGTCCGCGCAGCAAGGCGTGCTCGACGGCGATTTTGCGCTCGATTCGGCCATGCTGCCGGCCGTCGCATACATCGATTCCGCGGCACGCAATCTGGCGTTCGCCCGTTGCAGCCTTCCGGACCCGATTTTCGCCAACGGTTTCGAATAGGTTTGCGGCAAGCCAGTGTCCAACGGTGGACACACCGCGCGTCGCACCGGTAAAATCCGCACTCGCCCGTAACGTCGATCCACGGACTGGCCCATGCCAGCCCGCGGATACTCTTGCACCCGGACGCCATGCCACCAGCCATCCTCGCCCTCGCCGACGGCAGCACCTTCCGCGGGATATCCATTGGCGCGGAAGGACGAACCGTCGGTGAGGTGGTGTTCAACACCGCGATGACGGGGTATCAGGAGATCCTGACGGATCCTTCCTACGCGCAGCAGATCGTCACCCTGACCTGTCCGCACATCGGCAACACCGGCTGCAATGCGGTGGACGAGGAATCGGATCGGGTGCAGGTGGCAGGCCTGGTCGTCCGCGACTTGCCGCGCCTGGTCAGCAACTGGCGCAGCACCGAATCCTTGCCCGACTACCTGCGCCGTCACGAGATCGTCGCGATATCCGAAATCGACACGCGCCGGCTCACGCGCATCCTGCGCGAAACGGGGGCCCAGAATGGCTGCATCATGGCGGGCGAGGGCGCCGCGGCCGACGCCGCTCTTGCCGCCGCGCGCGCATTTCCGGGCCTGAGCGGCATGGACCTGGCAAAGGTCGTGTGCACGCCGAAGCCGTACGTGTTTTCCGAAGGCAGTTACGATCTCGATAGCGCGCAATTTACCCAGCCGGTACGCAAGTATCGCGTGGCCGCCTACGACTTCGGCGTCAAGCGCAATATCCTGCGTTTGCTCGCCGATCGCGGTTGCGAGGTGACGGTGGTTCCCGCACAAACGCCCGCCACCGAGGTACTTGCGCTGAAACCCGACGGCGTGTTTCTGTCCAACGGCCCCGGCGATCCCGCGGCCTGCGATTACGCCATCGCCGCGACGCGCGAATTCATTGCGACGAAAATTCCGCTGTTCGGCATCTGCCTCGGCCATCAGCTCATGGGCCTGGCGCTCGGCGCGAAAACGCTGAAGATGAAATTCGGCCACCACGGTGCGAACCATCCCGTCAAAGATCATGATGACGGCCGCGTGCTGGTGACCTCGCAGAACCACGGCTTCGCGGTTGATGCCGCGACCTTGCCGGCGAACACGCGCGTGACGCACACCTCGCTGTTCGATGGTTCGCTGCAAGGCTTTGCCCTGACCGACGCACCGGCGTTCTGCTTCCAGGGCCATCCGGAAGCCTCGCCCGGTCCGCACGATATCGGCTACCTGTTCGACCGGTTCTCCAAGCTCTTGGACGGAGCCCGCTGAGATGCCCAAGCGCACCGACCTCAAGTGCATACTCATCATCGGCGCCGGCCCGATCGTCATCGGCCAGGCCTGCGAGTTCGACTACTCCGGCGCGCAGGCCTGCAAGGCGCTGAAGGAAGAAGGGTTTCGCGTGGTGCTGGTGAACTCGAACCCGGCCACGATCATGACCGATCCGGACATGGCCGATGCGGTCTACATCGAGCCGATCAACCGTGCCACCGTCGAGCGCATCATTGCCCGCGAAAGACCCGATGCGCTTTTGCCGACGATGGGCGGGCAGACGGCGCTGAACTGCGCGCTGGATCTGGCTGACGCCGGCATTCTGGAACAGTACGGTGTCGAATTGATCGGCGCCTCGCGTGAAGCGATCCGCATGGCCGAGGATCGCGAACTGTTCCGCAAGGCCATGGATGAAATCGGCCTGGCTTCGCCAAAGTCCGAAGCCGTGCGCACGCACGAGCACGCGCTGACGGCGCAGGCCAAGGTCGGTTATCCGACCATCATCCGCCCCAGTTTCACGCTCGGCGGCTCCGGCGGCGGCATCGCCTGGAACCGCGAGGAGTTCGACGAAATCGTCAAGCGCGGGCTTGAACTATCCCCGGTGCACGAAGTGCTGGTCGAGGAATCCGTGCTCGGCTGGAAAGAGTTCGAGATGGAAGTCGTGCGCGACACGGCCGACAACTGCATCATCGTGTGCTCGATCGAAAACCTCGATCCGATGGGCGTGCATACCGGCGATTCGATCACCGTAGCGCCCGCGCAGACGCTCACCGACAAGGAATACCAGCGCCTGCGCGATGCCTCCATCGCCGTGCTGCGCAAGATCGGCGTGGACACGGGCGGTTCGAACGTGCAGTTCGGCGTCAATCCGGACGACGGCCGCGTGGTCGTGATCGAGATGAATCCGCGCGTGTCGCGATCGAGCGCGCTCGCATCCAAGGCCACGGGCTTCCCCATCGCCAAGGTCGCGGCCAAGCTCGCGGTCGGCTACACGCTGGACGAGTTGCGCAACGAGATCACGGGCGGGGCGACGCCCGCTTCGTTCGAGCCGACCATCGATTACGTCGTTACCAAGATTCCGCGTTTCGCGTTCGAGAAATTCCCGGCCGCGGACGCTCGCCTGACCACGCAGATGAAATCGGTGGGCGAGGTGATGGCAATCGGACGTACGTTCCAGGAGTCATTGCAAAAGGCGTTGCGCGGGCTGGAAACCGGCAGGGATGGCCTGAACCCCGGTCCGCTGGATTTGACCGATGCCGACGCCATTGCCGACCTGAAGCGCGAGCTGCGCGAGCCGCGCCCGGATCGCCTGTTCTATGTCGCCGACGGCTTCCGCGCCGGCCTGTCGGTCGACGAAGTCTATGCGTTGACGCATGTCGATCGCTGGTTTCTCGACCAGATCGCCGAGCTCGTCGAGATCGAGGCGCAGGTCAAGGCCGGCGGCCTCGCCGCACTCGATGCAACGCGGATGTTCGCGCTCAAGCGCAAGGGATTCTCCGATTCGCGCCTGGCCGCACTGCTTGGAACAGACGAAGCAGCCGTGCGCAAGCTGCGCCACGCATTCAGGGTGCATCCGGTGTACAAGCGCGTGGATTCCTGCGCGGCCGAGTTCGCCACGACCACCGCGTACCTGTATTCGACCTACGAGGAAGAATGCGAGGCACAGCCGACCGCGCGCGACAAGATCATGGTGCTCGGCGGCGGCCCGAACCGCATCGGGCAGGGCATCGAGTTCGACTACTGCTGCGTGCATGCAGCGCTCGCCCTGCGCGAGGATGGTTTCGAAACCATCATGGTCAACTGCAATCCGGAAACGGTTTCCACCGACTACGACACCTCGGATCGCCTGTATTTCGAGCCGCTCACGCTCGAAGACGTGCTCGAAATCATCGCCGTGGAAAAGCCCAGGGGCGTGATCGTGCAGTACGGCGGCCAGACACCGCTGAAACTTGCGCGCGCGCTGGAGGCCAACGGCGTGCCGGTGATTGGCACCTCGCCGGACAGCATCGATCTGGCCGAAGATCGTGAGCGCTTCCAGCTGATGGTGGCGAAACTCGGATTGACGCAGCCGCCCAACCGCACGGCACGCAATCCGGACCAGGCGCTGGCGCTCGCGCGCGAAATCGGCTATCCGCTGGTGGTGCGGCCAAGCTATGTGCTCGGCGGCCGCGCGATGGAAGTCGTGCATTCCGACGCCGACCTCAAGCGCTACATCACCGATGCGGTGCGCGTGTCCAACGATTCGCCGGTGCTGCTCGACCGTTTTCTCGACAATGCGGTCGAGGTCGACGTGGACATCGTCGCCGACGCCGATGGCAACGTGCTGATCGGCGGCATCATGGAGCACATCGAGGAAGCCGGCGTGCATTCGGGCGACTCCTCCTGCTCGCTGCCGCCGTATTCGCTCACCGCCGGCGTGCAGGAGGAATTGCGCGCGCAAGTGACGCGCATGGCGCTTGAACTGAAGGTCATTGGCCTCATGAACACCCAGTTCGCGATTCAGACCGACGAACATGGCGCAGTGACAATTTTCATTCTGGAGGTCAATCCGCGTGCCTCGCGCACCGTGCCGTTCGTGTGCAAGGCCACGGGCGTGTCGCTGGCGAAGATCGCGGCGCGCTGCATGGCGGGCAAGACTCTCGCCGCGCAGGGCGCCACGCGCGAAGTCGTGCCGAAATACTATTCGGTCAAGGAAGCGATCTTCCCGTTCCTGAAGTTCCAGAACGTGGATCCCATCCTCGGCCCCGAGATGCGCTCGACCGGCGAGGTGATGGGCGTGGGGCGCAGCTTCGGCGCGGCGTTCGCGCGCGCGCACGAGGGCGCCAATATCGCCGCGCCGAAACTCGGCAAGGTGTTCGTGTCGGTGCGCGATCCGGACAAGGCGCGCCTGTTGCCGGTCGCGCGCGACCTGATCCAGCGCGGATTCTCGCTGGTTGCCACGTCGGGCACCTGCGCTTTCCTCGTCGACAACGGCATCGTGTGCGAGCGCATCAACAAGGTGCTGGAAGGCCGCCCGCACGTGGTCGATGCGATCAAGAACGGCGAGATCGTGTTCATCGTCAACACCACCGAAGGCAAGCAGGCCATCCACGATTCGTTCTCGATCCGGCGCGAGGCGCTGCAGCAGCGCATCACGTATTCGACTACGATATCCGGCGCGCGCGCCCTGCTGCATTCGCTGGATTTCCGCGGCGATGGCGAAGTGCACAACTTGCAGGAATTGCACACGGAATTGTCATGAATCAGGAATTGGAATGAAACGCAGCCCCATGACCGCCAAAGGCGCCGAGCGCCTGCGCGCCGAGGTCGAGCGCATGAAATCCGTCGATCGCCCGCGCATCATCGCGGCGATTGCCGAAGCGCGCGCGCACGGCGATTTGAGTGAAAACGCCGAATACCACGCCGCGCGCGAGCAGCAGAGTTTCCTCGAAGGCCGCATCAAGGAACTGGAGGCCGGACTTTCCTATGCGGAGGTCATCGACGTCGCGCGCCTGCCGGCGAATGGCAAGATCGTGTTTGGCGCGACGGTCCAGCTCGCCGACGAGGACTCCGGCGAGGAAGTGACCTACCAGATCGTCGGCGACCTGGAAGCCGACATCAAGCAGCGCCTGATTTCGGTATCCTCGCCGATCGCGCGCGCCCTGATCGGCAAGAGCGAGGGCGACAGCATCGAATTCCAGGCCCCGAACGGCATGAAGAACTACGAAGTCGTTGCGGTGCGCTACATTTCCTGATTTGTCATGCCGGCAGGGATTGCCGGCATCCAGATTGCATGGATGCCAGCCATGGCCTCTGGGTTCCGGCATTCCCTGCCGGAACGACGAGCAAAGGCGCTCGTCGAAATGCGAATCACATTGCTAATTCCTGAAATTCCCCGGGTCGATCGTGCGCCGCTGTTGTCGCTTTGGTTGGCGCGCGGCGATCGCCTGGCGGATGGCAAACCGGGACGCGACGCGATGTTGCGCGAATGCTTCGAGTTCGTTGGCACCTCGCTTCCGTCCGCCGCGCTGACCCGCAGCCTGGATGCCAACGACGCGCGCGGCGCGACGTGGGTGCGCGCCGATCCCGCGTATGTAATGGTCGACGCTGTCACCGCGCGGCTGATGGCGATCGGTGCAATCGGCTTGTCGAACGACGAAAGCGAAGAGCTCGCGCGCGCGTTGCGACCGGTGTTCGGCGATGCGGGATTTCCGCTGCAGGCCACACACCCCGATCGTTGGCATTTGCGCTGTCCTGCGGAGGCGCGATTGCCGAAGTTTGCCGCACCGGCGGACGTGCTGGGCGACAGCTTGATGCGGCATTTGCCCAGTGGCGAGAACGAGCGTCCGTGGCGGCGCCTGCTCAACGAGGCGCAGGTGATACTGCACAATCATCCGGTCAATGCGCGGCGTGTGCAGCGCGGACAGTTGCCCGCGAACGGCCTGTGGTTCTGGGGCGCAGGCAGGTTGCCCGAATGGGTGCGCACGCGCTTCGCGCGAGTGGCGAGCGATGATCCAATCGTCGTGGCATTGGCGAAGTTGGCGAAGATCCCGTGCGTGGAATCCGGTGCGCTGCCGGATTCCAATGATGCGAATGCGGATGTCTTGCTGGATGCGGCCACGGTGCCGGAGTTCAATGCACGCCGGTTCGCGCACATCGACCTGATGTTCGCCAGCGGCGAGCGTTGGCGTTACAAACACTGGCATCGCTGGCGCTTTTGGCGGCGCGCGCGCCGATGACGCCGCGCATCGAGCGTCGTCCGATTTCTGCGGGTGCGACGCCGTGGCCCGATTCCATGCATCCGGTCCTGCGACGTGTGTATGCCGCGCGTGGAATCACCTCGCCGTCGGAACTGGAGCATCGCCTCGCCGGCTTGCATGCGCCGCAATTGCTCGGCGGAATCGATCGAGCCTGCGACCTGCTCGAAACCGCGATCCGCGACGAGGCGCGCATCATCGTCGTCGGCGATTTCGATTGCGACGGCGCCACCGGTACCGTGGTCGCCGTGCGCGGGCTGCGCCTGCTCGGCGCGCGCGACGTCGGCTACGCGGTGCCCAATCGCATGCGCCACGGTTACGGCCTGAGTCCGGCGATTGTCGAGGAAATCGTTCCACGCAAGCCCCGCCTGCTGATCACCGTGGACAACGGTGTCGCCGCGCATGCCGGTGTCGCGGCGGCAAGGGCGCATGGCATGCGCGTGATCGTGACCGATCATCATTTGCCCGGAGCGTCGCTGCCGGAAGCCGATGCCATCGTGAACCCCAATCTGGACCGCGATCCTTTTCCGAGCAAGGCGCTCGCCGGCGTCGGCGTGATGTTCTATGTGCTGCTGGCACTCCGGGCGCGGCTGCGCGAACGCGGCTGGTTCGCCGAACGTCGCGTCGCCGAGCCGGACTTGTCGGCTTTGCTCGATCTGGTGGCGCTCGGCACAGTGGCCGACCTGGTGCCGCTGGATCGCAACAATCGCATCCTCGTCGAAGCCGGATTGATGCGCATCCGCGCAGGCCGCGCGTGTGCCGGCATCGCGGCGTTGTTTGCTGCCGGCAAGCGGGATGGCGCCCGCGCCATTGCCAGCGACCTCGGCTTTGCGGTCGGGCCGCGCATCAACGCGGCGGGACGCCTGGAGGACATGACCCTCGGCATCGAGTGCCTTTTGACCGACGATGCCGGGCGTGCCGGCGATTTGGCGGAAACGCTTTCGGCGATCAATGCCGAACGCCGCGATTTGCAGGACGGGATGGTTGCGCAAGCGCGGGACGAAGTGGATAGATGGATGGCGTCGCGCGAGCGTGCATCGGTGCCGCACGGCGTCGTGCTGTTCGACCCGGGCTGGCACCACGGCGTGGTCGGGTTGGTGGCCTCGAAATTGAAGGAATCGCTGCATCGACCTGTAGTGGCGTGTGCCCCCGTCGACGTACTTGGCGACGAAGTAAAAGCATCCGGTCGATCCATTCCGGGGTTTCATCTGCGCGATGCATTGGCCGAGATCGATGCGATTCATCCGGGATTGATTTCACGCTTCGGTGGACATGCGATGGCTGCCGGCTTGAGCCTTGCTCGCGCCAACCTCGAAGCTTTCAGTGCCGCCTTCGATGCGGTGGCACGCAGGCACCTGCCCCCCGACATGCTGGACGCCGCGATCCTGACCGATGGCGAACTGGGAGCCGCGGATTTTTCGCTGCACCTGGCGCGCGAATTGCGTGACGGGGGTCCCTGGGGGCAGGGGTTTCCCGAGCCGGAATTCGAAGGCGAGTTTGCCGTGGAATCGTGGAAGGTGGTGGGCGACAAGCACCTCAAATTCAAGTTGCGACATGCCGTGCAGGGCGACCCGCTCGACGCCATCGCCTTCAATGCCTTCGACGGCGTCCCGCCGCCCGCGCGGCTGCGCGCCGTGTTCAAGCTGGATGTCAACGAATGGAATGGCCGGCAATCGCTGCAACTGCTGATCCGGCATATGCAGGCGTGCGGTTGAACCGCCATTTTTTGCTACCATGCGCATTCTTCTTGAACCGCCTGTTGCGTCATGATCGAAACCAATCCCATTGCCCACCGCATAGCGGACTTGAGCGGCCGCCTGGCGTCCTTACGGGGGTATCTTTGACTACGATGCCAAACGCGAGCGCCTGGAAGAGGTAAGCCGGGAGCTGGAAAACCCGAATGTCTGGGACAACCCGGAGCGCGCGCAGCAGCTGGGGCGCGAGCGCGCCCTGCTC
>JAFEFP010000129.1 GCA_018240545.1 Pseudomonadota bacterium | reverse complement strand
GGCGCCGCTGAGCTCGCGCCCGGCCAGCGCGTGACGCGGGCTTTCCGTGTCGGTTTGCGGGCATGCATTCACGACGGATCAACCAACCTTCTTCAATGCCGGCGCCGCAGCCGGCGCCGGATGCAGCCACGCCATGCGCGCGCGCAACGCCGCGCCGACTTTCTCGATCGGATGATCGAGATCCGCCTGCTTCAGGCGCTTGTAGTTCGGCAGGCCCGCGGCATATTCGGCCGTCCATTCGCGCGCGAAACGTCCGTCCTGGATCTCGTCGAGCACTGCGCGCATGCGCTGCTTGGTCGCCGCATCGACCACGCGCGGTCCGCGCGTGTAGTCGCCGTATTGCGCGGTTTCGGACACGAAGGTGAGCATCTTCGTCAGTCCACCCTCGTAGAACAAATCCACGATGAGCTTGAGCTCATGCATCACTTCGTAGTAGGCGATTTCGGGTTGATAGCCCGCTTCGGTCAAGGTCTCGAAGCCATGGCGCACCAGTTCGCTGACACCGCCGCAGAGCACGGCCTGTTCGCCGAACAGGTCGGTTTCGGTTTCTTCCTTGAAATCGGTTTCGATCAGCATCGCACGCGCTCCGCCGATGCCAGCAGCGTAGGCGAGCGCCTTGTCGCGCGCATGCCCGCTCGCATCCTGCTGCACCGCGTACAGGCACGGTACGCCGCGACCGATCTCGTACTCCTTGCGCACCAGCGCGCCCGGCCCCTTGGGCGCGACCAGGATCACGTCCAGGTCCGCGCGCGGCACGATGGTCTTGTAGTAGATGTTGAAGCCGTGCGCGAACAACACCGCCGCGCCGGGTTTGGCGATCGGCGCGATCGCTTCGGCGTGCAGTTTCGGTTGCGTCATGTCCGGCGTGAGCACGGCGATCAGATCCGCGCCGGCGACCGCTTCGGCCGGTTCGCGCACGCGCAGGCCATCGGCTTGCGCCTGTACGGACGTCGGCCCGCCACGACGCAATCCGACCACGACATCGTGTCCGGAATCGCGCAGGTTCAGCGCATGCGCGCGGCCCTGGCTGCCGTAGCCGAGCACGGCGATGCGCTTGTGTTCGAGCGCTTTCGTGCTTGCATTTGCATCAGTCTTCATCGTTGCTGCTCCTCTTCAATTGAATTCAACCTTCATCTGTCATTCCGGCATGGAATGCCGGAATCCAGAAGCCAGGGATGGCAAGCCAACGTCCTGGGTCATCGTTGCAGCGGCATCCATGCAGTCTGGATTCCGGCAGTCCCTGCCGGAATGACGAGCCAAAAAATTCCCTACACTTCGATCACCGCGCCGCGCGCGGCGGAGCCCACCGTCTTGGCGTATTTCGCGAGCACACCGCGGATGACGCGCGGCGCCGGTGCATGCCAACCGGCGCGTCGCGATTGCAGATCCGCATTCGTGGCGAGTTCGCGCGTGGCCGCGTCGATGCGCACGGCGTCGCCATCGCGCAGCAACGCGATCGGTCCGCCGCGCGCGGCTTCCGGCGCGACATGCCCGACCATGAAGCCATGCGTGGCACCGCTGAAACGTCCATCGGTGATCAACGCGACCGATCCGCCGAGGCCACGGCCGACCAGCGCCGCAGTGACCGCGAGCATTTCGCGCATGCCGGGTCCCCCGGCCGGGCCTTCGTAGCGGATCACGATCACGTCACCGGCGCGGATGCTGCCGGCCTGTACCGCCGCGAAGCAATCCTCCTCGCTGTCGAACACACGCGCCGGACCTTCGAAACGCTCGATGTGTTGCCCGGCGAGTTTCAGCACGCAGCCTTCCGGCGCGAGATTGCCGTACAGGATCGAATAACCGCCGCGCGGCTTGACCGGCGCCGTGAGCGCATGCACGACCAGTTGTGACGGCGGCGTCGCCGGCGCGGCATCGAGTTCGGCGAACAGGCTGCGCCCGGTCACCGTGAGCGCATCCTTGAGCAGACCGCCTTTTCGCAATTCGCGCGCAACGGCGGCCGTGCCGCCGGCAGCCGTCAGCTCGACCGCCGTGAAACGTCCGGCCGGTTTCAGATCCGCGATCACCGGCGTGGAGGCGGACATGCGCTCGAAGATTTCCAGATCCAGCGGCTGCTCGGCCTCGTGCGCGATCGCGAGCAGGTGCATCACCGCGTTCGTCGAACCGGCGGTCGCGGTGGCAAGGCGCACGGCGTTGTCGAATGCGGCCGGTGTGAGCACGTCGCGTGGCCGCAGGTTCTCGCGCAGGCAGCGCATCACCAGCTCACCGCATTCGCGTGCGACGCGAACCTTGTCCGGGTGCGTGGCGGGCACATCGTTCGCGCCCAACGGCGACAGGCCGAGCGCGGTCAGGATCATCGCCATCGTGTTCGCCGTGAACTGGCCACCGCAGGCGCCGGCGCCAGCGCAGGCGCAGGTTTCCACGCGGCGCAGCGCAGCGTCGGAAAGCTTGCCGGCGCCATGCGCGCCGACCGCCTCGAACACGTCTTGTATCGTCACCGGCTGGCCATCGAGCGTGCCATGCGCGATGCTGCCGCCGTAGAGCGCGACGCCGGGCAGGTTCATGCGCGCCAGCGCCATCGCCGCGGCCGGGATGGTCTTGTCGCAACCGCACAGCACGACCACGGCATCCAGGCAATGCCCCTCGACCGCCAGTTCGATCGAATCGGCAATCACCTCGCGACTGACCAGCGAGGCGCGCATGCCGGGCGTGCCCATGGCGATGCCGTCGGTTACCGCGATGGTGTTGAACTCGAACGGCGTGCCGCCCGCCGCGCGCACGCCCTCGCAAGTCGCCGCAGCGAGATCGCGCAAATTGAGGTTGCACGGCGAGACATTCGACCAAGTGTGCACCACGCCGACCAGCGGTCGCGCGATCGCGGCATCGTCCAAACCGGTGGCACGCAGCATCGCCCGCGCCGGCGCGCGGTCCGCACCGGATTTGATCTGGTCGCTGCGCATGCGTCTGTCCCCCTCTCCCCCATCTCGGATGGGGGAGAGGGTTGGGGTGAGGGGGTTGGAGTGCGTTTGCGCCATGGTGCTGCTCATGCCGCCACGCGCGTCTGACCGGTGCCCAGGCGATCGAGCACGGCGGCGGTGACTTGATCGGTGCTCGCCGTGCCGCCGAGGTCGCTTGTGAGCGCGCCGGCCTCGATCACCGCGTCCACTGCCGCTTCGATGTCCTGCGCGACATGCTCCATGTCCAGCGAGTGTCGCAACAACAGCGCCGCGCTCAGGATCGCGCCGAGCGGATTGGCCAGGCCCTTGCCGGCGATGTCCGGCGCCGAGCCGTGGATCGGCTCGTACAAGCCGGCTTTGCCGTCGCCGAGCGATGCCGACGGCAGCACGCCGAGCGAACCGGCCAGGGCCGCCGCCTCGTCGGTAAGAATGTCGCCGAACAGGTTTTCGGTGACGATGACGTCGTAGGCGGAAGGTCGCGAGAGCAGCAGCATCGCCATCGAATCGACGAGCTGGTGTTCGAGTTTCACGTCCGGAAATTCGCGCGCGACGCGATCCACCGTGCTGCGCCACAGGCGCGAGGTCTCCAGCACATTGGCCTTGTCCACATGCGTGACCTGCCGGCGGCGCAGGCGCGCGAAAGCGAATGCGCGCCGCGACACGCGCTCGATCTCGGCGACGGTGTAGCGGCACTCGTCGGTGGCGGCCAGGTCCGTGCGCGTCTTGGCGCCGAAATACGCGCCGCCCGTCAGCTCGCGCACGAACAGCAGATCGACGTTGTCGAGCCGTTCGGTCTTCAGCGGACTGAGTTCGGCCAGGCGCGGATGCACGCGCAGCGGTCGCAGGTTGGCATACACGCCGAGCGCGGCGCGCAAGCCGAGCAGGCCCTGCTCCGGTCGCACGGCGGCATTCGGATCGGACCACTTCGGTCCGCCGACCGCGCCGAGCAGCACCGCGTCGGCGCCCTTGCACGCCGCCAGTGTCGCCGCGGGCAGCGGCTCGCCGCAGGCATCGATGGCGGCGCCACCGATCAAGTGCTCGCTGAACGTGAAATGATAGCCACCGTTGCCGCGTGCCGCCGCGTCGAGGACTGCGACCGCCGCGCGCGTGACTTCCGGACCAATGCCGTCGCCGGGCAATACCACGATGTTCGCTCTCATGCCGCTCTCCGGGATTCGAATGCCGAGATCCGTGACTCGTGTTGCAACAAGAACCCCAGTTGATCCACGCCGCTGAGCAGGCAATGCCGGGCGAAGGGTTCGAGATCGAAACCGATGCGTCCGCCATCGGGCAGCTCGATGAAACCGGCGGCGACATCGATGGCCAGTTCCACGCCCGGATGCTCGAGCAACCAGCGATGCTCGCGTGCATCGAGTGCGACGGCGAGCAGGCCGTTCTTGAGCGCGTTGCCGCGGAAAATGTCGGCGATCTGGCTCGACAGGACCGCGCGAAAACCGAAGTCGGTGAGCGCCCACGGCGCGTGCTCGCGCGAGGAGCCGCAGCCGAAATTGCGACCGGCGACGAGGATCTCGCAGCCGCGCGCCTGCGCCTGGTTCAAGGCGAATTCCGGATCGAGGCTGCCGTCGGCGCGGTAGCGCCAATCGTGGAACAGCGCCTTGCCCAGACCCTCGCGCTGCGTGGTGGTGAGGTAGCGCGCGGGAATGATGCGGTCGGTATCGATGTTCTCGTGCGAAAGCACGACGGTGCGCGAACGGATGTGCGTCAGGGGTTTCATGCGGCTTGCTCCTCGGGCTCGGCGTGTGTCAGGTACGGACGCGGGTCGGCAATATGCCCGGCAATCGCCGATGCGGCGGCGACCAACGGGCTGGCGAGCACGGTGCGCACGCCCGGACCCTGGCGGCCCTCGAAATTGCGATTGCTGGTGCTCACCACGAGTTGCCCGGGCTTGCCGATGTCGCCATTCATGCCCAGGCACATCGAGCAGCCGGCTTCGCGCCATTCGGCACCGGATGAGCGGAACACCTCGTGCAGGCCTTCGCGCTCGGCGTCGCGCTTGATTTGCTCAGAGCCCGGCACCAC
>JAFEFP010000128.1 GCA_018240545.1 Pseudomonadota bacterium | reverse complement strand
GAGCAGCGCGACTTCCTGATGGCGTTCGGCGAGTACGTCGAGCCGGCGCCGGATCGACGGCATCATGCGTCCGTGTCCGTGGCGTCGTTGCCGGCGTCGAACAGGTGCTGGGCGGCGCGCAGCAGTTCCGCATCGCCGCGCAACGCGGCCGCGCGCAAGTTCGCGCTCGGCACGTGCAGGAGCTTGTTCGTCAGCGTGTGCGCGAGGTAGTCCATGGCCTGTTCCGGACTGCGGCCATGCGCGAGCAGGGCGCGCGCCCTGGCCAGCACGTCGTCGCGCTGCGCCTCCGCGGCCTGCCGCATCTGCGCCAGGGGATTGTCGCCGCGCAACGCGCGGCGCCACGCCTGGTAGTGCGCTACCTGCAGGTCGATCAGGGCATCGGCTTCGCGTGCGGCTTCCTGGCGCGAGCGCAGGTTGGCGTCGATCGCCTGGCGCAGGTCGTCGATGGTGTACAGATAGGCATCTTCGATCGCGGCGACATCGGTGTCGATGTCGCGCGGCACGGCGAGGTCGACCAGGAACATCGGCCGGCGCCGGCGCGCGGCGAGCGCGTTTTCGACCAGCGTGCGCGTGAGCACCGGCTCGCGGCTGGCCGTGGAACTGATCACGATGTCGGCCTCGGCCAGGTGCCGCGGCAGATCCGCCAATGCGATCGCGTAGCCGGCGAAGCGCCCGGCCAGCACCTGCGCGTTTTCCAGCGTGCGGTTGGCCACGATCAGGCGCCGCACCCGCGATTCGGCCAGGTGCCGCGCGGCCAGTTCCATGGTTTCGCCCGCGCCGATCAGCAGCACGCAGGCCTGGCTCAGGTCCGCAAACAGGCGCTCGGCGAGGCGCACGGCGGTGAACGCGACCGACACGGGATTCGCACCGATGCGGGTTTCGCTGCGCACGCGCTTGGCCACCGCAAACGTCTGCTGCAGCAGACGCTCCATCGGCGCGCGCAGGGTGCCGGCTTCGCGCGCGATCTGGTAGGCATCCTTGACCTGGCCCAGGATCTGCGGCTCGCCCAATACCATCGAGTCCAGGCCCGTGGCGACGCGGAACAGGTGGCGCACCGCGGCGACGTCGGCATGGTGATAGAGGAACTCGTCGAGCCGGCGCGCGTCCAAGCCATGGTGGCCGAGCAACCAGTCGCGCGGCACGGTTTCGGCGCCGGATTCGACATCGACGTAGAGTTCGGTCCGGTTGCAGGTGGACAGGATCAGGGCTTCGTTGACGCCGGACTGACGCGCCAGGTCCGACAATGCCGCCGGCATCGCTTCCGGCGCGAACGCCACCCTTTCGCGCACCGGCAGGGGCGCGGTCTGGTGATTGAGTCCGAGGGCAAGAAGCGGCATGTTGGTGCGGATCGGCTAAGCTTGGGCGGTTGGCTGCAGGACAATTCCCGATGACATCATTGTATCGCCTTCCCGCTCCCGTCATGCTGGCGATCCTCGCCGTGACAGCGCTGCTGCAAGGCTGCGCGAGCCTGCCGTCGGGGCGGCGGGAGGCCGCGCGGGAGCAACCGCTACAGCACATGGCCTTGCCCCCGGTGGCAGCCGATGACGATGTGCTGGCGATGAAGCTGGCCGGCCAGTTTGCGCTGGACGGCGGCGATGTCGCCGGAGCCGCGCGTGAATTCTCCCGAGCGGCATCGCGCGGCGCGGATCCCGCCCTGGCGGATGAGGCCGTGCAGGTCGCGATCGCGGCCAGGGAATGGGATCTGGCGCGCAGCGGCATCGCGCGCTGGCAGCAATTGCGTGCGGACGATCCGGCACTGTGGCAGGCGCGCGCCCGCGTCGCCTTGCACGACGACAAAGCCGATGCTGCGCTGGAGGATCTGCGGCGGCTCGCGCATGAACCCGATGGCAAGGGCTGGAGCGCGATCGGTCGAGTTCTCGTCGCGTCCGGCGACAACCCGCAAGCCGGCGCGTTGCTGCAGAAACTCGCCACCGCCGATGCGCTCGGCGAGAAGTCCGCCACCTGGGTTGCGGTGAGCGAATTGGCCGAGCATCTGCGCGCGAATACGCTGGCGGCCACGTTGGCCCGGGACGCGATCGTCCGCTTCAACGATGCGCCGACGCATGTCTGGGGCGCGGAACTCAAGCTCAGGAGCGGCGACAAGGCCGGCGCGCGCGCGCTGTTCGTCGAGGCCCTCAAGCGCAGCAAGGACGACGTTCATCTGCGTGCGGCCTACGCCCAGGTGCTGGCGCAGATGGGCGAGAATGACGAGGCGGCGCGCGTACTCGCACAGGGCAAACAGGATGACTATACGTACGCGGCCCGTGCTGCCTATGCCGCCCGCGCGAGCGACAAGTCCCAGATCGCGCTCCTGTACGAGGAATTGCTCGCGGACAGGACGCCGCGCTCAGGCGTACGCCTGAACCTGCTCGGGCAGCTGGCGGAATTGCTCGGCCACAAGTCCGAGGCGCTGGATTGGTACGCCAAGGTCCCGGCCGACGATGAACACTGGCCGCAGGCGCGCCTGCGCACCGCCTTGTTGCTGGACCGGACCGGGCACACCACGCCGGCGCTGGACCTGTTGCACCAACTGCAGGCGCGCAGCGGCGACGATGACAAGCAGGTTGGCGATGCTTTCCTGATGGAGGCGGAAATCCTCGACCGCCACCAGCGCGGCGAAGCGGCCATCGCCGTCTACGACCGCGGCCTGCAGGCCTTGCCCGACGACCCGCGCCTGCTCTACGCGCGCGCCCTGCTCAACGACGATCTGGACCACATCGATGCCGCGGTGCGCGACCTGCGCAGATTGCTTGTCTTGCAACCGGACAATGCCGACGCGCTGAATGCACTCGGCTATACCCTGGCCGATCGCACCAAGGAACAGGCCGAGGCGCTCACCTTGATCGAAAAGGCACTCGCGCTCAAGCCGGACGAGCCGGCGATCATCGACAGCCTGGGTTGGGTGCAATACCGGCTCGGCCATCTCCAGGAGGCCGTCGCGCGCCTGCGCACCGCGTATGCCAAACAGCCCGATCCGGAAATCGCCGCGCACCTGGGCGAGGTGCTTTGGGTTTCCGGCGACAAGACCGAAGCGCGCAAGATTTGGGCGCAAGGCCAGAAGAAAGACGCCAGGAACAAGGTATTGCTGGAAACGATGAAGCGCCTTGAGTCATGAGGAACCAGCTACTGCGCTCGACATCTTGCGCGCCGGCGGTGCTCGGAATCCTCACATGCAACCCAGTATGTTCCGGTGCCTGCGTTCCGGCGGCGTGCAATCTGTCTTCGCTCGCAACGCTTGTTCTGCGCGGCGCGGTATTCGCTTGCATTTCTCTGGTGGTTGCCTGCGCGCCCGTGCGCGTGCGCGAGACGCCCGCCGCACTGGCCGCGCAGCAGGCGCGCGAGGCAAAGCTCGCGCCGCTCGTGCACTGGACGCTGACCGCGCACATCGGCGTATCCAATGGCAAGGACGGCGGCAGCGGCGACCTGACGTGGAAACAGGACGGCGACGCCTTCCGCTTCACCGTGCGCGCGCCGGTTACCGGCAAGACGTGGACGTTGAGCGGCGACGCGGGACACGCCATGCTCGAAGGCGTCGCTTCGCAGCCGGACACGGGTACCGATGCGCAGCGCCTGCTGCACGATCGCCTGGGTTGGGACGTGCCGCTTGCGCAAATGCGCATGTGGGTGCGCGGACTGCGCGCGGCGGATGCTTCCGCGCAAGTACGATACGACGAACACGAGCTGCCGGCGGTGATCGAGCAGGATGGCTGGCGTGTGGAATACCGCGACTGGTTCGTCGATCGCAATCCGGCGATGCCGCGCAAAGTCTTTGCCAGCCGCGCCGATGCGCGCGTGCGCATGGTGATCGAGAGTTGGACCGTCGATGACTGACGCATGGACCACCTGGCCCGCGCCGGCCAAGTTGAATCTTTTCCTGCACATCGTCGGTCGACGCGCCGATGGTTATCACCGGTTGCAGACGATGTTCCAGTTGCTCGATTGGGGCGACACGTTGCGCCTGCGCCTGCGCGATGACGGACAGATTTTGCGCGTGGCGCCCGTGCCGGGCATCGCCGAGCAGGACGATCTTTGCCTGCGCGCGGCATGCGCGCTGGCTGACCATGCCGAGGCCGAATTCGGCGTCGACATCGCGCTCGCCAAGCGCGTGCCCGTCGGCGGCGGGCTCGGTGGTGGCAGTTCCGATGCGGCCACCGTACTCGTCGCCCTCAACGTGCTTTGGGAATGCGGCTTGTCCGAAGACGAGCTTGCCGGGATCGGCGCAGCGCTCGGCGCGGATGTACCGGTGTTCGTGCGTGGTCGCTCGGCCTGGGCCAAAGGCGTGGGCGACGAGTTGACGCCCGTGGATTTGCCGCCACGCTGGTTCGTCATCGTCGATCCCGGCGTCGCGGTACCGACCGGCGAGTTGTTCCGGGCGCCCGAATTGACGCGCGACAGCGCGCCGACGACAATACAACGGTTCCTTGCGGGTAAGGAAATGGCGAATGCATTCGAGCCCGTCGTCCGGGAGCATTTTCCCCTGATCGACGCCGCGCTGGATTGGCTCGGCCAGTTCGGTCAGGCGCGACTTTCCGGCAGCGGCGGCTGCGGGTTTCTCGCGATCGATTCGGAACGCGCGGCGTGCGACATCGCGCGCCAGTGCCCGCAACCGTTCCGTGCCTGGACGGCACGCGGCGTGAACCGGTCGCCATTGCTCGACGCACTGGAAAAGCATCGCAAGAATTGAAGTCGCTTATAGGTGGGCCGTCGCCAAGCGGTAAGGCACCGGGTTTTGATCCCGGCATTCGCAGGTTCGAATCCTGCCGGCCCAGCCATTTTCCTGAATCACTTCACGGCACAGTTGGCGCAGGATGCGCCAACGCGGCGGCGCTTGCGCCGCGGAAAACGAAACGCGGCCGTGCCGCGGCCGTTTTCACGAAAGTTGCGGCATGGACGCCCAATCTTTCGGCATGGGCATGCCGCCGTCGCCAAGCGGCAAGGCACCGGGTTTTGATCCCCGCATTCGCAGGTACGAATCC
>JAFEFP010000127.1 GCA_018240545.1 Pseudomonadota bacterium | reverse complement strand
TGCCTCGCCGCGCGACTACGGCGAGCTCGCCGACACGATCGAACGCGAATACGGCCGTCTGGACGGCATCGTTCACGCCGCCGCCTGCTTCGAGTGCCTGCAGCCCGCCATCGACATTACTCCCGACGACTGGTTGCGCGGCATCCACGTCAATGTATCCGCACCGTTCCTGCTGACCCAGGCCTGTACACCCTTGATGCGCCAGGCGGCGCAGGCCAGCGTCGTGTTCGTGTTCGACGACCCGGGACGCGTGCGCCGCGCCTACTGGGGCGCCTACGGCGTGGCCAAGCACGCGCTGATGGGGCTGGTTTCGATCCTGCGCGACGAGTGGGAATCCACCCGCGTGCGCGTGCACGGCCTGTTGCCCGCGCCAATGCGCACCGCGCTGCGTCACGCCGCGTATTTCGGCGAAGATGCGCAGGGCGTGACCGTGCCGGAGGCGACTGCGCCCGCCGTGGTCTATCTTCTCGGCAATGCCGGCGCCGGCGTGCATGCCACGCTCGATCTGCGTTGATGGCGGTGTGCTATAAAGCTCGCCATCCGCAGCGAGGGGCCGCAAGGTGGAGCACAGTCTGAGCACGCTGTCGGCCGGGATCCTGCTGTTCCTGATCCTGGATCCGCTCGGCAACATCCCGCTGTTCCTGAGCCTGCTCAAGGGCGTCGCGCCCGAGCGCCGCCGCCGCGTGATGCTGCGCGAATTGCTGATCGCTCTGGCAGCCCTGTTCGCGTTCCTGCTGGGCGGCAGCACCGTGCTGGCCGCCCTGCAACTGCGCACGGAATCGGTCAGTATCGCCGGCGGCATCGTCTTGTTCCTGATCGGCGTGAAAATGATCTTTCCGCCGCGTGAAGGCGGCATTTTCGGCGCCAGTCCGGGCGGCGAGCCGTTCATCGTGCCGCTGGCGATACCCGGCGTGGCCGGGCCCTCGGCGATGGCGGCGCTGTTGCTGCTCACCAATTCCCATCCCGGCCGCACGGCGGACTGGAGCATCGCCGTATTCGGCGCGTGGCTCGCCACCGCCTTGATCCTGCTGTCCTCGACCTGGTTGTTCCGCCTGCTCGGCGCGCACGTGCTCACCGCCCTGGAGCGCTTGATGGGCATGTTGCTGGTGGCCTTGTCGGTACAGATGTTCCTTGATGGCGTGGTGGTCTACCTCGGCAAGCCCTGATCGCCCTCGCCGCGGGTGCGGCGTGCGGACTGGCCGCCGGGCAAGCCGGCAGATGCGCACGCGGCGATTTTTGTTAAACTAGGCTTAAACGGATGTTCGGAATTCCTTGCATGCCGGCGATTCGCAACATGTCCGCGCGCGAGGTCATCGGCGATACGCTGGCTCTTGCATGTCGCCGGACTGCGTAACTTGGAAGCTGCACAGCGACTCGAGGGGGTTGGTGACATGAAAAAGACTTTTGGCGTACAGATCCTGTTCTGGCTGCTGGCCTCGGTGCTGGCCGTGTCGAGCCTGCATGTTCAGGCCCAGGTGACTTCCTCCGGCATGAGTGGCCGCGTGCTGGATGCGCAGGGCAATCCCGTTGCCGGCGCGAAAGTGCGCATCGTGCACGTGCCATCCGGCACGGCGTCGACCGCGACCACCGACGCAAACGGCCGCTATGTCGCACAGGGCCTGCGCGAAGGCGGTCCGTATCACGTCGAAGCCAAGGGCGCCGGCATCAAGGAAATCGATGTCGACAACGTCTTCCTGCGCCTGGCCGAAGCCGCCACCGTCAATCTGACCGAGGCGGCGCCGAAATTGCTCGAAGGCATTGTCGTGACCGCAAATGCCGGTACGGCGGCGATCTTCAATTCCGACAACAAGGGTTTGGGTACCAACATCAGCGGCCGCGCGCTGGAAACCGCCGTGAGTGGCAACCGTTCACTGGACGATATCGCGCGCCTGGATCCGCGCATTACCGTCACCGACCAGAACGATGGTTCGATTTCGGTGGCCGGCCAGAACAACCGCTACAACAACATCAGCGTGGATGGCCTTTCCGTGACCGATCCGTTCGGTCTCAACGCCAACGGCCTGGGTTTCACCGGTTCGCCGATTTCGCCCGACACCATTGCGGCATACGACATCAGCGCTTCGGATTACGATACCGCCCACGATACGGTCGGCGCCAACATCAACGCGGTCACCAAGTCGGGCACCAATGACTTCCATGGCTCGGTCTATTACGCATTCAACAACGCCAAGGACATGGTCGGCGATCGCGGTGGCGCCAGTTACGACGGTTTCGACCAGAACAAGACTGCCGGGTTTACCCTGGGCGGCCCGATCGTCAAGGACACCCTGTTCTTCTTCGTCGGCTATGAAGACCAGAAAATCACCGGAATCAAGGGTGTCGGCACCGATGCCGTGAGCAGCGGGTTGATCACGCAGAGTCAGGTCGATGCGGTGCTCAGTGCGGCATCGGCCATCGGCATGAAACCGGGCAGCAACGTCGGCGGCGGCGTGGGCCTGGAAGACAAGCGCTCCCTCGCCAAGCTGGACTGGAACATCAGCGATGGCCAGCGCGCAAGCTTCACCTACCAGCAGACCAAGGAAGCGCGACCGACCCCGTACGGTGCCTATGTGCGGTCCAATTCCGTCGTCACCTCGAGCGATTGGTACAACATCGCCAACAAGACCGACAACTATTCGTTCCAGCTTTTCAGCGACTGGACCGACAACTTCAGCACCGAATTGAAGATCGGCTACCAGAAATACGCCAACACGAACGGCGCCACGCTCAATCAACCGGAAGTCGACGTCGTCGTCCCGGGCGCGAACCCGGTCACGATTTACATGGGCGAGGACCAGTACCGCCACGAGAACTCGATCGGCAGCAAGCGATTCACGGGCACGTTTGCCGGTACCTATCATGCCGGCGACCACGATATCCGCGGTGGTTTCGATTTCCTCAGCAACAAGGTGTCCGACGTGTTCGGCCGCCAGTTGCACGGCCTGTACACGTTCACCGACAAGAACGGCGATGGCAGCGTGCTGGACGAACTGGCCGCCGGCAACTACGCCACGTTCAGCAAGACCATCATTCCCAACGGCGTGAGCCTGGCCGACATCGCCGGAACCTGGAAGTACACCCAGGTCAGCCCGTTCCTGCAGGATACCTGGCAGGTGACTCCCAATTTCTCGCTCGTGTACGGCCTGCGCGTCGACATTCCGGACGCCAACCATGCGCCGCCGGTGGCGATCGACCCGGCGACCGGCCAGAGTTACTGGCAGGAGCGCTTCGGTTACGCCCCCAATGGCACCTTGAACTCCGGGGACAAGGTGATCGAACCGCGTGTGGCCTTCAACTACACCTTCGATTCCGAGCGCAAGACGCAACTGCGCGGTGGCGTGGGCCTGTTCCAGACCGTGCCGCCCTACGTCTGGCTGACCAACCCGTACCTGAACAATGGCGTGGCTTCGCTGAAGAATTACAGCTCCACCAATCCGACCACGGATCCCTTCAGCGCCGATCCGTACAACCAGCCCGGCCTGCAATCGGCGAATGTCCAGACCGGCATCTGCACATCGAAGGCCAACTGCCAGATCGATACTCTCGCCCCGGGTTTCAAGCTGCCGGGCGCATTGAAGTTCAGCCTGGCCTTCGACCGCGAGTTGCCGTGGTGGGGATTGATCGGATCGGCGGAGTACATGTTCATCCAGAACCAGAACGCGATCGTTTACCTCGCGCCGAACATCGGCAAGCCAAACGGCACCTTGCCCGATGGCCGCTTCTCGTACTGGAAGACCTTCCCCGACAGCGGCACCAGCACGATCGGCACCGGTACCAATTTCGGCGCGTATCCGGAGATTTACTACCGCTCCACCGAACTGGCCAATACCAACGAAGGCGACACGAATTCGCTGACCTTGTCGTTGACCAAGCCGATGCAATACGGATTCAGCGGCGTTTTCAGTACCACCTTCACGCATTCGACCGAAGTCAACCCGGGCACGAGTTCGCAGGCCTGGTCGAACTACAACTATCTGCCGCGCGTGAATGCGAACGACGTCGCGGTCGCGCCTTCGCGCTTCGACATTCCGGTCTCGATCAAGGCCGCGTTGAACTGGGAGCACATCTTCTTCGGCAACAACCGGACGACGGTGTCGGCGTACTTCAATGCCCATAGTGGCCAGCCCTACAGCTGGATCTTCGGCAACGACGTCAACGGCGACAGCCTGGCCAACACCGATCTCGCCTACATCCCGCTGAAGGACGATCCGATCGTCAGTTACGGCAGTGCCACGCAGGCGCAGATCGATGCGTTCCAGAGCTTCATCGACAGCGATCCGTACCTGAGGTCGCATCGCGGGCGGATTGCCACGCGCAATTCCTCGCATCAACCATGGGTGCACCAGCTCGACGTGGGTCTGCAGCAGGAATTGCCGGGCTTCTTCGGCAAGGACCATTTCATCGTCCGCATGGACATCTTCAATTTCCTGAACCTGCTCAACAAGAACTGGGGCAACCAGGAAGGTCTGGGTTTCTATGCCACGCGTCGCCTTGCCAACGTGTCGGATGTGGCCAACGGCAAGTATGTCTACAACCTGGGTACGCCGACGGCTCCGTCATGGCAGAACTTCGGCGTGTACGATACCTATACCAATCCGGCGCGCGTAATTTCCCGCTGGCAGATCCTGTTGACCTTGAAGTACGCCTTCTGACGCAACACGGTCCTTGCGCCCCGAACGGCCCGGTCAACCCGGGCCGTTTCGCATGTGCGCTCCCAGTGGTCTCCGCAAGGGTGCCAATTGTTTTGCGTTACACTGGCGTGCATGAACGACATCAAATCCGCCACAACACTTCCCACTGTCAATGCCCGCATCGCCCCGGTCGCCGGCATGGACGTGCTCTCGCGCAACGAAGTCACGCGCCTGCGCGATGCCAGTCAGGGCGGTCTGAACGCCTTGTTGCGCCGCTGTGCGCTGGCCGTCCTGACTTCGGGCAGTGAAAACGACACCGCGCTCGGCATCTTCGAAAACTATCCCGATTTCGACATCCAGGTGCTGCAGCAGGATCGTGGCATCAA
>JAFEFP010000126.1 GCA_018240545.1 Pseudomonadota bacterium | reverse complement strand
GGTGCGCGAACGCGCGCGCTGGCGCACGCACGCGCGCGGCGGCGAGGGCGCGGTGCGCGAGGTCTGCGACCTGCTGCTCGCCGCACACGGCAAGACCGACGCCGAACTGGCCCGGTTCGCGTGATGGAACGGCGGTTGATCCTGGCCATCGCGACCCTCGCCGTGCTCGCCCTGGGCACGCAGATCCTGGTCTGGGTGTTCGCGCCGCGCGAGGCCGTGCCGGCCTTCGTCGGGCCGCCGCGCTCGGACTATTCCCTCACCGGTTTTTCCATCGACGCGCTCGATGCGCAGGGCCAGCACAGTTTCAGCGTCGCCGGGCCGCGCCTGGTGCGCCGCGCCGAGGATGGCTCGATCTTCGTGGATGCCCCGAAATACACCATCATCGACAACGGCGCGCACGTGTGGAACGGCACTTCCGACTCGGCCTGGGTGAACAAGAACGGCACGCTGATGAAGCTCGAGGGCAAGGTCGACATGCACCGCCAGCCCGGTCCCGGAACGTCGCCGGCGCAATTGCTGACCTCGGATCTGACCGTGACTTCCCCGGGCAAGGGCCAGGCCTTATCCTCGGCGCAGGGAAAGACCATGCAAACCGCTGCCCCCGCCACGATCACCGAACCCGGACGCGTCGTCCGCGGCACGGGCCTGCAGGCCGACCTGGGCCTGAAGACCCTGCAACTGCTTTCCGACGTCCACTGGACCCTGCTGCCTTCCGACCATGCCCAGCACGACTGATCCGATCCGACTGATGGCGTTTGTCGCCGCGCTGTGCGCGGCACCGGCCGCGCTCGCCCTGAGCACCGACCGCAGCAAGCCGCTCAACATCGATGCGAACTACCAGAAGTCCACGCAGAGCCGCACCGGCAAGGCCGGCGACCCGGACATCACCCGGCTCGACGGCAACGTCGCGATGACGCAAGGCTCCATGCAGGCACACGCCGACCACGCCACGGTCTACCAGAACCCGGGCGGCGTCGCCGATGCGAACGGCAACTACGGCAGCCTGACGCGCGTGATACTCACCGGCACGCCCGCGCACCTGCAACAGGTGCACGACGGCGATTGCGGCCTGATGAGCGCCGACGCGGACACGATCGACTACGACAACCTCACCGGCGTGGCACTGCTCACCGGCAACGTCACCGTGGTCCAGCATGGCAAGGGCGAATTCCATGGCCAGCGCATGCGCTACAACACGAACACCGGCGAGATGGAGAGCGGCGACGCGTCGGCATCCAGCCGCGTGCACATGGTAATGCAGCCCAGGAGCCAGCAACCCGAGGCGGCTGCCAACGGCGATTGCACCAAGGCGGCGGCCGCGCACTGATGCTGGCCGCGACCGGCTTGCAGAAGAGCTTTCGCGGTCGCGTCGTCGTGCGCGACTTCGCGTTTTCCCTGGAACAAGGCGAGGTCGTCGGGCTGCTCGGACCGAACGGCGCCGGCAAGACCACCACGTTCTACATGGTGGTCGGCCTGATCGGTGCCGACGCCGGCCGCATCACGCTCGACGCGCACGACATCACGCAGATGCCGATGCACGCGCGCGCGCGCCTGGGCGTGGGCTACCTGCCGCAGGAACCGTCCGTGTTCCGGCGCCTGACCGTGGCGCAGAACGTGCTGGCGATCCTGGAGTTGCGCCCGGATCTGGATGCCGCCGGCCGCCGCACCGAACTCGAATCCCTGCTCGATGAATTGCAGATCGCGCACATCGCCGACAGCCGCGGCGTGAGCCTGTCCGGCGGCGAACGCCGGCGCGTGGAGATCACCCGCGCGCTGGCCGCCCGGCCGCGCTTCATGCTGCTCGACGAACCTTTCGCCGGCATCGATCCGATATCGGTGGTCGAGATCCAGCGCATCGTCAAGCAACTGCGTGCGCGCGGCATCGGCATCCTGATCACCGACCACAACGTGCGCGAAACGCTGGGCATCTGCGACCGCGCCTACATCATGAGCGAGGGCAGCGTGCTGGCCAAGGGCGCGCCGGCCGACGTGCTGGCCAACGATCAGGTACGCGAGGTTTATCTGGGCAAGGAATTCCGGATGTAACCGGGCCGGCATTGCGCCAACCCGCCCAGTATAGCGCGTTTGCGGGCATTGACGGACAGCCCCGCAACGGGTCTATGCTCGCGGGTACAGGGGGATTCGCATCCGCCAGGAATCGGTAGTGAAGCCCGCGCTACAGCTCAGAATCAACCAGCAACTGGCGTTGACGCCGCAGTTGCAGCAGGCGATCCGGCTGCTGCAATTGTCCAGCGTCGAGCTGGAAATGGAACTGCGCGAAGCGCTCGAATCCAATCCCCTGCTCGAACTGGACGAACCCGACGGCGCCGATGGCGCGACCGACGCGCCGGCCGGCGCTGATGTCGTCGCCGAGCTGGCGAACGGTAGCGACGCTGCCGCACCCGAGCCCGACGAGCCCGGCTACGATGAACCGATGGACTTCGAGCTCGAGCGCGGCAATTACGGATCGCCGGTCGCGGACGACGCCGACAGCATGGAGGCGCAGGACAGCGAACCCGAGGACCTGCGCGATCACCTGCTGTGGCAGCTCAATCTCACCTCCCTGTCCACGCGCGATCGCGCGATCGGCGTGACCATCATCGAGGCGATCGACGACGACGGCTACCTGCACGAAAACAGCGAGACGCTGCAATCCAACCTCGCCGGCCTGTACCGCGTCGATGTGGACGAGATCGAGGCCATGCGGCACCGCATCCAGCAATTCGATCCGCTGGGCGTGGGCAGCCGGAACCTGAGCGAATGCCTGGGCGTGCAGCTCGATGCCTGCGCGCCGGATACCCCGGGCTGGAGCGTCGCCCGGTGCATGGCCGCCGAGCACCTGGAAGCGCTCGCACGCAACGACCGCGCGCGCTTGTGCCGGCAATTGCACGCGGACGCCGAAGCGCTGGACGCGGCCATTGCCCTGATCCGTTCCCTGGACCCCAAGCCGGGCGCGCAAATCGGCGCCGGTACCGCCGAATATGTCGCGCCGGATGCCTACGCGTTCAAGCACAACGGGCGCTGGAGCGTGGGCCTGAGCCCGAATTGCCAGCCGAAGCTGGCGATCAACCAGCAATACGCCGCATTGATCGCCCGGGCGCGCCGCGACGACGCTTCGTATCTGCGCGGCCAGTTGCAGGAGGCGCGCTGGCTGATCAAGAGCCTGGAAACCCGCGCCGAAACCGTGCTCAAGGTCGCCAACGCGATCGTGCGCGCGCAGAGCGCCTTCCTCGACTTCGGCCCCGAAGCCATGCGCCCGCTGGTGCTGCGCGAGATCGCCGAGGAAATCGGCATGCACGAATCCACGGTGTCGCGCGTGACCACGCGCAAGTACCTGCACACGCCGCGCGGCACGTTCGAATTCAAGCACTTCTTTTCGTCGGGCGTGTCCACCATCGACGGCGGCGCCGCCTCGGCGACCGCGATCCAGGCCATGATCCGCAAGCTGATCGGCGAGGAAACTCCGGCACGGCCGCTGTCGGACCAGACCCTCGCGGCCGAGCTGAACAAGCGCGGCATCGAAGTGGCGCGGCGCACCGTGGCCAAGTACCGCGAAGCGCTGCACATTCCCTCGTCCAACGAACGCAGCCGACTCGGCTGAAAGGAGCGCGCGGAACTCTATCCAATCATGCAAGTCGAAAATACCGTCCCGTGCGCCGGGACGAAATCACGTCCGTTTCTCTGGAGGCAGTTATGCAGATCAATGTCAGTGGTCACCAGGTCGCCGTCACTCCCGCGCTGCGCGATTACGCCGTCGGCAAGCTCGAGCGCATCGTCCGCCATTTCGACCATCTGCACGACGTCACCGTCACCTTGAGCGTGGAAAAGCTGCTGCAAAAGGCCGAAGCCACGCTGCATTGCGCCAACAACAAGATCATCCACGCCGATGCCCAGGCCACCGATCTGTATGCGGCGATCGACGCCCTGGCCGACAAGCTCGACCGCCAGGTCAAGAAGCACAAGGAGAAACTCACCCGCCACCAGCGCGACAGCGTGCGTCAGGCGCGCAATGCCTGAGGCGCGTGTTCCGGCCATGCCGCCTTGTCCGGCAACGGGAGCGCTGCCGATGGATCAGGTCTTTATCCTGTAGCAGGGCAAATAGGCCGTCCCCGGCAACTTCATGCGCTGCTGCGCGACGAAGCTCGCCAGCAGCGCATCCAGCGCACGCATGATCTGCGGATCCCCATCGATCGTGTACGGTCCGTTCGCGGCGATCTCGAGCAATCCTTCTTCCTTGACGTTGCCGGCCACGATGCCGGAAAACGCGCGGCGCAGATCCGCGGCCAGCAGGTGACGGGGCTGGTCGCGATGCAGGTTCAACGCGGACATGTTCGCGTGCGTCGGCCGGAATGGCTGCTGGAAGGCATGTTCAATGGTCAGTGACCAGTTGAAGAAGAATGCATCCTTGTTGTCGAGCCGGTGCAGCCGCACTTTCTCCACGCCGGTCGCCAGCTCGCGCGCGGTTTTTCCGGGCTCCCCGGTCACGATCCGGTAATGCGACGCGACGGCATCGCCCAACGTGAGCCTGAGGAAGGCGTCGATCTGCTCGAAATAGGCCGCCGATTCGCGCGGCCCCGAGAACACCAGCGGAAACGGAATGCCGGCATTGGCCGGATGCAACAGGATGCCGAGCAGGTACAGGATCTCCTCGGCGGTGCCCACGCCACCCGGAAACACGATGATGCCGTGACCGGTGCGCACGAAGGCCTCCAGGCGCTTTTCGATGTCCGGCATGATCACCAGGTTGTTCACGATCGCATTCGGCGATTCGGCGGCGATGATGCCGGGCTCGGTAATGCCGATGTAGCGGCGCGAACGCAGGCGCTGCTTGGCATGCGCAATCGTCGCGCCCTTCATCGGACCCTTCATCGCGCCGGGACCGCAACCGGTGCAGATGTCGAATCCACGCAGGCCGAGTTCGTAACCGACCTTCTTGGTGTAGTCGTATTCGGATCGCGAGATGGAATGCCCGCCCCAGCAAACGGCCAGGTTCGGCTCGACGTTGGGCTTGAGCACGCGCGCGTTGCGCAGGATTTCGAACACCGCGTGGGTGATGCCATGCGAATCGTCGAGCTGGAACCGACCGGCCTGGATCTGGTTGGCGACATAGACGATGTCGCGCACGACCGCAAACAGCAGTTCGTGGATGCCGCGGATGATGTGCCCGTCGACGAAGGCGCTGGCCGGCGCGTT
>JAFEFP010000125.1 GCA_018240545.1 Pseudomonadota bacterium | reverse complement strand
CGCGCCATTCGATGGCGTCATCACGCAGCGCTTCGTCGATGTCGGCCAGGCCGTACAGGCCGGACCGCCGCAGCCGCAACCGCTGCTGGCGCTGGCGGCGCTGGATGCCTTGCGCGTGGAAGCCACCGTGCCGCAAGGCGCGGTGGCGGCGATTCGTGCGCACGGGCAGGCCACGCTGCTGCTCGATGGCGGCACGCGCCGCGTGCCCGCTTCGGGCGTGCTCGTGTTGCCGACCGCCGATCCGGCGACGCACACGTTCCGCGTGCGCGTGGGCGTGCCCGCGGGCACCGCCGGCCTGTGGCCCGGCATGACCGTGGCGATCGGTTTCGCGGCCGGCAACGCGCCGCGCCTGCTCGTGCCCGAAAGCGCGCTGGTGCGGCGCGGCGAGATCGACGGCGTGTACGTGATCGGCGCGGACCATTCAGTCGGCCTGCGCCTGGTGCGCCTCGGGCACCGCGCCGGCGACGACGTCGAAGTGTTGTCCGGCCTGGCGGCCGGCGAGCGCGTGGCGCGCGATCCGGACGCGGCCATGCGCTGGCTGGTATCCGCGCACGCCGGAAAGGCCACGCCGTGAGCGAGCCGCGGCTGGGTTTCTCCGGACGCATCGCGCGCGCCTTCCAGCGGCATCCGCTCACGCCGATCCTCGCGCTGACCGCGCTGCTGCTCGGCATCGCCGCGATGCTGATCACGCCGCGCGAGGAAGAACCGCAGATCGACGTGACGATGGCCAACGTCATCGTGCCGTTTCCCGGCGCCGACGTGCGCGACGTGGAAAACCTGGTCGCCGCGCCGCTGGAACAGGCGCTCGCCGGCATCGATGGCCTCAAGCACGTGTATTCGGTCAGTCGCCCGGGGCTGGCCCTGCTCACGGTCGAATTCCAGGTTGGCGTGCCGCGCCAGACCGCGCTGGTGCGCTTGTACAACCAGGTGTTCCAGCATCGCGACCTGTGGCCGCCCGACCTTGGCGTCGGCCAGCCGTTGATCCGCGCCATGGGCATCGACGACGTGCCGGTGATGGCATTGACGCTGTGGAGCGAGGATCCGGCCACGGGCGCGACGCCACTCGCCGAAGTCGCGCACACGCTGGAAACCGACCTCAAGCACATCCCCGGCACGCGCGATGTCTACACGATCGGCGCGCCCGATCGCGCCGTGATCGTCGAGCTCGACGCGGCGAAGATGGCGGCCTACGGCCTTGCGATCGATGATCTGGACCGCGCGCTCAAGGCCGCCAACACGGTGCGGCAGGCCGGCGCCCGCGTGGGCGACGATCGCGATGTGCCGGTCACTGCCGGCACCTACCTGGTCGACGCCGACGAGGTGTCCCGGCTGGTGATCGGGGTGGCGCGCGGGCAGCCGGTGTTCCTGGCCGATGTGGCCGCGATCCGGCGCGGCGCCGACCTGCCGTCGCGCTACGTGTGGTTCGGCGCGCCGCCCGGCAAGACCGGCCCGGCCACCGGCATGGCGCCGGCGGTGACGATCGCGATCACCAAGAAATCCGGCACCAACGCGGCCGACATCACGCAGGCCGTCGCCCGGCGCGTGGCGCAATTGCGCGGTATTTCGATTCCCGCGGCCGTGCATGTCGCGGTGACGCGCGATTACGGCCAGACCTCGACCGACAAGGCCGACCTGCTCATTCACAAACTGCTGTTCGCGACGCTGTCGGTGGTGTTGCTGGTGCTGATGACGCTCGGCTGGCGCGAGGCGATCGTGGTCGGCACGGCGGTCGTCATCACCCTGATGCTGACCTTGTTCGCCTCGTGGGCGATGGGCTTCACGATCAATCGCGTGTCGCTGTTCGCGCTGATCTTCTCGATCGGCATCCTCGTCGACGATGCCATCGTCGTGGTCGAGAACATCCATCGCCACATGGCGCTGGGCCGGCGCACGTTGCGCGAGGCGATTCCGGTCGCCGTCGCCGAAGTCGGCGGGCCGACGATCCTGGCCACGTTCACCGTGATCGCGGCGCTGCTGCCGATGGCCTTCGTCTCCGGCCTGATGGGTCCGTACATGCGGCCGATCCCGATCAATGCCTCGGCCGGCATGCTGCTGTCGCTGGCGGTCGCGCTGGTGGTCACGCCGTGGCTGTCGCTGAAACTGCTCGGGCACCACGCCGCGCCCGCCGCGGACGAGCCCGGCGTCACGCCGCGCGAAGGCCGCCTGCTGCGCCTGTTCCGGCGCCTGATGGCGCCGTTCCTCGATGCGAGGCGCGGCCGCCGGCGCCGCCGCGTGCTGTTTGCCGCGATGGGCGCGCTGGTGTTGCTGGCGGCGAGCCTGGTGCTGTTCCGCGCCGTGATCCTGAAGATGCTGCCGTTCGACAACAAGTCCGAGTTCCAGGTCGTCGTCGACATGCCGGTCGGCAGCACGCTGCAGACAACGAACCGCGTGCTGGCGGATCTTGCGCGCGCGCTGGATGGCGTGCCCGAGGTGGCCAATTACCAGGCCTACGCCGGCACCGCCGCGCCGATCAACTTCAATGGCCTGGTGCGCCAGTATTACCTGCGCGCCGCGCCGATCGACGGCGACTTGCAGGTGAACCTCGTCGACAAGCACGCGCGCACGCGGCACAGCCACGAAATCGCGCTGGCGGTGCGGCCGCTGCTGGCGAAGATCGGCGCGCGCTTCGGCGCCTCGGTGAAAGTGGTCGAGGTGCCGCCCGGCCCGCCCGTGCTGGCGCCGATCGTCGCCGAGATCTACGGGCCGGACTACGCCACGCTGCGCAAGATCGCGGCAGGACTCGAAAGCGATTTCCGGGCCGATCCGGATCTTGTCGACATCGACGGCAGCGTCGAGGCCGATTCGCCGCGCGATGTCATCGTCGTCGATCGCGCCCGCGCCGCGCGCCTGGGCGTCACCCAGTCCGACATCGCGCGCACGCTCGTCGCCGCGCTGTCCGGCGACGACGCCACGTACCTGATGGATGGCCGCTCCAAGTACGCCGTGCCGATCCGGTTGCGCCTGTCGGCTGGCGACCAGGCTGCGCTCGATTCGCTGCTGGCCTTGCGCGTGCGCGCGCAGGGCGGGGCGCTGGTGCCGCTGTCGGAAGTGACGCAGGCGCGGCAAGCCGGATGGGAAAACGCCGTCTACCACAAGGACCTGCTGCCGTACGCGTTCGTGGTCGGCGACGATGCCGGCGCGACCGACAGCCCGTTGTACGGCATGTTCGCGATGGTCGGCAAGCTCGGACGCGAGGCTGTCGCCGGGCAGCATCTTGCGCAGAACTTCATCGCCCAGCCGAGCGACGCCGCCGGCTACGCGGTGAAGTGGGACGGCGAATGGCAGATCACCTACGAAACCTTCCGCGACATGGGCCTGGCGTATTCGGTGGGCCTGGTGCTGATCTACCTGCTCGTCGTCGGCCAGTTCCGCAGTTATGTCGTGCCGCTGATCATCATGTCGCCGATCCCGCTGACGGTGATCGGCGTGATGCCCGGGCACGCGCTGCTCGGCGCGCAGTTCACCGCGACTTCGATGATCGGCATGATCGCGCTGGCCGGCATCATCGTGCGCAATTCGATCCTGCTGATCGACTTCATCGACCACGCCATGGCCGCGGGTCAGCCGTTGGGCGAGGCGGTGATCGAGGCCGCCGCGGTGCGCGCCAAGCCCATCGCCTTGACCGCGCTCGCGGCCATGATCGGCGGTTTCTTTATCCTCGACGATCCGATCTTCCAGGGCCTGGCGGTGGCGCTGATCTTCGGCATCCTGGTGTCCACGGTGCTGACCTTGCTGGTGATCCCGCTGCTGTATTACGGCTATTTTGCTTCGCATGCGAAAATCCGGTAGAAGTGACTTTCTTCCGCCGGAGTCGAGCATGGCGCACAGCCCAGCCAGCGATGACACCCTGCACGCGCAGGCGCAGGACGTCGCTGCCGAATTCACGCGCCGTGGCGCGAGCCTGGTGACCGCCGAATCGTGCACCGGCGGCTGGATCGCCAAGGTGCTGACCGACATCGCCGGATCTTCGGCCTGGTTCGAGTGCGGCGTCGTCGCCTACAGCTACGAGGCGAAAGAGGCATTGCTCGGCGTGCGCCCGGAAACGCTGGAAGAACATGGCGCGGTCAGCCGCGAAACCGCCATCGAGATGGTCTCCGGCGCGCTGGCGCGCTACGGCGCATCCGTCGCCGTCGCCGTGACCGGCATCGCCGGGCCGTCCGGCGGCACCGCCGACAAGCCGGTCGGCACGGTGTGGATCAGCTGGAAGCGCCGCGGTGGCTACGCCCAGGCCGAGTTGTTCCACTTCGACGGCGACCGCGAAGCCGTGCGCCGCCAGACCGTCGCCGCCGCGCTCGCCGGCGTTCGGAAAATTCTGACAAGCTGATGCGCGATACGCGCATGCGGTCCCACCGACGCTGTGGGATACTTGGCGCATGTCATCCCGGCAGGGAATGACGGGATCCTGAATACACGGATGTGGCATCCGGCAAGATCCACATCGTCAGTGGCAACGGGATTCCCCTCGGTCGCCTGTCGCCGACACCCGACCCTGCCGGAATGTCGGTGCAAATCGCAACCGGTGAGACACGCGCGGCGAAAACTCGCCGTACCAGCCAAAAATTCGAGGATTCACGCAATGGACGACAACAAGCGCAAGGCACTTTCCGCGGCCCTGAGCCAGATCGAAAAGCAGTTCGGCAAGGGCGCGGTCATGCGCATGGGCGATCGCGCCGCCGATCCGGTCGCGGCGATTCCGACCGGGTCGCTGATGCTCGACATTGCGCTCGGCATCGGTGGCTTGCCGCGCGGGCGCGTGGTGGAAATCTACGGTCCGGAATCCTCGGGCAAGACCACGCTGACGCTACAAGTCGTCGCGCAGGCGCAGAAGCTGGGCGGAACCTGCGCCTTTATCGACGCCGAACACGCGCTCGATCCGACCTATGCGGAAAAACTCGGCGTCAATGTCGATGACCTTTTGCTTTCGCAGCCGGACACCGGCGAACAGGCGTTGGAAATCGCCGACATGCTGGTGCGTTCCAGTTCGATCGACGTGATCGTGATCGACTCGGTCGCGGCACTGACGCCGCGCGCGGAAATCGAGGGCGAGATGGGCGACCAGTTGCCCGGCCTGCAGGCGCGCCTGATGTCGCAGGCGCTGCGCAAGCTCACCGCGAACATCAAGAAATCCAACACGATGGTCATCTTCATCAACCAGTTGCGCATGAAGATCGGCATGATGATGCCGGGCCAGAATCCCGAGACGACCACCGG
>JAFEFP010000124.1 GCA_018240545.1 Pseudomonadota bacterium | reverse complement strand
ACCGTCCGCACGCGAGAGCGAGTTCATGTGCTCGATGCCGGTCAGCGTCGACAGCGCATCCTCGACCGGCCGCGTGATCGTGCGCTCGACTTCCGCCGGAGTGGAGCCGACATACGGCAGGTTGATCATCATGAACGGGAATTGCACGTCCGGCATGCCTTCCAGCGGCAGGCGGAACGCGGCAATGGCGCCGACCACGAGCAGCGACACGAAGAACATCACTGCCGTGACCGGACGCTTGAGGCTGAGTTCGGCGAGCGTCACGGAGTGCTGCCTTCGACCAGTGTTTCGGCGCCTCCCGGATGACGCGGGTTGCGCATTCCCCGTTGCTGATACCAGGCATCCGCGCGTCGGTCGAGCAGGTTGTAGACCACCGGGATCACGATCAGCGTGAGCAGCGTGGAAACGCTCAGGCCCCCGATCACGGCGATCGCCATCGGCGCGCGCACCTCGGAACCGTCGCCGAAACTCAATGCCAGCGGCAGGAAACCGAGCAGGGTGCACAGCGTCGTCATCGCGATCGGGCGCAAACGCGACTCGGCGGCCTGCGCGATCGCGGCGAGTTTGTCGATGCCCTCCTCGCGCAGCTGATTGATGCGGTCGATCAGCACGATCGCGTTCTTGACCACGATGCCGGCCAGCATGATCAGGCCGATGAAAACCACGACCGACAACGGCGTGAATGTGATCTTCAGCGCCAGCACCGCGCCGACCAGGGCCAACGGGATCGAGAACATGATGACGAACGGATGCAGCAGCGATTCGAACTGTGAAGCCATCACCAGGTAAACGAGGAAGATCGCCAGCGACAGGGCGAAGATCAGCGAGCGCAGCGAAGCGTTCAGTTCCTCGCTCTGACCGCCAATGTGCGCACTCACGCCGGCAGCCAGAGGATGCTCGCGCAGGATCTTCTGTACCTCCGCCACCGCGCTGCCGAGATCGCCGTAATGCAGGCTGGCCGTGACAATGGCCACGCGTTCCTGGCCGATGCGATCGATTTCGTTCGGCCCCATCGCCACGGCCACGTCGGCGACCGAAGCCAGGCGCACCGGCGTTGCGGCACCGGGGTTGACGATCAGGTTGCGGATATCGTCGATGCTGGTGCGTTCGTTGGGCTTGGCCCGCACCAGCACGTCGATCTTGCGGTCGCGGAAGTTGTACTGGGTGGCCACGGCACCGCGGATCTTGTCCACGATCTGGTCCGAAATCTGCTTGGTGGTGAGGCCGAGCGCCGCGGCACGGTCCTGGTCGAAATGGATGCGGATTTCCGGCGAGCCGCCCTGCGCGCTCGACTTGACGTCGGCGAAACGCGGCGAAGCCTGCAGCAGTTCGGCGAGCTTGTTGCCGGCTTTCTGCAAGGCATCCAGGTCGTAACCGCGCAAATCCACTTCCAGCGGCGTGTCGAAGCTGAAGAGCTTCGGCCGCGAGAACTGCACTTCGCTGCCCGGATGGCTGACCATGTTGGCGCGCAAGGCGTTCATCGCCTCGGATTCGCCCGTGCGGCCGGCGCCGGGCGCCAGCACCACGAGCAGGCGCGCGATGTTTTCTCCGGACTCGGTCGGGTTGGCGTCCAGGCGCGTACCGGTGCCGCTGACGCCGTAAATCATCTTGATCAGCGGATTCTTCGCATTCTTGCCTTGCAGCTCGCGCACCAGTGCGTCGGTATCGTCCAACGGAGTTCCCGGCGCCTGCTTCACCGTCATCTCGAAGCGGCCCTGCGCGAGTTGCGGAATCAGGTCCGTGCCCAGCGTGGGAATCAAGGCAACGCTGAACAGGAACACCGCGGCAGCAGAACCGAGCACTTTCCACGGATGCGCGAGCGCCTTGGGCAGGAAGCCGTGATAGGCCTTGGCGGCATGGTTGTAGCCAGCCAGCATGGCCTTGCCGGCAAAACGCAGCACGCGGCCAACGAGACTTCCGCCGGCGCGACCCAGCATGAAACCGGTCCAGCCGAGGGCACGCGGCAGCCAGCGGAACAGACGACCGATCGCGGCGAACGCCCGGCCGACGCGCGAGCGCGGAAGAACACGTGGTGGCCTGGTTTCATCGGCAAACGCCAGCGGCGCCCGGCCCTTGAGCGAAGCCAGCATGGGAATCAGGCTCATCGCAACGACCAGCGAAATGAGCATGGCAAACGTGATCGTCAGCGCCTGGTCGCGGAACAACTGGCCGGCGATCCCCTGCACGAACACGAGCGGGAAGAACACGGCGACCGTGGTCAATGTGGAGGCGGTCACCGCCATCGACACTTCGCGCGTGCCCGCAACGGCCGATTCGACGATGCCGGTGCCGCGTTCGCGCAGGCGAGCGATGTTCTCGAGTACGACGATGGAGTCGTCCACGACCATGCCGGTGGCCAGCGCCAATCCGCCCAGCGACATCACGTTCAGGCTCAGGCCCGCTTCACCCATGAAGAAGAACGTCGCGATCAGCGACACCGGCAGCGACAGCGAGATGATGAACGTGCTCCAGGAATCGCCGAGAAAGAAGAAAATGATGAGCACGGCGAGCACGCCGCCGATGATGGCGTCGTCACGCACGTCGTGGAGCGAACTCTGGATGAAGACGGACTGGTCGTCGATCGTGGTCAGCTTCGCGTTTGGCGGCAGGATCGAGACGCACGACGGTGGCTGATTCGCGCACGTGAACCGGTCGAGCTGCTTGCGCACCGCCGCGGCCACGGTGACGGTATTGGCGTCGCCTTCCTTGTAGATTGCCAGTTCCACGGCCTCGTGTCCGTCGACGCGAACGATGCCTTGGCGCTCCTTGTGGCCCTGGTGCACGGTGGCCACGTCCTTGAGCCGGATCGGCACGCCCTTGTCGACCTTGATCAGCAGGTCGCTCATCTGATCCAGATTCGTGAACTGGTTGACCGTGCGCACGAGATAGCGCTGGCTGCCATCCTCGATGCGCCCCCCGGACACGTTCACGTTTTCGTCGCCCAGGCGCTTGATCACGTCGGCGACATTGAGGTTCAGTTGCTGCAGGCGCTGCTGGTCGATGTCGACGTCGATCTGGTCCTCGAGGCCACCGCCAACCTTGACCGCGGCCACGCCGGCGGTCGGTTCCAGGCGCTTGCGCAGCTCGTCGTCGGCAAAACGGCGCAACTGCTTCAATTCCGCGTTCTCGGCCGCACCGCTTTGCGCAGGCCCGGTCAAGGCCAGGCGCAGGATCGGATCGGTGGACGGATTGAAGCGCAACAGCACGGGCTTCTTCGCCGTCAACGGCAATTGCAGCAAATCGAGCTTGTCGCGCACGTCGAGGCTGGCCTGGTCCATGTTCGTGCCCCAGGCAAATTCCAGGATCACGTCCGATTGTCCGGCCTGCGACACGGAATGAATCGTGCGCACGTTCTTGACCACGCCGAGCGCTTCCTCGACCGGCTGCGAAATCAGCGTCTCGATCTCGGCCGGCGCCGCACCTTCATACGCGGTGCGCACGGTCAGCGTCGGATAGGTCAAGTCCGGCAGCAGATTGACCTTGAGCCCGGACAGCGCGATCAGGCCGAACAAGACCAGGGTGAGCGTCACCATCCCGACCGTGACGCGCCGGCGCGTGGCGAGTTCAACCAGGCTCATGCCTTGTTGTCCAGCACCAGTACGGCGGTGCCGTCACGCACCGCATTGCGGCCGACCGTGATGACGCGTGCGCCCGCTTCGAGACCGGAAAGGATCTCGACCTTGTCGCCATCGCTGTAGCCGATCTTCACCAGTTGCCGGTGCGCGACGAAGCCGCCCGGTGCGCCAAGCGGCACCTTCGCAGCGGGCTTTCCGGCTGCGGCTTTCGGTGCCGCAACGGGCGGTGCCTTGTCGACCACGAACACCGAAGTCTGGCCGTCTTCCTCCACCAGTGCCGCGCGCGGCACAGTCAGCGCATCCGGGCGCTGGTCATAGACGATATCGATGCGCGCGAACATGCCGGGGCGCAGCACGGCACTGGCATCGTGGAACTGGCAGGTCACGCGGAACGTGCCGCTGGCCGGATCGACCACCGGAGCGATGCGCAGGATGATCCCGCCAAATTTCTTGCCCGGCAGCGCATCGGCTTCGAGTTGCACCACCTGCCCCGCCTTGAGGATTCCAAGCTGGCGCTCGGGCACGTTCAGGACCGCCTGCAAAGGATTCATGCCGACGATGCGAAACAGGTTCTGGTTGGCCTGCACCAGATTTCCGAGCTTGATGCTGCGTTCGGCAATCACGCCGTCTACCGGGGCGACGATACGCGTGTAGGACAACTGGATGTTCGCGGCTTCGTACGCGGCGCGCTGCGCGGCCAGGTCGAACTTGTCCTGCTCGTATTCGTATTCCGGAATCAGATGCTTCGGTATCGCTGCTTGCGCATGCGCGAACGTCGCCTCGGCCTTGTGCATCTGCGCCTCGGCCTGCTTGGCCTTGGCCAGCGCGTCGGCATCGTCAAGTTCGGCAAGCAATTGACCGGCTTTCACGGTCATGCCCTCTTCCACGTAGAGCTTCTTCAGCACACCCGACGTCTTTGCCGTGACCTGTGCTTCGTGATCGGCGACCAGCGCCGCCGTTCCGCTGTAGCTGGCGCTGATGGCGCTGTGCGCCGCAAGGGCGACTTCGACGGGAACTGCATCGACCGTCGGGGTCTTGGTCTGCGCTGCAGCACCATCGCGATTGCAGGCGGAAAGCAATCCGGCGAGTCCGGAAAACATCAATGTAATCAACAGATTTCGCGTCTTTGCGGAGATCATTGGAGTTTCGATCCGGCTGCGGGGATGGGAGTTGAACTAGTGTTATACTAAACTATATCACCATATTACGCAAGTCCCTGCACGATTCGACCGGCAAGTTATCCCGATGCAGGTCTTTTCGACAGGGCCGCAAGTCATGCGGATGGGTGGACAAAAGTCATGGATGCTTGCGGGGCGTGCGCGGTTGCATCGTCATGCGGGAACGGATTTCGCCTTGCGTGGGAGGCGGGTGGCAACACAAGCGCACGGCACGATATACTTTCGCGGATTAATCGCCTTGTAACGGAATGCCCGATCAGCCATGCACAAAAACACCGCGTGTCACCTCGCCCTTGCCGCAGCCACCTTGTTTTCCGTTCCCGCCCTTGCCGCCGATCCTGCCCAAGGCGACCTGCAGGCCGGCAAATCACTGGTGTATACCTGCCATGGATGCCACGGTGTTACGGGATACAAGAATGCCTATCCCAACTACCATGTCCCGCGCATCGCCGGCCAGAACTACGATTATCTCGTGGCCGCGCTGAGCGAATACAAGAAGGGCGAACGTGCGCACCCGACCATGCGCGCGCAAGGCGAAAGCCTGTCGGATGCGGATATCCGCAACATCGCTGCCTACCTGTCCAGCCTGAGCCCGAGCCAATAAGGAAAGCCACATGAAATTCAGTCGACTAGCGATGCTCGTGGCCGGATTGATTGCCTGCAACGCCTACGCGGCGGAAACGGGCGCCGCACCCGGCGCGACCGCCGCACAACTCGCCCTGCCCTGCGCGGCATGCCATGGCGCGGACGGCAATTCGACGGCACCAAT
>JAFEFP010000123.1 GCA_018240545.1 Pseudomonadota bacterium | reverse complement strand
GTGCTCGGCGGTCACTGTGAGCAATTGTTCGCTCAGCGCGTCGAAATCCGCGCCCTGGCGCTCGCTTCGCAGCATCTCTAGGCGACGCGCCGTTTCCAGCGCCTGCTTGTCGAGGTAGTCCAGGCGCGTGCGCTCGACCTCGGCTTCTTTCGACGCCTCGCCGGACGATTTGGCATAGGTGTCCCACTGCGCCTGCCATTCGGCGAGCTTCGCCTCGGCATCGCGCTGGGCTTGCGCGGTCTTCGCCGCCGCCTCGTGGAGCGCCGCCAACCTGGGCTCGCCCTCGGCCAGCGCCGCACGCAGCAGTTCGATCTGCTGCCTGTCGCCGCCGATGTGCTCACCAAGTTCGGCACGGGCTTTCTCGGTTTCCTCGCGCGCGCGCTCCAGGCGTTCGTGCAGCTCCTTGTTGTGCTGGATCTTCTGCTCGACGCGGGCGATCTCGCCGCCGATGCGGTAGACCTCGCCCTGCACCAGATTCAGGTGCTCCGTCGCGGACTGGTGCCTTTCGCGATGGGCCTCGATTTGCGCCTCGACCTGTCGCTGTTCGGAAACGCAGCCCTCGATCACGATATCGGCTTGTGTGAGCGCATGCTGGTGAGCGTCGATCTCGGCGGCGATGGCGCGGTAATGCAGTCCGCGCAGTTCCGCCTCGCGTCGCGCCTGTTCGGCCTTCAGTTCCTGCCAGCGCGCGGCGGCCTTGGCCTGGCGATTGAGGTGATCGATCTGCTTGTCGACTTCCTCGCGCACGTCGTTCAGCCGCTCGAGGTTCTCGCGCGTGGCCTTGATGCGGCTTTCGGTTTCCTTGCGCCGTTCCTTGTACTTGGAGATGCCCGCCGCTTCCTCCAGATGCCCGCGCAGTTCGTCCGGGTGCGCGGAGATGATCTCCGAGATCATGCCCTGCTCGATGATCGAATAGCTGCGTGCGCCCAGGCCCGTGCCGAGGAAAAGGTCGGTAATGTCGCGGCGGCGACAGCGGGCGCCGTTGAGGAAATACTGCGACTGGCCGTCGCGGCTGGCCTGGCGCTTGACCGAAATCTCGTTGTACTTGGCATATTCGCCAACCACCAGTCCGTCGGAGTTGTCGAAGACCAGTTCCACCGTGGCGGCGCCGACCGGCTTGCGCCCGGTGCTGCCCGAGAAGATCACGTCGGCGAGCGAATCGCCGCGCAGGCGGGTCGGCGCGCTTTCGCCCATTACCCAGCGGATCGCGTCGATGATGTTGGACTTGCCGCAGCCGTTCGGGCCGACCACGCCGGTCAGGTTGGTCGGCAGGTGCAGGACGGTCGGATCGACGAAGGATTTGAATCCGGACAACTTTATTGTGGTTAGGCGCATGCGTGCATTCTTTTGAAAAGTGCGGCCCGGAATGGCCGCTTTTGATTCTCGCGATCATGGAAGATCGCAAAGGTTGCTCCAGCGCGCGGGCTTGCGTTAAGGTGCGCGCCCACGCAAGAAAGCCGCATCAGGAGACCGAACCGTGTCCACCGCGCCCAGCAAGAACCTGGAAACGTTCGCGAACCCGGAACCGGGCCGCGATTATACCATCCGCATGCGCATTCCCGAGTTCACCTGCCTGTGCCCGAAAACCGGGCAGCCGGACTTCGCCACGCTGCATCTGGAATACATCCCGGACCTGGCCTGCGTGGAGCTCAAGTCGCTCAAGCTTTACGTCTGGAGCTTCCGCGACGAAGGCGCGTTCCACGAAGCCGTCACCAACCGCATCCTGGATGACCTGGTCCGCGCGACACGGCCGCGCTTCATGCGCCTGAGCGCCGAATTCGGCGTGCGTGGCGGGATCCACACGACGATCGTCGTCGAGCATCGCGCATCCGGCTGGAACTCCTCCGCGCGCGCGGAACTGCCCTAGCCTTTCTTCCCCGGTGCGGCGGGTGCAGGCGATGGGGTTGCCTGCTTGGGGGGCGCGGCGCCGGGCGGGTACTCGACCTTCGCCTGTTCGCGCAGCTTGTCCAGGCGCTCGCGCCCGATCTTCATCTGCAGGTTGCGACGAATGCCATCCTTGACCTGGTCGAATGGCGGCGGCGTATACGGGTTGGCGATGTCCAGATGGACCACGTGCCAACCGAATTGCGTTTTCACCGGCACCTTGGTGGTGTCGCCATTGTGCAGTTCGGCAAGCACCCTGGCCAGGTCCGGCGGCAACTGGTCCGGCAGCACGCGTGTGAACCGGCGCGCCTGCTTGGCCTTGCCGCGCCAGGCATCGAACACCTTGTCGAACGGCTGTCCGGAAACGATGTCGTCTTCGGCCTTGAGCGCGGCGTCCTCGTCGTCGAAAAGCAACTGGCTGAAATCGTAGGCCGTCTTGCCGGCGCGCACGACCTGGTTGTCGTATTCGGCCTTGAGCAGCGTGTCGTTGATCGGCGTGCGCTGTTCGAATTGCGCGAACGCCGCATCGGCCACGCCCTGCAGGCGCGCCGCTTCCACGCGCGCACGGTACGTTGGGTCGACCGCGAAATTCTCGCGCTGCGCGGCTTGCGCCAGCAACACGAGGTCGGTCGTCAGCACCAACGCCTGGTCGCGCTGCTTGGCCTGCGTCACATCCAGGCGATGCGCTTCGGCAACGGCGTCGAGCAAACTCTGCGGCACCGCGGTGCCATTGACGGTCTCGACCACCGTGCCGCCCGTTGGCAGTTGCAGCACGCGGTTATCCGGGCTGCGCGACGAGCAGCCAGCGATCACGGCGAGGGCGAACAGGAATGGCTTGCGCATTTTCGGCCTTCAGTGAGTTTCATCGGGAGCACGCGCCTGGATCGCGAGTGCATGAATATCGGTTTGCAGCATTTCCGCCAATGCGGCATGCACGGCCCGATGCCGTGCCAGTGGCGGCATGCCGGCGAAGGCGGCGGCGACGATGCGTACCTGGAAATGCCCCCGCCCGTCGCGCGCCCCGGCGTGTCCGGCGTGCAGATGGCTTTGATCCTCGACCGTCAGCGCGAGCGGCGCGAATTCCCGCGCCAGCGCCGCCCGGACGCGCTCGACGCGGTCGCTCATGGCAGCACCTTGCGGAACGGGCGCACGTCCACTCCACGATATACGCCGGCCGCGCGATACGGGTCGGCCTCGGCCCAGGCCTGCGCGGCCGCCAGGCTGGTGAATCCGGCGACGATCAGGCTGCCGGAAAATCCTGCCGCACCGGGATCTTCCGCATCGATCGCCGGCAGGGGTCCAGCCAGCAGCAGGCGCCCTTCGTCGCGCAGCGCCTGCAGGCGCGCCAGATGCGCCGGACGCGCCGCCGTTCGCGCGGCCAGGCTGTTCTCGTTGTCCCGGGCATAAATCACGTACCACATCACCGTTCGTCTCGCGAGCACACTGCAAGTGTAATGGAATGCCCGCGCGCGCGTCTGCCATCGCGACGCCGTGTACAATTTCGCGCATGCTCGAAACGCTTACCGTCAAGGATTTCGCCATCGTCGGCGCGGCCGACATTGCGTTCCATCCCGGCATGACGGCAGTCACCGGCGAAACCGGCGCGGGCAAGTCCCTGCTCGTGGATGCGCTGCTGCTGCTGTCCGGCCAGCGCGCGGACGCCGGCGTCGTGCGTCATGGCTGCGAGCGCGCGGAACTGTCCGCCACGTTCTCGCTTGGCGACGCACCACGCGCGCGCGCCTGGCTCGAGGCCGGAGATTTCGACGAAGGCAATTCCTGCCAGTTGCGCCGCGTGATCCGCAGCGAAGGCAATTCGCGCGCCTGGATCAACGGTCGCCCCGCCACGCTCGCACAATTGCAGGCGCTGGCGCAGACGCTGCTCGAGATCCACGGCCAACACGAGCACCAGGCCCTGCTCGAGCGTTCGCACCAACTCGACCTGCTCGATGCCTTCGGCGGCCACGCCGGCGAGCGTGCGCGCGTCGCCGAGCTGGCCACGCGCTGGCGCAATGTCGATGCGCACATGCGCGAACTCGGCGGCGCCGATCAATCGGCACGCATTGCCATGCTCGAGCACCAGCTCGCGGAACTCGACTGCCATGCGTTGGCGCCGCCCGACCTCGATGCATTGAACGAGGTTCACAAGCGCCTGGCCAATGCCGGGCAACTGCTGCAAGGCAGCAGTGCCGTCGCCGATGCGCTCGACGGCGATGGCGAATTCGCGGCGCTGCGCGCCGTGGCGCGAGCACGGGCCGAACTGAACCGCCTCGTGCAACTTGATCCCGCGCTCGACGCCGCGCGCGAGCTGCTCGATGCCGCGGCGATCCAGCTTGGCGAGGCACACTCCGCAATCGGCCGCTACCGCGATGCCCTGGAGCTGGATCCGGACCGCTTTGGCGAAGTCGAGGCGCAGATCGCGCGACTGCACGAATTGTCGCGCAAGCATCGCGTGCCGGTCGCCGAACTCAAGGCGCAGGCCCAGACGCTGCGCGAGGAGTTGGAAACCTTGCGCGGCGCGGGCGAACGACGAGACGTGCTGCAGCGAGAGCGTGAATTCACGCGCGCCGCCTACGACAAGGCAGCCGCCGCATTGACCAAGATGCGCCGGAAAGCAGCCGAACGACTCGGTGGCGACATCACGGCGCTGATGGCGGAATTGGGCATGGGCGGCGGACGTTTCGAGGTGGAATTGCAAGCCACGGACACTGCGGAGCCGGACAGCCAAGGCAATGAGCGCGCCGAATTCATGGTCAGCGCGAACCCCGGCCAGCCGCCGCGGCCGTTGCGCAAGGTCGCCTCGGGCGGCGAATTGTCGCGCATCAGCCTGGCGATCGAAGTCGCGGCGCTCGATGCGGACGATGTCCCGACCATGGTCTTCGACGAGGTCGACTCCGGCATCGGCGGCGCGGTGGCGGAAGTCGTCGGGCGCAAGCTGCGCCGACTTGGCGGCAAGCGCCAGGTGCTGTGCGTGACCCACCTGCCGCAGGTGGCTGCGCAGGCGCACGCACACCTGCGTGTGATCAAATCCACCGACGCAAGAGCCACTCAGGTCGGGATCGAGGCGTTGCAGGCTTCTGCGCGCCGCGACGAAATCGCGCGCATGCTGGGGGGCGTCACCATCACGCCGCAGACGCTCGCGCATGCGGGGCAGATGCTGGAAGCCGTGACGCAGGATTCGTGATCCGATAGCGGCCACACCAACCACGCATAGTCACGTTCTCGGGCAAAGCTGGCGCCCTGCGCCGCCGTTTTGCGTCTCCTGCGGTATCGACAAGCTCACCGGGAGACATCATGCTGCATAATGATCTGCTTCGTAACCTGGCGCGGTATTGCGTGACACTGGCCTTCGCCATGCCCTTGGCGGCCAACGCCACCGGCGGCACGTACCTGGTGGGTCCGGATGGCGTCTATGCCACCATTCAGGATGCCGTGAACCAGGCCGTCACCGACGGTGGCGGCACGATCAAGATCGAACAGGGCTTTTATTTCGAGTCCGTCGTGATCGGTTTGAGCAATGCCGCAACGGTCTTGAACATCAGTGGCAGTTGGAACCAATATTTTTCTTCCAACCTGTCCTACCTGACCTCCGGTACGCCCACCAGCATCGTCACGCCGGATCCCGGCAGCAACGCGCTGTACGTCAACGCCAGCGCGGGAGAGTTGAACATTCAGGAC
>JAFEFP010000122.1 GCA_018240545.1 Pseudomonadota bacterium | reverse complement strand
CCGGTTTCGCGCGTGCGCTGACCGATGACGGCATCCTGATCGTATCCTCGCCCGACAAGCACGCGTACAGCGACGTATCCGGTTTCCGCAACGAATTCCACGTGCGCGAGCTCTACCGCGACGAATTGCTGGCGCTGCTGGCCCCGCATTTCCCGCAGGTGCGGCTGTTCGGGCAGAAACTGCTGTTCCAGTCGGCGATCTGGAATCTGGATTGCGCACCGCGCAGCGTCGCGGCCGCGACACTCGACGGAGCGCAGGCGCTGCCGCAATCCGGGCTTGGCTACGCGCCGCTGTATTTCATCGCCGTGTGCTCGCGCCGCGCGCTGCCGGAACGCCTGCCGGACCTGGCCCTGTTCGGCGACCGCGAGGAATCGGTGTACGCGCATTACAATGGCGAGGTCCGCAAGAACATGGCCGCGGGCGGACGCATCGCGGAACTGGAAGCGGAGATCGCGCGTTTGCGCGCGGAACTGGACAAACGAATCCCACGCTGACGCCGGAAACCGGCAACGCAAACGCAAATGGCGACGAACCTCACCTACCAGGCCAACTTTCCCGTGCACCCGGCCGCGCCGGCGATGCGTGCGCCCGATCCGAACGCGCCGCTGTTCGCCTCCGAGGACGGTTCCGTCGCCGCGTTGTCGGGCCAGGAATGCATCTTCCTGAACAAGCGCACGGGCGCTACGCATGTCATGACCTTTCAGGTCTTGCAGGCGATGGACCAATGTCGCGAATTTCGCACCCTCGACGAGCACATCGCGCGCATCGAATCGACGATCAGCGGCCTGGCCGGCAAGCGCGAAGACGTCCGCCGCGTCCTCGATAGCCTGATCCAGCGCGGGCTGCTGGTTTCCGACCAGAATTTCCTCGGGCGCCTCGATCAAGTGCCGGCGCAATCGCCTGCTGCCCTGCGTGGCGTTTTCATTCGCGCCTGTGACCGTCCCGAGCAGCTCGCGCGCCTGTTGGCGTCGCTGGTCGACTACGAACGCCGGCATCGCGCGGGACGGCGCTACATCGTGCTCGATGATTCGTCGCTGCCGGCGCACGCCAATGAACAGCGCGACTCCTTGCGCGAGTTCGCGCGCAACACCGGCTGCAAGGTGCACTATGTCGGCCGTGCCGAAGCGGCAAGGCTGGTTGAACGACTCGGCAAGAGCGTGCCGGCGGCGGCACGCGAGGCTCCGCGTCTGCTGTTGCGCGACGCGCATCCGCATGCCCAGCGTTTCGGGGGCGGTCGCGGCTGGAACCTGGCCATGCTGCTGTCGGCCGGCGCACGCCTGGCGTTGCTCGACGACGACCTGTTGTTGCCGCTGCGGCGCCCCGAGTACGCCAGCGCGGCTGGCGCCGGTCTGGATCCGAACCCGCTCGTGCGGCAGGCGGCCCGATTCCTACCGAACATGGAACAGGCGCTGGCGGCAGGCGCGGAAGTCGACGCCGACCCGTTCGAGCTGCATTTGCGCGCCTGCGGCAACGGACTGGGTGCGATGCTGGCGACCGAATATCCGATCCAGCGCAGCGCCCTGCGCGGCATCAACCTGGGACGGCTGGATTTGTTATCCGCCGCGGCGCGCATCGTGTCCACGCAGGCAGCCAGTTATGGCAGCTCGCGCAGCGCCTTCGGCTTGTGGTTGTATCAGCTCGATGGCGAATCCCGTGCGCAGTTCTGGCACGATCGGGAAAGCTATCTGCGCAACTGCGAAGCGCAGTTCATCGTGCAGGGCACGCCACGGGCGCAAGTCATGGCCGTTGCCGGATTCACACCGCTGACGATCGACAACTCCCGCCTATTGCCGTGTTCGAGCCCCGTGGGGCGCGGGCAGGATTCCCTCGCGGGCGCGGTGACGCGCTTCTGCCATCCCGATGCGGTCTCGCTCGCACTGCCCGAGGCGATCGGCCATGTCCAGGAATCCTCGCGCAAGCGTTCGGATCGGACCCTGGCCGCCTTCGTGCCGCATGTGAATTATTTCCTGCGTGACTTCGTGCAACGGCAGTTTGGCTTGTTTCACGCGGAAGATCCCGGTACGCGCATGCGTCTGCTGGCGGATGTACTGCGCGATCTGGCCGGCGCCAGCGCACGAGACCGCATCGCCCACTTGCGCGAATACCTCGGCTACACGCGCGCCGACATCATCGACCGCATCCAGCACCAGATCGAAGCGGCCGGCGACGCGCCGGTGTACTGGCAGGCCGATGCCCGCGCCATCGTGCAGGCCAACGCCAAGGCGATGCTTGCCAATGCCGCGCCGCGCCTGAGCGACTGGACGGAAGACCTCGATGAGGCTGGCTGCGCGCGCGCCCTGGCCGAGGAATGCGAACTGCTGGCCGCCGGGCTCGAGCACTGGCCCGCACTGTGGCGCCATGCGGCGGAGCAGGGCGAGAAGTTGCTGGCGCCCTGATCGGAAAACGCGATGGCCAGCCGGCCCGGACTGACCAGCGTCATCATCGTCGCCGCCGACAGCGGCAGCGAGCTTGGACCGAGCGTCGCATCGGTGATGGCCAGCATCGCGCCAGTCGAGGTCATCGTCGGCGACAACGCCTCACGCGATGGTTCGGTGGAGGCCGTCGCCCGGCGCTGGGCGGGCGATGCGCGCCTGCGCATCGTGCGCAATGGCGCGAACCTGGGCTTCGGTGCCGCCTGCAATCGCGGCGCCGCGATCGCGCAGGGCGACGCCGTGCTGTTCCTGAATCCCGATTGCCGCATCGAGCCCGACACGATCGCGCGCCTGCGCACTTTGCTGGATCCCGGCACGGGCCTGGTCGGCGCGGACGTCGTGGACAGGGGTGGCGCCGCCGAACCCGCCAGCCGCCGGCGCGATCCGCTGCTGCGCCGCGCGCTCATGAGCCTGCTTGGACTGGAGAGCGTGCATGTTGCCGGAGACGCGACGGACGTGCAGGCGGTGGACGCCGTCTCCGGTGCGCTGATGTTGCTGCCGCGGGCAGCATTCGACCTGCTCGGTGGGTTCGACGAAGGCTTTTTCCTGCATTGCGAGGACATCGACCTGTGCCGGCGCGTGCGCGATGCCGGCCTGCGCGTGGTGTGCGCGAACGCCGTGCGCATCGTGCATGGCAAGGGGACTTCCAGCCGCGCGCGGCCGTTCTTCGTCGCGTACCACAAGCATCGCGGCATGTGGCGCTGGTTCCGGAAATTCGATCCTGCCGCGCGCAACCCGCTTGCGCGCGCGCTGGTATGGTGCGGCTTGTGGGCGCACTACGCGTTGCTGACACCGCGGTATGCGTGGGCCCGGCTGAATTATTTCGTCCGTTCGCGTTGAGCGTAGCTCGCGCAGCGAGCGCAGTCGAAACGCCATCAACCCTTCGACTTCGCGCCTACGGCGCTACGCTCAGGGAGAACGGTTGCTTCACCGCCAGCGGTTGATCTCGTCGCGCAGCTTTTGCGCTTCATGGCGTGCGGCCTCGGCAAAATCGGTGCCGCTGCCCGCATAGAGGACGGCGCGCGATGAACTGATGATCAGTCCTGCGCCCTGCGCGTTCTTGCCGTTGCGCAACACGGCTTCCACGTCGCCGCCCTGCGCGCCGATGCCGGGAACGAGGATGGTCATGTCGCCGACCAGCGCACGCACTTCGCGCAGTTCGTCGGGGTACGTCGCGCCAACCACCAGTGCGCAGTTGCCGTTCGCGTTCCAGTCGCGTGCGACGAGTTGGGCGACGTGCTGGTACAGCGGTCTGCCGCCGCCGATCTCGTCGGGAACGATGAGATCCTGCAAGTCGCGCGCACCAGGATTGGAAGTGCGGCACAGCACGATCACGCCCTTGTCGGCGCGGTCGAGGAACGGCTGCACGGAATCGCGACCCAGATAGGGATTGACCGTTACCGCATCGGCGCGGTAACGGTCGAATGCCTCGGCGGCGTAATGCTGCGCGGTCGAACCGATGTCGCCGCGCTTGGCGTCAAGGATCACCGGAACCTGCGGATGGGCCGCACGGACGTGCGCGACCAGGCGCTCCAGCGCGTCTTCCGCGCGCAGCGCGGCGAAGTGCGCAAACTGCGGCTTGAAGCAGCACACCACATCCGCCGTAGCATCGACGATGGCGCGGCAGAACTCGAAGACCGCGTCGGGCCTTCCACCCAGGTGCGCAGGGAACTTCGCCGGTTCTGGATCGAGGCCGACGCAGAGCAGCGAGTGATTCTTTTCTTGCGAAGCGGCCAGTGATTGAATGAAATTCATAAGCGCTACGCGAGCTTGCGGTACTTGATCCGGTGCGGTTTCGCCGCTTCCTCGCCGAGGCGGCGCTTCTTGTCTTGTTCGTATTCCTTGTAGTTGCCGGGGAAGAATTCGACGTGCGAATCGCCCTCGAAGGCGAGGATGTGGGTGGCGATGCGATCGAGGAACCAGCGGTCGTGCGAGATCACGAAGGCGTTGCCGGGAAATTCCAGCAGCGCGTCTTCGAGCGCGCGCAGGGTTTCGATGTCGAGGTCGTTGGACGGCTCGTCCAGCAGCAACACGTTGCCGCCCTGCAGCAGCGTTTTCGCCAGGTGCAGGCGACCGCGTTCGCCGCCGGACAGCGTGCCGACGATCTTCTGCTGGTCCGAGCCCTTGAAGTTGAAGCGGCCGATATAGGCGCGCGACTGGATCTCGATGCCGTTGATGTTGAGGATGTCCGAGCCGCCCGAGATCTCCTGGAAGACGTTGTGCTTGCCGTCGAGCTTGTCGCGGCTCTGGTCGACGTAGGCGATCTTCACGGTCTGGCCTTCGACGATTTCACCCTTGTCGGGTTTTTCCACGCCGGTGATCATCTTGAACAGCGTGGATTTGCCCGCGCCGTTCGGGCCGATGATGCCGACGATCGCGCCCGGCGGAACCTGGAAGCTCAGGTCGTCGATCAGCAGGCGGTCGCCAAAGGACTTGGACACGCCCTTGAACTCGATCACGCTGTCACCGAGGCGCTCGCCGGGCGGAATGAAGATTTCGTTGGTCTCGTTGCGCTTCTGGTAGTCGGTGGATTGCAGTTCCTCGATGCGCGCCAGGCGCGCCTTGCCCTTGCTGCGGCCGCCCTTGGCGTTCTGCCGCGCCCATTCCAGTTCGCGCTGGATCGCCTTCTGGCGCGCCTTTTCGCTGGAGGCTTCCTGCTTGAGGCGCTCGTCCTTCTGCTCCAGCCACGACGAGTAGTTGCCCTTCCACGGGATGCCGCGGCCGCGGTCGAGTTCGAGGATCCACTCGGCGGCGTTGTCGAGGAAGTAGCGATCGTGGGTGACCGCGACGACGGTGCCGGGGAATTCCTGCAGGAAATGTTCGAGCCATTCGACGGATTCGGCGTCGAGATGGTTGGTGGGTTCGTCCAGCAGCAGCATGTCGGGCTTGGACAGCAGCAGCCGGCACAACGCGACGCGGCGCTTCTCGCCGCCGGACAGCGTCTTGATCTTCGCGTCCCACGGCGGCAGGCGCAACGCGTCGGCGGCGACATCCAGCGTGCGTTCGAGCGTGTGGCCGTCGCCCGCGGCGAGGATCGCCTCCAGGCGCTGCTGTTCGGCGGCGAGCTTGTCGAAGTCCGCACCTTCCTCGGCATAGGCCGCGTACACGGCATCGAGTTGTTTTTGCGCGTCGGTGAGGGTGGAAACGCCTTCCTCGACGGATTCGCGCACGGTCTTTTCCGGATCTAGCTG
>JAFEFP010000121.1 GCA_018240545.1 Pseudomonadota bacterium | reverse complement strand
GACGTGCGTGCGGGTTCATGGCGTGAAGTTTACCCGAGCCGACCGGTCAAGTCGGCCATTTCGATCGCCGCCAGCGCAACTTCCTCGCCCTTGTTGCCACGCGCGCCGCCGGCCCGCGCCCGCGCGTCATCCATGCGCTCGACGGCGAGCACGCCATTGAGCACGGGCACGCCATGATCCAGCGCCACGCGCATCAAACCGGCAGCGCATTGGTCGGCGACGTGCTCGTAATGGCGCGTGTCGCCGCGCACCACGCAACCCAGTGTCACGATCGCCGCGTATTTGCCGCCGCGCGCGATTCGCGATGCCGCCTGCGGGATTTCCCACGCTCCCGGCACGCGGATCAGATCCAGTGCCGCCTCGGCCACGCCATGCGCCGCGAACGCGCGCTGCGCGCCGGCGATGAGCGCGTCGACGATGCGCGGATTCCAGCGGCTGGCGATGATGGCGAAGCGCACCTTGGGTTCGGCGCGCGATTCGCCGGAAATCTCGGGCATGGCAACGGCACCGACCTGCGGCACATGCCGCCGGCGTAGTTTATCCGACCGGGCCCTGAACCGATTCCGCCAGTTCGTACCCGACCACTTCGAGGCCGAACCCGGACAGGCCGGAGAACCGCCGCTGGGTGCCGAGCACGCGCAGGCGGCGCGCACCCAGGTCGGCGAGAATCTGCGCGCCGATGCCGTGCCTTCGCCACTCGGTTTCCGCGTCGGCGGATGCCGCCAGCGGTTGCGCGAGGCGATGCGGCGCGCTCGCCGACTCGTCCGGGTCGGTCAGCAACACGATCACGCCGCGCCCGGCCTGCGCGATGCGGCGCATGGCGGCGGTGAGCGTCACGCCGTGATCGGCGCGCGGCAACTGCAAGGCGTCGGCCAACGCGTCGCGCATGTGCACGCGCGCGAGCACCGGCTCGCCGTCGTCGATGCGGCCGCGGACCAGCGCGAAATGCGGCAAACCGGTCAACACGTCGCGATAGCCGATCAGGCGAAACGGTCCGAACGCGGTTTCGATGTCGCGCTCCGCCACGCGCGCGACCGTGCGTTCCGTCGCCAGCCGATGCCGGATCAGGTCGGCAATGGAGCCGACCTTCAGATCGTGCGCCGCGGCGAATCCTTCCAGCTGCGGCCGCCGCGCCATGCTCCCGTCTTCGGCGAGGATTTCCACCAGCACGCCGGCCGGCTCGAACCCGGCGAGCGCGGCGAGGTCGCTCGCGGCTTCCGTATGCCCGGCGCGCGTGAGCACGCCGCCCGGCTGTGCGGCGAGCGGAAAGATGTGGCCGGGCTGGACGAGGTCGGCGGGTTTCGCGTCCGCAGCGACCGCCGTGCGGATCGTGCGCGCGCGATCGTGCGCGGAGATGCCGGTGGTGACGCCGGCCGCGGCCTCGATCGACACGGTGAAATTGGTGTGATGGCGCGAGGCGTTGGCGCTGACCATCGGCGGCAGGCGCAAGCGCGCGCAGCGCTCGCGCGTGAGCGCCAGGCACACCAGCCCGCGCGCGTGCGTGACCATGAAGTTGATGTCCTCGGGCCGCACTTTTGCGGCGGCCATGATGAGGTCGCCCTCGTTCTCGCGGTCCTCGTCGTCGACGATCACGACCATGCGCCCGGCGCGGATGTCGGCAACGAGGTCGGCAATCGTGGCGAAGCTCATGGCACATCTCCTGCGCGCAACCGCTCCAGATACCGTGCGACGAGATCGACTTCGATGTTGACCGCGTCGCCGGCGCGCCGCTGGCCGAACGTCGTGGCCGCTAGCGTAGCCGGAATCAGGTTGACGCCGAAACGATTGCCGTTCACCTCATTCACCGTCAGGCTGACGCCGTCGACGCAAACCGAACCCTTCGTCGCGATGTAGCGCGACAGGTTCGCCGGCACCTCGAACGTCCAGCGCCGCGAACGCGCGTCGGGTTCGATGGCGATCACCTGTGCGACGCCATCGACGTGGCCGGAAACCAGGTGCCCGCCGAGCGGATCGGACAGGCGCAACGCCGGTTCCAGGTTCACGGCAGCGCCCTCGCGCAAGGCGCCGAGCGTGGTCAGCGCGAGGGTTTCGTTGGACACGTCGAACGCCAAGCGCTTGTCGTGTTGCTCGATGAGCGTCAGGCACACGCCGGACACGCACAGGCTGTCGCCGAGCGCCAATTCCCGATCCAGCCGCGATGCGTCGATGATGAGGCGCACGTCGCCGCCGCGCGCTTCGATGCGCGCGATGGTGCCCGTGGCCTGCACGATTCCGCTGAACATCGGCTCATTCCCTCAGCAGCAGGCGCCAATCATCGCCGACACGGCGCTCGTCGACGACGCGCAGGCGCCGACCGGCGGCGATTTCGGCAAGCGGCGGCAAGGTCAACAATGGATGCGCGCTGTCGCCGAGCACGATCGGTGCAACGTACAACAGCAACTCATCGACGAGGTTCGCCGCAAACAGCGCGCCGCACAAGGTCGGACCGGCCTCGACCTGCAATTCGTTGACGCCGCGCCCGGCGAGAAAATGCAACGCGGCAGCGAGGTCGATCCTGCCGTTCGCGTCCGCGGCGATCGCCACGCGTTCGGCATGCCGGTAACGCTCGTCGCGCGGCCTTGCGGATTCATCGTGCATGACCAGTGTCGGCACGCTGCCGTCCAGCAGGTGCGCCGCTGGCGACAACGCATTCAGGTGCGCGTCGAGCACGACGCGCAATGTGGACACGAACGCCTCGCTGTCCGCCAAGCGCGCCGTCAAGCGCGGATCGTCTGCACGCGCCGTGCCGGCGCCGGTCAGAATGGCACTGCTGCGCGCGCGCCAGCGCTGCACGTCCGCGCGTGCGGCCTCGCCGCTGATCCACTGCGATTGACCGTTCGCCAGCGCGGTGCGGCCGTCGAGGCTCATCGCCAGTTTCACGCGCACCCATGGTCGCCCGCGCTCGAGGCGCGAGAAGAATCCGCGATTGAGCTCGCGCGCCGCCTCGCGCATCAGTCCCGCTTCCACGGCAATGCCTGCGCTGCGCAATTTCAAAAAGCCACCGCCGGCGACTTTCGGATTGGGATCCTCGCAGGCGGCGACGACGCGCGCGATGCCGGCTTCGATCAGCGCATCGGCACAGGGCGGCGTCTTGCCGAAGTGCGCGCACGGTTCCAGGGTGACATAGGCTGTCGCGCCGCGTGCCCGCTCCCCGGCTTCACGCAACGCGAAGACTTCGGCGTGCGGTTCGCCAGCGCGGGCGTGGAATCCCTCGCCAATGACGCCGTCACCGTGCGCGATGACACAGCCCACGCGCGGATTCGGCTGCGTCGTGTACAAACCTGCCTCGGCCAGACGCAACGCGCGCGCCATGTGCGCGTGGTCGGTCGCATCGAATCCGGTCATGAGGATTTCTTGCGCTGGCGCAGGTCGCCGAGCAGGGGCAACTGCAGGCCTTCGAGTTCCGGCAAGTCCTTCTCGAGTTTTTCGATTTCCTCGCGGAAGGCCTGCACGTCCTCGAAGCGCCGGTACACCGAGGCGAAGCGCACGTAGGCGACCTGGTCCAGGCGCTTCAATTCCGTCATCACCCACTCGCCGACGAGGCGCGACGGCACTTCGCGCTCGTTCACTCCGCGCAACTGGCGCACCACTTCGCGCACCACGTTGTCGACCGCGTCGCTGGCCACCGGGCGCTTCTGCAGCGCGCGCTCCACGCCAACGCGCAACTTGTGTTCGTCGAATGCCTCGCGGCGGCCGTCACTCTTGGCGATCAGCGGCAGCTTGATCTCCATGGTCTCGAACGTGTTGAAACGCTCGCCGCAATGCGTGCATTCGCGACGGCGCCGGATCGTGGTGCCGTCCTCGGATTCGCGCGAATCGATGACGCGGGTGTCTACGTGCTGGCAGAACGGGCAATGCACTTTGCGGGTCAGCTCGCGCCAGCGGCGTTAATCGCCCGTTCGCGAATCCGCATTGACCCAAACGTCAACTCCGGTTCGCTCACGGGCTCGCGCCTTGCTGGCGCTTCGCCTGGGGGCAACTGTTTATCCATACACCGGGAAATTGCGACACTGCGCCGTCACCTTCTCGCGCACCGCGGCAATCACCTTGTCGTCAGCCGGCGCGTCGAGCACATCGCAAATCCAGTTCGCGAGTTCGATGCAATCGGCTTCGCCGTAGCCGCGCGTGGTCACCGCCGGCGTGCCGATGCGCAGGCCCGACGTCACAAAGGGCTTCTGCGGATCGTTGGGCACGGCGTTCTTGTTGACGGTGATATGCGCCTTGCCCAGCGCGGTTTCGGCATCCTTGCCGGTGACGCCCTTGCCGATCATGTCCACCAGCATCAAATGATTTTGCGTGCCGCCGGAGACGATCCTGTAGCCGCGCGCGATGATGACCTTGGCCATCGCCTGCGCGTTCTTCACCACGTCTTGCTGATACGCCGTGAACGCCGGTTCCAGCGCCTCCTTGAAGGCGACCGCCTTGGCCGCGATGACGTGCATCAACGGCCCGCCCTGCAGCGCGGGAAAGACGATGAACTGCAGTTTTTTCTCGATTTCCTCGGCATGGCCACCCATCGCCGAATGCTTCGCCACGATCAGGCCACCGCGCGGGCCGCGCAGGGTCTTGTGCGTGGTCGAGGTGACGACGTGCGCGTGCGACAAGGGGCTCGGATACACGCCGGCGGCGATGAGTCCGGCGACATGCGCCATGTCCACGAACAGGTAAGCGCCGACCTTGTCCGCGATGGCCCGCATGCGCGCCCAATCGACCACCTGCGAATACGCCGAGAATCCGGCCACGACCATCTTCGGCTTGTGCTCGAGCGCGAGCGTTTCGACTTCGTCGTAATCGATCAATCCTTGCGCGTTCACGCCATACTGCACGGCATGGAAGATCCTGCCGGACAGGTTGACCTTGGCGCCGTGGGTCAGGTGCCCGCCGTGCGCGAGCGACATGCCCAGGATCGTGTCGCCCGGATTGAGCAGGGCGAAATACACGGCCTGGTTGGCCTGCGAGCCGGAATGCGGCTGCACGTTCGCATAGTCGCAGTCGAACAGTTGCTTCAAGCGTTCGATGGCGAGCCGTTCGGCAACGTCCACGAATTCGCAGCCGCCGTAGTAGCGCTTGCCGGGGTAGCCTTCGGCGTATTTGTTGGTCAGCACGCTGCCCTGCGCTTCGAGCACGCGCGGGCTGGCGTAGTTCTCGGAGGCGATCAGTTCGACGTGGTCTTCCTGGCGCTGGCGCTCGGCGGCAATGGCCTGGGCCAGCTCTGAATCGTAACCTGCGATTTTCATGCTCGCGGCGAACATCAGCGAATCTCCCGGGAAAGGTGCTTATGGTAGCGGTTCAGGACCCTGTTCGGCGATAATAGTCGCTTGCATTTGTTCGACGCGCGGTTCCCGGCGACTTGCGTCTTCCCGGGCTATCGCCGCCGCGCATCAACAAATGCTCTGGACGGTCGACTTCCGCCCCAGATATCACCCACGGAGCAAGCATGCAGTACATCTACACCATGATCGGCGTGAGCAAAATTGTTCCGCCGAAACGCGAGATCATCAAGGACATCTCGCTGAGCTTCTTCCCGGGCGCCAAGATCGGCCTGCTGGGTCTCAACGGCGCGGGCAAATCGACCGTGCTGCGCATCATGGCCGGCGTGGACACCGAGTTCAACGGTGAGGCG
>JAFEFP010000120.1 GCA_018240545.1 Pseudomonadota bacterium | reverse complement strand
CCAGGCTGAGCTACACCCCGACGCGGAAAGCAAATCGAGCCGCGCATTCTAATGGCGCGTCCGCTCTCGCGCAAGGCGAGGAAAATGCCCGGCGAGCCGGGCGTTTTTCGTTTCCGGTCCGGCCCGGTTTACTTGCCGCACGCCTTGCCGTGCGAGGCATGGTTGCCCGCGGCCTTGGCCGCCGCTTCGCTCATGTACGAGCCTTCCTTGGTCTTGCCGTACCACTCGTCACCCTGGCAGTGGTAAACCTTCGAGCCGGCATTGACCCAGACCAGGCCCGGACCGCCGCCCGGCTTGGCAGTGATCTGCGAGGCGGGTGTGGGCGGCGTGCGCTTGGACGTGGCCGCCTTGGGCGCAGGTGCCGCCGGAGCAACCGGAGCCGCAGGCGCAGCGGGCGCCGCCGTGGCGGCAGGAGCAGGCGCAGCCGCTTCGCCGGCAGCGGCCTTCCTTGACTTCTTCGACTTCTTCGGCGCGGTCGCGGTATCGGTCGGCGTATCGGTCGCGGCAGAGGCCGTGCCGGCGTCGAGCCATTTGTCCACGCCCTTGTGGCCACGACAGGCGCCCTTGTGCGTGGTGCCGGTGTAATACGTGCCGTCCTTGCAAGACGCTGTCGCTCCGGCGGGCGGCTGCGCCCAGGCACCGGCACTCAACAGCAATCCCAGGCCCAAAGCGCTCGAAACAATCAATGCTTTCATCGCAGTCTCCGATTTGATGGGGAACCCTCAGGCGCACTCGCGTTTGCGCGCGGCCAGAATCTGCGCAACGCCGGCGCGTGTCAATCTTCCGCGGCGAATTGCGCATTGCCGTTCAGACGTTTTCGCACCCTCGTTCCGCTTCGCGCGATCGCCTGCCAGCCATGCTGGTCGAAAAGCCACAATCCCGGCGTCGGGCGCGCCCATTTTACAAACCCGGATCGCCAGTCCGCACAACCGCAATCGTGGGTCAACGACACCCGCTTGCCGGTGCGTTGCACCCGAGCGTTGCCGAACGCTTTGCGACTCGTGGCGTCCAGCACGCGCAACTCGCCCGCGCCGGAATGCCACGGCACCAGCAAGCGGCACGATCCCTTGCCACCCTCCATTACGACGAACAGGCTCAAGCCGCGTCGCGTCTGCCGCGCATCCAGTTCCACATGCAGCTGGCCGCTGTCGTTTGCGTGCGCAAATAGCGGAAGCTGCCGATCCACGGTCGCGTCGACGGTGGCAGCGTGGAAGACTTCCGCCGTGTCGGCGTGGCGCAGGAAACGATTGCTGCTCAGGCGCATCTGCGTGGCGTGCGCCAGGATCGCCGCGCGCTTGCGTTCCTGTTGTCCGGCATTCAACGGGAATGCGATACCACTCGCAGCCGTGCCGCCATGCACGGCGAATTCCAGCAGGCGCGGCGGCGGGAAGGCGCTTGCATCCAGTGCGAGCCGCACGAGGATGTTCGCCGCGCTGTGATCCGGATGGCGGTCGGCCAGCGAAGGCAATACGATCACGTTCGGCGCGAAGTTCGAAAACTCCCTGCGCAATGCATCGACGACCGCCGTATCGCCGCGCATCAGCAGCTCCGTGAGCCCCAGATCCGGCCAGCCGAAAAAGACCGCACCATCCGGGCCCAGGCCGAGCACGCGCATCGCCGCGCGTGCTTCCTCGCGCCGGCGCGCGCCCCAGCGCGCGCGCCCGGCGGCGTCGATGCGCCAGCGCTTCTCGATCCAGCGCTGCGGCCAGATGTTGGCGTCGCCATCGGTGAGCACGAACACGCGAACCGTCGCGCCGAAGGCCAGCGCCGCCTGGATCAAGCCACCGGTGGCGATGGACTCGTCGTCCGGGTGCGGTGCGACGATCGCGATTCGGTCCGCGGATGTAAGAACCGGGGTGTCGTTCAAGAATCGGGTACCTTGTGCTGCGAGTGGAAACGATAGTCTGCGCCAGCGGCGCTGCGCAACCGTGCGGACTCGTTAAGCATCGTTTAACCCCGGCCCGCGAATTGTCGGGTATCTTGGCGCGCGCTTTGATTCCACCACGGCCACGAACCCGCCCGCGAGCGGTCGCGACGAGCAATTGCCCATGCATACCCAAGTCCTGCCCGCACCCGCGGCGGCCCCCGATTACCACTTGCAACCCGGCGACGTGTTCTACCGCATTGCCATCCTCGCCGGCTTCGTCGCCGTGATCGTGCTGACGTGGCAGTTGCGCCCGTTCCACGGCATGCTGCACTCCGCGCACCAGTATGGCTGGCTCGGCCATGCGGCGCGTCCAAGCCTGTTGTGGGCCGGGATGGGGATGCTCATGCTGCTGTTCCGCACCCTGCTGTGGTTTCGCTACCGCACACCGCCGGTTGCGACCATGGAGGACGCCCCGGCTCTGACGGTGATCATTCCCGCCTTCAACGAAGGCGAGATGGTGGCGCGCTCGATCGAATCCGTCGCCACCGCACGCTATCCGCACGACCGGCTCGAGGTCTTCGTCATCGACGACGGCAGCCGCGACGACACCTGGACGCACATCCAGCGCGCCGCCGCGCGCTTCCCGGGCCTCGTCACGACGCTGCGGTTCCCGGAAAACCGCGGCAAGCGCGCCGCGCTCGAAGCCGGCTTCCGCCGTGGTCGCGGCGAGGTCATGGTGACCATCGACTCCGACAGCGTGATCGATCCCGACACTCTGCTCGCCATGGCCGGGCCGTTCCGCAATCCCGGTGTCGGCGCGGTCGCGGGCAAGGTCAGCGTGTACAACCGCGGCGATGGCCTGATCCCGCGCATGCTCAAGGTCCGCTTCGTGTTGTCGTTCGATTTCCTGCGTGCCGCGCAGAGCACCTACGGCACCGTGTATTGCTGCCCCGGTGCGCTGGCCGCCTACCGCACGCAGGCCGTGCGTCGCGTGCTCGATGGCTGGGTCGGACAGCGCTTTCTCGGCGCCCGTTGCACGTTCGGCGAAGATCGCGCCTTGACCAACGACATCCTCGACGCCGGCTACGACAGCGTCTACCAGCGCGCAGCCGTTGTTCACACCATCGTCCCCGTGCGCTACGAAAAACTGTGCAAGATGTTCCTGCGCTGGGACCGCAGTTACGTGCGCGAGCAATTGCGCTTCCTCGGCCGCATCGTGTGGAAACGTCCGCGTCGCGCCCGCGCCATCGCGTTTGCCGACAGCCTGGTCACGACCACGCGTCATCCGGTCGGCTGGCTCGCCCTCGCCCTGCTCGCCGTCATGGTGGTCGATCACCCCGACATGCTGCTGCGCTTTGCCTGCGCGATCCTGCTGATCGCCGCATTCAACATGCTCTACTATTTGCGTGCGGAACGCTCGTGGGACTTCATCTACGGCATCGGCTATTCGTTCTTCTCGATCCTTGCGCTGTCATGGATATTCCCCTACGCGGTGTGCACGGCGCGCAAGCAGGGCTGGCTCACCCGGTAAGCACGCGCAACCGGTCTCGCAACTCGTCCAGTCGCATGTCGGCATGCGCGCCGGGCGAGGTGCGCGCGGCGAGGCTTTGCTCCGGCGTGCGCCCGGCATGCGCCGCCTGCGCCGCCGCGCGATAGGCCTCGCGAAACGGCACGCCTGCAATGGCTTGTTCGATCGCCGCGTCGGTGGAGTACATGTCCGGCGTAATGGCGGCACGCATCGTTGCTTCGTTCCATTGCAGCCGTGCCAACAGGTCCGGCACCAGTTGCAATGCCGCCAGGCCATGGCGCACGCCGTGGCAGATCGATCCTTTGGAGAATTGCAGGTCGCGCTGGTAACCCGAGGGCAGCGACAGCAGGTTTTCGATCTCGCAACGCGCGGCGGCGACGCTGGCGTAGCTCGCGCGCAGCAACTCGATCACATCCGGATTGCCCTTGTTCGGCATGATCGATGAGCCGGTGGTGTACTGCGCCGGCAAGCTCACGAAGCCGAACTCGGCCGTGGTGAACAGCGACAAGTCCCAGGCCAGCCGCCGCATATCGAGCAAGGCCGCGCCGATGGCCTCGAGCACGGCCATCTCGAACTTGCCGCGCGAGAGTTGCGCCGCGACCGGCGAGACCTGCATGCGTGCGAAACCGAGCGCATGCGTGGTGTGCGCGCGATCCAGCGCCAGGTTCACGCCATACCCTGCCGCCGTGCCCAGCGGATTGGCGTCGATCAGTTCCAGGGTCTGGCGCGCGCGCAGGACATCGTCGATGAAGCTCTCCGCGAAACCGGCGAACCACATCGCCGTGGACGACGCCACGGCGCGTTGCAGATGCGTGTAACCCGGCAGCGGCAGGGATTCGCACGCCGCGCGATCCAGACACACGGTCGCGATGTCGCGGCAATGCGTTTGCAGCCGCGCCAGCTTTGCCTTCAACCACAGGCGGGTGGCGACCAGGATCTGGTCGTTGCGGCTGCGCCCGGTATGCACGCGGCGACCGGCGTCGCCCAGGCGTTCGGTGAGGCGCGCCTCGATCGCGGAGTGGCCATCCTCGAAACGTTCGTCGAGCACGAAGGCGCCACTGCAAAAATCCGCCTCGAGCGCATCCAGTTCGCTTTTCAGCGCGTCCGCCTCGGCGGCAGACACCACGCCGATATTCGCCAGTCCTTGCACATGCGCGCGACTGGCGGCGATATCGTGCAGAAAGAACTCGCGATCCAGGATCACGTCATCGCCGGAAAGAAAACGCATGATCTTCGCATCGATGCACGTGCCGGGCTTGTTCCACAGCGGCTCAGTCATGGGCAATCCCCGTCAGTTCATCGTGGCCCAACGCCAGGTTGAGATTCTGCATCGCCTGTGTCGCCGCGCCCTTGAGCAGGTTGTCGAGCGTCGCGACCACGACCACGCGCTTGCCGTCGGCGGCCACCACGAAGCCGCCGACCTCGGCATGATGCCGGTGCGCGATGCGGCTGACCCACGGCGCCTCATCCACGACGCGCACCAGCTCTTCGCCGGCGTAAGCTTGGCGGAAGCGGTCGAGTACCGCATCGCGCTTGAGCGCCCGATCCAGATACAGGTTCGTGGTGACGGTCAGGCCGCGGAAATGCGGTGCGACGTGCGGCATGAATTCCACCGGCAGGCCCATGCGGAAGCTCGCGTCGCGTTCGTGCAGGTGCCCGGTGAGCGCATACGGCATCAGGTTGTCGCGCAATTTTTCCGGATCGTTCTTGTCCGATGGCGTCGTCCCCGCCCCCGAATGGCCCGACACGCCGAAGCACACCGGCGGCGCGGCCAGCCATACCTTCAACGGTGCGATGACAAGCTGCATCGCGGTGGCGTAGCAACCGGGATTGCTGATGCGACGTTGGCCCGCATAGCGGCGACGCGTGAGTTCCGGCAGGCCGTAGTACCATGCCGGGTCAAAACGATGGTCGGCCGACAAGTCGATGATCAAGGCATCCGGCCGCTCGGCATCGATGGCGGCAACAATCTCCGCCGCCTTGCCGTTCGGCAGCGCCAGCACCACCACGTCCGCGCGCTTGCCCGCAACCGCCTCATGCGACAAGGCTTCATAACGCAGCGCCCCGCGATACTCGGGCACCTGCTCGTGCACGGCCAGGCCTGCAAGCTCGCGCGAGGAAACAAAGGCCAGTTCCAGCGCCGGATGCGCGGCAATCAGCCGGATCAGCTCCGCCCCGGTGTGCCCGCGTGCACCGACGATGCCGATCGTGTTCATGCGTCCACCAGAGTCGGCTCGCGCTGTGCGCAATG
>JAFEFP010000011.1 GCA_018240545.1 Pseudomonadota bacterium | reverse complement strand
TATGCCTGCGGCTTGTCCATCGCCTACACGGGTTGGGGCGCGACATTCGAGCTGGAGGCGTTCAAGCTGATCGACCGTGCCAAGAACATGGGGGATTTCCAGAACGCGCTTACCTACTTCGATTTCGGCTCGCAGAATTTCGCCTATGCCGACACCGCCGGCAACATCGCGTATTTCACCAGCGCGGAAAATCCCATTCGCGACGACTTGCAGAATTTCGGCAAGTGGATCGGTTCGCCGCCGTTCATGATCCGCGACGGCTCCGGTCAGGCGCACAACGACTGGCTGCCGGTCGCGAACCCGCAACCGAACCAGGCGATTCCCTACGAGATCATGCCGGCGTCGGAAATGCCGCATGTGATCAATCCGGCCCAGGGTTATTTCGCGAATGCGAACAACGATCCCATTGGCATCACGGAGCAGAACAATCCGTTCGGCATGACCCGACCGGGCGGCGGCGTGTACTACCTCAACTACGGATACGACGCCTACCGCATGGGTCGCATCGATCGGCTGCTGTCGGCACTGGTGGCCTCGGGCAACAAGATCACCACGGCCGACATCCAGGCCGTGCAGCTCAACAACCAGCCGGTGGATGCGCAATTGTTGCTGCCGTATCTGCTCCAGGCCGCGCAGAACGCGACCGCAGCCGGGGCGTGGGCGCCGTTGCAGCAGTTGGCCAACGATCCCGCCGTCAGCGAAGCAATCACGCGCCTGTCGGCGTGGGATTTGTCCACACCAACGGGATTGGTACAGGGTTTCGACGCAGGCCGTGCGCCGGGTTCGCAGCCCACGCCCGCCCAGTTGCAAAATTAGGTCGCCGCAACCGAATTCTTCATGTGGCGCAGCAACGCCATCAAGAACACCATCGATGGCACGCTGTCGGCCTACGGGCTGGGCAACTATCTGCCCGCCGGGGATAGCGCCTACACGGGGCTGAAGTTCCTGCTCGATGCGTTCCCGGTGCTCGGCGGACACGGTGCATCCGGAATCAATTTCTTCAACGTGCCCAATGCGCCGGATGCCGCTTCGGCGCGCGATTTCATCCTGCTCACGAGCCTGAAGCAGGGCCTGACGCAGTTGGCCAGCGATTCCTTTGCCGCCGCATTCGGCAATTCAACGGATCAGTCCACCTATCACTGGGGCGCGCTGCACCGGTTCGTGCTGGTGCATCCGCTCGGCGGACCCTTCAACATCCCGGGTCCGAACCCGTATGGATTCACCGATTTGTCGCCGAACCTGCCCGGGCTCGCGCGCGATTCGTCGTACAGCACGGTCAATCCCGGCGGCGACTCGTTGCGCGTAAGCGGCGTCAACGACTTCATGTTCAGCGGCGATACCGCACCGGGCCGCCGCTTCGTCGGCCAGATGAGCACGCCGATCAATGCAGTGGAAGTCATCCCCGGTGGTGAATCGGCCGTGCTCGGCGATCCGAACTATGCCAGCCAGTTGCTGCTGTGGCTGTCGGGTGGCTATCACCCGCTGGTGGTCGATCCGAACGCGGCGACGACGGGTGCGGCGACGACGGTGAATTTTGTGCCATAGGGCCGACATCCGTCCATGGAGTTCACCCCCGTTCGGCGTCCTGCCTCACCCGTGGACAGCGCACGCAATGCGTTACTTCGCATTGCGTGAACTCGCTGTCCACGACCAATGCCACGGCTCGTAGGCTATGCCGTGCCGATTGCGGCGCGGGTAGCTCAGATGAAATCCGAAGCGCCGTGCATGTTTCTTCAGCCAGGCAAATGCCGGTGAGTTCTCGAATTGTTCTTCCAGAGCGACGAAACCGGGCGTGGTGATGTCGAGCGCGCGCCCCGAGTGATGTTCGCTGAAACCCGGCGCGGCGCTGACGCGCAGGATCTGTTCCATCGATTGCCCGCGTTCGAGCTTGCGCTTGAGAATGCCGAGCTGGTATTCGACCGAACGGAATGCCGAGACGATCTGAAGTTCGACGCCATCGCGCGCGGCCGCTTCGCGCAGGCGCGTCCACGCGCGCGCGGCGCGCGGTGCGAGGAATTGTTCGCGGCCCTGCGTGTCGAGGCCGATGGATTCCAGATGCGACGGCTCACGCACGCGGCGCAGCTTGCGCACCCGGCCGTAGTCGCGCGGAACGCCAAGGGCGAAGGCGTTTTCGATCAGGCGGGACGCTGTCGTGGTCATTTCGGTTTCTTTCCGGAATCCGCAGGCGCGGCTGCCTTCAACCGTCCCGCCTTGCGCAACGCCTCGCGCAGCACGTATTCGATCTGCGCGTTGACACTGCGCAACTCGTCGTCTGCCCAGCGCTGCACGGCGTCGAGGACGTCGGCTGAAATGCGCAGCGGATAGGCTTTCTTGTCAGCAGCCATTTAGTCGTCGTTGCCCCAGCGCCAGCGCGGACGCTCGCCGGTTTTCCAGCAAATCCCGATCAGCAGCAGCGTCAGTACCAGGAACGCTGGCACAAGCCTTGCGTCATGCGTATGGGCGAAATACCAGGTGCCAGTGATTGCCAGGACGACATAGACCGCGAGGACAAGCCAGCCTTGCCAGGTCAATGGCCAACTCCAGCCCCAGCCATACCTCTTGGCGCGAAACCAGGGTTTGCGTTTGTCGATGTCTTGTGTGTACATGCGCAGTCCTCTGTCAGCCGGTATACAACGTGCCGGTATTGACGATCGGCTGCGTACCGCGCTCGCCGCACAGCACCACGAGCAGGTTCGATACCATCGCCGCCTTGCGCTCCTCGTCGAGTTGCACCACGCCGCGGGTCTTGAGCTGGTCGAGTGCCATCTCGACCATCGTGACCGCGCCTTCGACGATGCGCGTGCGCGCGGCGATGATCGCGGAGGCCTGCTGGCGTTGCAGCATGGCCTGGGCGATTTCCGGCGCGAACGCGAGGTGCGAGATGCGCGCTTCGATCACCTTCACGCCCGCGCTGGCAAGGCGTTCCTGGATCTCGTTCTGCAAATGCTCGACGATCTCCTTGCCGTGGCTGCGCAGCGATACGCCACCGGTATCATGCGAATCGTACGGGTAGGTCTGCGCCATCTGACGCAAGGCGGACTCGCTCTGGATGTGGACGAAGTCCTCGTAATCGTTGACCTGGAACAAGGCTTCGGCGGTGTCCACGACCTGCCACACGACCACCGCGGCGATCTCGATGGGGTTGCCGTCCGAATCGTTGACCTTGAGCTTGCTCGACTCGAAGTTGCGCACGCGCAGGGAAACGCCGCGCTTGGAATAGAACGGATTCGCCCAGCGCGGGCCGGCATCGCGCACGGTGCCGACGTACTTGCCGAAGAATTGCAGGACCTTGCCTTCGTTTGGTGCGACCGTGAAAAAACCGCCGAGGCAGATCAGCAACACGATGGCGACGAGTACGGCGACGATGATCGCCCAGACCGTCTGACTCTGGAGCGAATACACGAACCACGCGCCGTCGGCGAGCAGCAGCACGATGATGCCGAGCAGGGCGGGAATGCCCGATGGGGCGGATTGCAGGCGTTCGTTCATGACGGGCTCCGGTTGGATTACGAATGTAAGATATCAAAACGATATCATATTCGCAATACCGGAACCTGTTCAGTCTCCCGATCGCAGTGTCGGGAGCATGCGCTTGAGCGTATCGTCGCGCGTGATCCAATGATGGAACAGCGCGGCGACGGCATGGAAAATAGCAAGCCAAAACAATACGTTTCCGCATGTTTCGTGGATTTCTTCGAGATCGTGTCCGAGCGCCTTGTCCGGCGTGGCGCTGACCGGAAGCGGCACGCCGAACAAATCCCAGCTCGCACCCTTGAAGTACTGCATCGCCATGCCGAGCACAGGAACCAGCAAGGCCAGCGCGTACAGGGCCAGATGGATGAGCTTGGCCGGCCATGCCTGCCAGGCCGCCAGTGGCGGGGTAATTGGCGGGGTGGCCGAGCGCATGCGCGCGAGCAGGCGCGGCAACATCAGCAAGATCACGGCGAAGCCGAACTGGATGTGCGTCCAGGTCACGGCGTTGCGCAGGTCCGATCCACGCGGCGTATAGCCGCGAAGCTCGGCCAGTCCCCAGGCCACGAAAATCAGCAAGGCAATCAACCAGTGCAGGCGGCGCAGCCAGGGCGAGTAGCGGGAAGCCTTCATTCTGCGGTGCTCGATTTGACCTGTGCCGAGCTTCCGCTGCGAGGCGATTGCCGTCAATGACATGGATCAAATTCGCCGGACGCCGGCTGCTGCGGCGGATCGCACGCAGAAAATCGTCGCCGCGCAGCGCGGCCTGGGAGCAACGATGCAACGGCTACTTTGCACTGGCGTGCCAATGGCGCGCGCCGGCCTGATGCGGGTCCATCAGGCAATACAGCGTGTACAGTTCGGACTCGTTGCGCTGCCGGTAATCCTGCAAGGATGCGGCGACCGCCGCGACACCGGCGGAAATGTCCGTGGCCTGGCGCACGACGGCGGCCAGGTCCTCGAGGTGACGCAAGGCGCGCCGGGCCAACCCGTTCATGCCAAAGCGAAGATTCAGCGAGCGCCGCCGTGCCGCGGCATCGCTGGCCGTGCCGTGGGCGATGACGGGATAGATCCAAATCGCTTCCTGACGGCGCATGTCGCGCAGCTGGCTCGCGCAGGCGTGGGCGGCGCGCCAGGCATCGTCGCGGTTGTGACGAAACCGGTCGGGCAGCGATGCGACACGGGCGTCGAGCAGGTCGTGCTGTCCAATCAGGCGCTTGAGCACGCCGGGATCGAAGCGCACCGGCGTGTGCCAAGTCAACGCTTCGTCGGGTGAATTCTGGCTCGGCGCCGGAGCGGGCGTATGCAAGGTGTTCATGGTTTCCCCTGAGCAGTGTTGCGAACGGATTGGAACGTGCATCCGGAAGTCCCGGCGGGAATTCTGCCGGCAAAAAAGCGTGTTGCCGACTGTCAGAATTGACAGGTGCGGTCCGCGGCAGGCACGCCTGCGCAGGAAATTGCACCGTTTGTCGGCGCGCGCAAAACGGACGGACCGCCCGCTTCAGTTCGGGGCAGGCAACGTGGCCCGGGGCAATGGGGCGACGGATTCAACCTGCATCCGCCCGAGCGTGTCCATGCCGGAGAAGAATCGCCACGGATCGCCATCGCCGGCGGACAGTGCGATATGGCCGGCGTCGAAACCGGGCAGGGCGGAATCGAAGCTGCGCCAGCGACCGTCGATCCAGGCTTGGCTCCAGGCGTGCGGTACGAAGACGTGGTCGATGCCGGCGTAGCGGTCGGTGTAGGCCAGGCCGTCGACCACGCGCGTGGGGATATCGAGCGCGCGGCCAAGCGCGGCCAGCAGCACCGCGTGTTCGGTGCAGTCGCCTTCGGGGTTCTTGGCCACTTCCAGCGCCGAGGCGTAGCCGACGTTGAGGTCCTTGTTGCGGATGAAGCGACGCACGAATTCCTGCAGGGCGAGCATCTGCGCGGCAGGTGTTTTCGCATCGCCGGCGCCTTCGCGGGCGAGTTTGCGGATCTCCGGCGCGTCGCTTTGCAGCCAGTCGGTTGGCTGCGAGTCGGCTGGCGTCGGCGGCGCTTCGGCGCCATGTGACGCATCGTTCCCGAGCGGCGTGATGCGCAATTCCACGCCGTTCGCCGTCGCGCGCACGCGCTGCTCTCCGGTTTGCGCGAATGCCAGGGGCGCTGCGCCGGCGCGAGCGCGAATATCGATGACCACTCCATCACGCAGTTCGCGTGGCGTCAGCGCGGCCGGTGCGCGCGCGATCATGCGCACGAGGATGTCGGTGCCCTGGTTGGGTGCCGACGCGCAAGCCTGCGAGCATGCCAGCATCGTGAGGTCGAGCCCGATCAACGGCAGGGTGGTCTTGCGCACAATGCCATCGGCATCGACCCAGCTCTGGCTGCGCGTGGGCGCACCCGGAAGATGGATGACTTGATCCACGCGCGTGAGCAGCGTCCGGCTGCCATCGGGCAATGCGATGTCTTCGCGCGGACCGACCGTGGATTCGACCTGCACTGCGGCAAGGCTGTCGGCCTGGAACGCCGGCTCGGTGAAGCGCGTTCCCGGCGCAAGGCCGGCGCGCAGTTCCGCGAGCCGCATGCCTTCGGCCAGCAGGGCGCCCTTCGGCCAATCGACGACGCGCGTGGTCTTCGCGCCGCCGACTTCGCTGACCACGTCGAAGCGGCCATCGCTGCGGCGCGTGCCCTGCACGGTGCTGGCGATGCCGGAGATCGTGCTGCGCGTGCTGAATGCCAGCGGCTCGCCGGCGGGGGTTTCCGCATCCGTTTCGCCGGTCGAGAGCGCAACCTTCACGCCTGCGCGTTCGAGTTCCACTTCCAGTTTCTGGGTGGTGAGCACGCTGCCATCGCGAACTTCGCGTGTGGTGTGCATATGGCCGATCTTGCGCCCGTCAAGCAGCACGCTCATCCAGAGATCGTCCGCCGGCGCGGCGGCAACGCGCAAGGTCGGCAGGAGCAGAATCAAGGCGAGGCAAGCGCTGCGCATGACGATTCCACGCGGAAGGAGATGGCCAAGCATAACCCCTGCAGGCGACCCGCCGGACGCATACGTTAGAATCGTGGCGTCGAACACGCCGGATCGTGTACATGACCGATGCGAAAAGTTACGCCGTCTTCCTGTTTCCACAGGCGCTGGAGGCGCTCGGCGAAGCGGTCCAGCCGTATCTGAGCGATGCGCCCGCCGGCCGGCATTTCGTCTGCGCCAGCATCGATGCGTCCGGCGCGTACTTCGAGATGACCTTGCAGGGCGCGGACGCCAAGGGCCAGCCGGCGGAGCTCGAACTGCGCATTCCGCACGCCATGGTGCGGCTGATCATGTCGCTGCACGACGATCATCCATTCGGCTTCCAGGCACGCACGGATTGAGGCGACGCCACGATTCGCCTTCAAGCACCTCAAGCGGATGGAAGCGCGCCTTGTAGTCCATTTTCGGATGACGCGCGATCCAGAAGCCGAGGTACAACTGCGTCAGGTCGTGCATGCGTGCGAGTTCGAGCTGGCGCAGGATCGCGTACGTGCCCAGGCCGCGTGCGGGCTCGGCGGGATCGAAAAACGTGTACACGGCCGACAGGCTGGTTGCGGTGAAATCGGTGACGGCGACCGCGAGCAGGCGCTCGCGCAAGCGGAATTCCAGGAACCGGGTCGGACTCCAGGCCGTGAACAGGAAGCGTTCGAAGTCCTCGGTGGCCGGATCGTCCATGCCGCCGTCCTTGTGGCGTGCCTCAAGATAGCGCCGGTACAGGTCGAAACATTCGCCGTTGAATCCGGGCCGCACGACGCGCAGGTCCAGATCGCGGTTGCGCGACAGGCATCGACGCTGGCTGCGATCCGGCACGAATTCGGCCACCGGGATGCGGGCCGGAATGCAGGCGCGGCATCCGGGGCAGTGCGGACGGTAGACGTGCCCGCCGGCACGGCGGTATCCGCGGGCCAAGGCGGAATCGTATATTTGTGGAAGCTGCGGCGAGGCCGGATCGATGACGAGATTTTGCGCCGTGCGCTCCGCGAAGTAGCCGCACGGATGCGGCAGGGTCTGGAACAGGCGGACGACGTCGGATTTCACCGCGTCAGTCTAGCGCGTCAATAGATGCCCAGAAAGCGCAGCAACACCAGCACCACGATTGCCGCCAGCAGCGCGATGCGCAGCTTGCCGGCATAGCGGAAATGGGTGGGGACGGCGCGTGCGTGCCGCGCCTGCGCCAACTCGTCGGCAAAGCGCGTGACCGGTTCGATGCCGATGTCGCGCAGGATCGCCCGCGCGCGCGGCTGATCTTCGGCCCGGACGATCCATACCGTCGGCCAACGCGACGAATCCTGCTTGCCGCTGTAGCGCGGCCCCTTGTAGTCGTGCCCGGCATACGCGCGGCGATTCGTCACGCGCGTCGGGATCCCCGCCTCGGCGAGCACGGCAACCAGGCGTTCGACGTTTTCGATGCGTGGCGAGGAGAAAACTTGCCTCATGGCGCAGGCGCCTCCGGCAGCACGCGCAGCAATCCTTCCTGTGCGGTCGACGCAATCAACTTGCCGTCGCGCGTATAGATCATGCCGCGGGTCAGGCCGCGCGCACCCTGCGCGCTCGGGCTGTCGCAGGCATACAGCAGCCAGTCATCGACGCGGAACGGGCGGTGGAACCAGATGGCGTGGTCCAGGCTCGCCATCTGCACGTTGTGCTGCAAGTAGGAAATGCCGTGCGGCAGCGTGGCCGTGCCGATCAAATGAAAGTCCGAGGCATAGGCCAGCATCGCGCGATGCGTGGTGACATCGTCCGGGGCACGCCCGGAAAGCCGGAACCAGATTTGCTGGAACGGCGGGCGCTTGGCGGGTTTGAGTTCGTCGCGCGGATACACATGGCGGAACTCGAACGGCCCCTTGCGCCCCAGCCAGCGCTGCAACTTGACTGGAATCCTGGCCAGTTCGTCCGCAGGAATCGGCGGTGGCGGCGCGAGATCCTCCGGCGGCGGCACGTCGGGCATGCTGAGCTGATGCTCGACGCCCGGCTCGCTGATCTGGAACGAAGCGGCGGCATTGAGGATCACCTCGCCGTGCTGGATCGCGACGATGCGACGCACGGAAAAACTGTGGCCGTCGCGGGCGCGGTCGACCTCATAGACGATCGGCGCCTCGATGTCACCGGCGCGCAGGAAGTACGCGTGCAGCGAATGCACCGCGCGCGCCGGATCCACCGTGCGCTGCGCCGCCGACAACGCCTGGCCCAGCACCTGCCCGCCGAACACGTACTTGGTGCCGATGTCGCGGCTCTGGCCGCGGAACAGGTTTTCTTCCAGCCGTTCGAGCTGCAGCAGGTCGATCAGTTCGCCGACGATGGGATTGGACATGGATGCCGTACGCGGTGCGGTGTTGCTGCGATTGTACCCGCTTCGGTGCAACGAATTGCCGCGAATCGGGCCGAAACCATGTCACGTTGGTTGCGGTCGCAGCCTGGCTTGAGCAGGCGCTCGACGATATCGACGCCATTGCGGGATACATCGCTCGGCCATGCGCGCTGTATGATGCAAGCGCGAAACACTGCGGGAACACGCAATGCCCAGAATCGTCGACCAGATCAAGGAGGCGCTGGCGGTATTCGCGGAATGCAAGACGCCGCCGGCCCTGATTGGCGGGTTGGCTCTGGCGGCGTACAAAGTGGTGCGCGGAACGCAGGATGTGGATTTTCTCATCGACGCGGCCGACGCGGAACGGCTGCACGATGCGTTGTTGAATCTGGGCTATCGCTGCGTCCATCGCAGCGAAGACGCGGCAAATTATCTGCGTGGCAGCGAAGGCGTCGATTTTCTCTACGCGCACCGCCCGGTCTCGCTGCGCCTGCTTTCCGAAGCGAACGAACGCGATACCGGCATGGGCCGCATGCGCGTGGTCAGTGCAGAAGGGCTGATCGGATTCAAGTTGCAGGCTTACGCGAACGATCCGAAGCGCATGCGGGACCTCGAAGACATACGCGCTCTCTTGCGCGCGAATCGCGGCGCGCTCAATATGGACGAGGTGAAATCGTACTTCGTACTGTTCGAGCGCGAAGGCTTGCTCAATGAACTGCTTGCCGACATCGCCAAGTGACACACGGTCGCCGTTCGTCGCAGAGGGCGGCGTAGAATACCGCGTGTCCGATGCGGTCGATCCGTTCGATGCCTGGGTACAACTGATGGAAGTGATCGAAGCGTTGTGTCCGCAGTGGCCCGAGCGCGAGCACCGCATCGATGGCGTGTTTCTGCTCTGATGGAGTGACGGATTTTCCAAGTGTGTCCGCCGAAGTACCCGGCGCATGGGCGGTGGGCGTGCCGCGGTTCCGGCATGTTCGGCACGGTGGTTGATAGGTTTCGCTGTGCTCAATCCATCCTACGTGCTCCATTCCGGGGGCTTGATCCTCATGCCGCGATGGTATCGCGCGCGGCACTGGCGGTGGCAAGAAAAATTCCAGTTGGCAGGAATTTCGCAGCCGCTATGCTTGGCGCAAGATCCGTATCGTGCTCGCCGACGATCACGCCATTGTGCGCAAGGGCTTCCGTACGCTCATCGAGCAGGAAGACGACATGCGCATCGTCGCCGAGTGCGGTAGCGCGATCGAGGCGCGCGATCGCGGCAGGCGGCACTTACCTGAGCTCGGACCTGTGCCAGCAGGCACCGCGACCCGGGCTGGAAGGCCTGAGCGAGCGTGAGCGTGATGTGTTCCTGCAACTGGCACAGGGCGCCACGCCGAAGCAGATTGCGCTGGATCTGGGCATCAGCGCCAAGACGGTGTACCTGCATCGCGAAACGCTGCGCAACAAGCTGGGTGCGCGCAACGACCTGGAACTGCATCGCATCGCGATCGAGCGCGGTTTGTTGCCCTGACCTTTCGCGTGATCCGCGGGGCGTCGGATGGCGTCAGTCATTCGATGCAATCACGGCTTGAGTCGCTCCAGCCCCGAAGCCGGCACGATGTCCGCCCACGGAAACAGCGGCCCCGGATCCTGGCGCCGGCGCAGCATGATTTTGGGATCGTCGCTGGCAGGTTCCAGGCGCGTGTCCAGGTCTTCGTGTCCGGCGATGTACTTCAGGTTCGGCAATTCATGCTTGAGTTGCCGCAGCAGGGCCAGCAGCGCGTCGATCTGCGCTTTCGTGTAGGGCACGGTCCAAGCCTGGTGGCGGCTGTCGCCCCAGTCGGGGTAGCGGCCGATGTTCGACAACTCGATGCCGATCGAGCGCGGGTTGTAGCCGTAGGTGTGGTTGGCGACGCGATCATCCGGCACGTAGCGGTAGATCGCGCCGTCGGTGTCGATGTAGTAGTGCCCGCTGTTGCCGGTCTGCGATTTTGCGTAGCGGATGCGTTCGCCGAATTCGCGCGTCGTCTTCATGTCCGGCAATTCGGTGCAATGGATCACGACGAGATCGATCGCCGCCAGCGGACGCCGCTCCAGTCGTGCGACATAGGGCAGGGGTTGGTCGTGGATCGATAACGCCGGGGGCGGTGTGATGGGCATGCGATAATTGTCGCATGAAGCCCTTGCTCATTCTTTCCCACGGCCTGCACAGCAGCCCGGACGCGACCAAGGTCAGCGCGCTGGCTGCCGTCGCCGAACCGCTGGGGTTTTCCAGCGTGCGCCCGGACTATCGGGACCTGGATGCCAGCGGCGATGTGCGCCGAATCGACGAACGCATCGCGCGGCTCGTCGCGCAGGTACCGAAAGGTGCGCCGGTAATATTGGCCGGATCGAGCATGGGCGCTTTCATTTCCGGATTCGCGTCGCTCGAAGTCCATTGTGTCGGCCTGTTCCTGATGGCCTTGCCGGTGGCGATTCCGGGATTTGCGCGGCGATTCGAGGCGGCGCGCGTGCCGACCGCGTTCGTGCATGGATGGGATGACGAATTGTGTCCGGTGGATGAGGCCATAGCCTTCGCGCGCGAACGCAAGGGGATGATCACGCTGGTCGATGACGATCATCGCCTGTCGAACCATGTGGATTTCGTCGCCTCGCAGTTTCGCCAGTTTCTACAAGATTTATAGTTCGTCATTCCGGCAGGGACTGCCGGAATCCAGATGCCACGGATGGCATCCCTGCGGTCTGGATGCCGGCACTCCATGCCGGCATGACGGCCAACCGAGGCGGTTTCTTGTCGTGAAGGCTTTTTTCGCTACCTGCCCGAAAGGGCTCGAATACCTGCTGGTCGATGAGCTCAAGGCCCTCGGCGCTGTGGAGGTGCACGAAGCCCTGGCTGGTGTGCATTTCGCCGGGGAACTGGACGCGGGTTACCGCGCCTGCCTGTGGTCGCGCCTGGCCAGTCGGGTGTTGCTGCAGATCGCCCAGTTCCCGGTCGAAGACGGGGATGGCTTGTACGTCGGTGCGCGCGCGATCGACTGGGGTGCGCACCTTGATCCTGCTAATACTTTCGCCGTGGATGCGGTCGGCTCCACGCGCGGCCTGACCCACAGCCAGTACGCGGCGTTGCGCGTGAAGGATGCGATCGTGGATTTTTTCCGCGACCGCGACGGCACGCGTCCGAACGTGGACGCGGACAACCCCGACCTGCGCGTGAACCTCGTGCTGCGCAAAGGGCAGGCCATCCTTGGCATCAATCTGTCCGGACCACCGCTGCACCAGCGCGGTTATCGCAAGGGCGCGGGTCTGGCGCCGCTGAAGGAAAACCTCGCCGCCGCGATGCTGCTGCGCGCCGGTTGGCCGGCGATTTACGCGGCCGGTGGTGGCTTGGTCGATCCATTGTGCGGCTCGGGCACCTTGCCGCTGGAAGCCGCGCTGATGGCCGCGGACGTGGCACCCGGATTACGCCGCGAACGCTGGGGATTCACCGGCTGGCGCGGCCACGATGCGGCATTGTGGAAAACGCTGCACGACGCGGCGCAGGCGCGCGCCACGACCGGATTGCAGGCGTTGCGGCCGGTGTTTTTCGGCTTCGACGAGAACCCGACCGTGCTCAACGAAGCCAAGCGCAATGCGCAGGAAGCGCTGCTGTCCGGATTTCTGCACTTCGGGCGGCAGACACTGGAGCACCTGCACCGTCCGCATGAACTCGAGACGCCGGGGCTGCTCATCACCAATCCGCCCTACGGCGAGCGCATGGGCGATGACGAGGACGTGATCGCGCTGTATCGGCTGCTCGGCGAAAAGCTGAAGTCCGAATTCCGCGGCTGGCGCGCCAGCGTGATCGCCGCCGACCCGGCGCATGGGCGCGCACTCGGCCTGCATGCGGACAAGCGCTACGTGTTGTTCAACGGCGCCATCGAATGCACTTTGCTGAACTTCGACATCGCCAGCGTTGATGCGCCCAGGCCGGAACCCAAGCCGCTCTCGGCCGGCGCGCAGATGGTCAAGAACCGCATCGAGAAAAACTTTCGCCACCTGCGCAAGATCGCCGCGCGCGAGAACACGGATTGCTGGCGCGTTTACGACGCCGATCTGCCCGAATACGCGGCGGCCATCGACATTTATCGTTCAACTGAATCGGGCGAGCACCTGCACATCCAGGAATACGCCGCACCCGCCAGCATCGACGAGAACCTCGCGCGCACGCGCTGGCGCGAGCTGGTGCGCGCGGCGGGCCTGGCGTTAGGCGTTCCACGCGAACGCATCGCGCTCAAGCAGCGCGCGCGCGGCAAGGGCGGCGAAAAATACGGGCGCATGGATGAGCGCAGTGAATTCCTGGAAGTGGGCGAGGGCGGCCTGAAATTCCTCGTCAACCTGCACGATTACCTCGACACCGGCCTGTTCCTCGATCACCGTCCGTTGCGATCACACATGCGCACGCTGGCGCGCGGCAAGCGCTTTCTCAACCTGTTCTGCTACACCGGCAGCGTCAGCGTGTACGCCGCGGCGGGCGGCGCGACGGAAACGGTCAGCGTGGATTTGTCGCAGACGTACCTGGATTGGGCGCTGCGCAATTTCGCGTTGAATGGAATGGATCTGGAACGTCACCGTCTGGTGCGCGAGGATGCCGTCGAATTCCTGCAATCGCGCTCGGCCATGTTCGACCTGATCTTCGTCGATCCGCCGACGTTCTCCAACTCCAAACGTGCCGAGGACTTCGATGTTCAGCGCGACCATGTGCGCTTGCTGAATCTTTGCGGCGAGCGCCTTCTGGCCGGTGGCACGATCCTGTTTTCCAACAATTTCCGGCGCTTCAAGCTCGATGTTGATGCGCTTTCTGGGTTCGATATCCGCGAGATTTCGCAGCAGACGATCCCCTTCGACTTCGCCCGCAACCCACGCATCCACCGCGCCTGGGAATTGCGGCGGAGGTGACCCGTTCAGTTTCGTCGCGGAGAAGCTGAACAAGCCGGACCGGAGCGGGCGAATTTCAGTGTTGATTCAGCCCCGCAGGCCGACGATGCGCCTGCGACATTCCGATCGCACGATGTTGCTCCGGGAGACGGCCATGACAATCCGCAAACGTGGTTTTCACGCACTGGCTCTGGGCTTGCTCATGAGCGCCGGCCTGGCGCTGGCGCCGAGCGCATTTGCGCGCGGACATGTGTCCATCGGCATCAACCTGCCGGGCGTCAGCCTGGGCTATTGGAGTGGTGGCCACCGCTGGGGCGGCTACGGTTATGCCGGTTGGAGCGGTTATTACGGCGGATATGGCGGTTACTATTCGCCGGCCTATTATGGCGGCTACTACGGGCCGACGTACTCCAGCGGCTATTACGCGCCGGCGCCGGTCTATTACGGTGTCACCTACAGCGCGCCCGTGTATCGCACCTATTACCGCACCCGCTACTACGACCGTGGCGGTGATCCGCGTTATTCCCGCGACTACGACCGCCGGTACGACAGCGATCGCGGCTATGGCGATCGTGGCTACTACCACGCCGGATACGACCGCGGCCATTCCTGCGGTTCGCCCGATCCGCGCTACTGCCGCTGAACCATCGGCGCGGCTTGATTCACCAGGCCCGCAGCGATGTTCGCTGCGGGCTTTTTCTCGGGCTTAACCCCGCGCGAATTCGGGTTTTGCTAGGATGCTGCCCGTATGCAGGGGACCTTTTCATGATTTCGCCGACACGGCCCGACGAGCGAACCGCGGCCCCGGAAGCGTGGACGTTTTTCCGGCAATGGCTGAAGAATCCGCTCGGCATCGCCGCGCTGTCGCCTTCCGGGCGGCAATTGACCCGGCAAATGATTTCCGAGTTGCCGCATGGCACCCGGCGCGTGATCGAGTTGGGCGGCGGCACCGGCGTGTTCACCCGCGCCATGCTGGCGCACGGCATCGCGCCGCGCGACCTGCTCGTGCTCGAACTCAACGAAGCGCTGCACCAACACCTGCGCACGCATTTTCCGGACGTGTGCGTGGAGTGTGGCGATGCACGCGAACTGGTCGCCATCGGCCGGCGCGATGGTTACCTCGACGCTGGCCCTGCCGATGCAGTCATCAGTGGTCTGGGGTTGTTGTCGATGTCGCGCAACACGCAAGCAGACATCCTCAAAGCAGCTTTCGCCGCGCTCAAGCCCGATGGCCGCCTGATCCAGTTCACTTACGGGCCGAAGTCGCCGGTGCCGCGCGACCTGCTTGATGAACTGGACCTTTCCGTGCGCCGAGGCGGTTTTGCGTGGTGGAACGTGCCGCCGGCGTCGGTGTATGTCTATACCCGGAATCGCTCGCGCGCGGTGCAGGCGGTGCGGGTCGGCGTCCCGCGCTGACGGTTGAGTCTTGGTCGCGCTGCCCGTATCATGCGCGGCCTTCGATCGTCGCGCTGTTTTGGAGAGGTGGCAGAGTGGTCGAATGTACCTGACTCGAAATCAGGCGTGCGTTCATAGCGCACCGTGGGTTCGAATCCCACCCTCTCCGCCAGTTACGACAAAGGGGCCATTGGCCCCTTTGTCGTAACTGGGGAATGCGGTGGTGTGGACGAACCCACTTGGGTTCGACAAAATCGTCGGGAACGATTTTGGACAGCGTAGCTGGCCCTGAGCGCTTGCGCGAAGGGCGAGTCTCAGGATGAGACGAGCAATCCCACCCCCTTCAGGATTTCAGGAAGAAAAATCCCATGAGCCTCATCTCCACCCCTGTTTCCTTCGGCGAGCTGATCGACAAGATCACCATCCTCGAAATCAAGTCCGAGCAGATCCGCGACGCCGCCAAGCTCGCGAACGTGCGCAACGAACTCGACCTGCTCAATGCGACCTGGGCCCAGAACCCGGCTTCGCGCACGGACATCGGCGCGCAGCGCGCCGAGCTCAAGCGCATCAACCAGTCGCTGTGGGATATCGAGGATGAAATCCGCCTGAAGGAAAAGGCGCAGGCCTTCGATGCGCGCTTCATCGAGCTGGCGCGCGCGGTGTATTTCACCAACGACAAGCGCGCGGTGGTCAAGCGCGAGATCAACCTCAAGCTGGGTTCGCAACTGGTCGAAGAAAAGTCGTACCAGGACTACGGCGCGGCACCGGCCTGATTCGCGCGGAACGCTTCGAAACGGTCGATCACGTCATTGACCGCAATCAACTCCATTGCGCCCGGGAATTCCAGCTTCGTGCCCCAGGGCAGTTCCGACGCCGGCTTGCCACGGAACTTGCGCGCGGCGGCGTCGTAGCGATCCACGCACCAGCGCCGGTCCGAATACGGCCCCGAGCGGTCCGGGTTGCTGGGCGCATGCAGGCCCAGCACCGGCGTACCGACGGCATTGGCCATGTGCATGGGCCCGGAGTCGGGAGTCAGCACGAGCTGCGCGCGTTGGCACAGGGCGAGGAATTGCTTGAGCGTGTCCTTGCCGATCAGGTCGAGGGGTTCTTGCGCGCAGCGTGCGAGGATGGCGTCGCCGAATTCGCGTTCGTGCGCACTCGGCCCGCCGCACAGCGCCACGCGCCAGCCGCGTGTGGCCGCGTGATCCATCACGGCGGCGTAGCGATCCGGCAGCCAGTTGCGCAGGCGGTGGCTGGAACAGGGGCTGACCAGCAAGGTCGGTTCGTCGCCGGGCAGGTGTCGCTGCGCGAATTCGTGCGCGGAATCCGGGATCGGGATGTTCCAATCCACGCGAGTCTGCTTCAGGCCCAATGGTTCGAGGAAGCTCGCCATCGCATCGAGCACATGCTCGCCGCGGCGCGCGGCGATGCGCGTGTTCACGAACAGGCCGTGCAAGTCCTTCGAACGCGCGCGGTCGTAGCCGACGCGGGTGCGCGCACGCACCAGCGCGCTGACGAGGTTTGCGCGCAGCGCCACCTGCAGGTGCAGCAACACGTCGAAGCGGCGACCGGCCAGTTGCCGGCGCAGCGCGGTGAATCCGCGCCATCCCGCGGCCTTGTCGAAGACGACGAACTCGACCCCGGGAATATCACCGACCAGCTTGTGCTCGAGCTTGCCGACGATCCAGGTAATCCGCGCCGGTGGCCAATGCGCCTGCACCGTGCGCACCAGCGGCACGACATGTGTCACGTCGCCCAACGCCGAGGTGCGCAAGAGGCAAATGGATGGCACGGAATTGTCGGGTTTCGGCATGCGGACTGCTAAAATGGCGGGGATGACTCAGGCGCAAATCCAGCCCACGCCCGATGGCGCGATTGTGTTCGACGCCACGGCGCTGCCGCAAGCTCCCGACCCGGAAATCTTCGAGCCGGCGTTCTGGCTTGTGCGCGGCGATGCCACCGCCGCCGGCGCCGGGCGCGGCGGCGCACTGCATGTCACTGCGCCATTCGGCCATGCCGTGCTGCGCCACTACCGGCGTGGTGGCCTGGTGGCGCGCCTGCTCGGCGACCGTTACGCCTGGACGGGTGCCGAGCGCACCCGCAGCTTTGCCGAATTCCGTCTGCTGCAAGCCTTGCGCGGGCGCGATCTGCGCGTGCCGCAGCCGCTCGCCGCGCGCTACCGGCGTAGCGGTGCGTATTACCGCGCCGACATCATCACGCGGCGGATCGACGCGGCCACCACGCTCGCCGATCAACTGGCACAGGGCCGGCTCGATGCCGGCATGGCCACGCGCGTGGGCGATGCGATCGCAGGCTTCCACGCCAATGGCGCCTGCCATGCCGATTTGAACGCGCACAATGTCATGCTGACGGTCGCCGATGTCTGGCTGATCGATTTCGACCGCGGCGCGCTGCGCGCGCCCGCACGTGGGTGGCAGCAAGCGAACCTGGCGCGTTTGCAACGGTCACTGCGCAAGCTCGGCGCGGCGCGCGCGGGCGAGGCGGCATTCGCGGAAAATGTCTGGCGGCCGCTGGTGGGTGCTTACGAAAAGGCGATGGCGTCGTGAACCTGAAATTGCATTTTCTGGGCGTGGGTTCCGCCCAAGCGGTCGAGCTGGGCTCGTCCGGCGCCGTGCTCGAGCGCGATGGCAAGCCCATGCTGCTGATCGACTGCGGTCCGGAAACGCTGGCGACGTACCTGGATGCCTACGGCGAGCCGCCGCGTGCGGTCTACATCACGCACACCCACATGGATCACGTCGCCGGACTCGAACGCCTGTTCTATCGCGTGTATTTCGATGCGGCGCGGCGCGGCACGGTGCGCCTGATCGCGCACGCGGCGTTGATCCCGCACTTGCAAGCGCGCGTGGCCGACTATCCGCAGGTCGTCGCCGAGGGCGGAGCGAATTTCTGGGATGGCTTCCGCGCCATCCCGTGCTCGCGCGGGTTCTGGCACGAGGGCTTGTGGTTCGACGTATTCGCCACGCGCCATCACGCGCCGCAGACGTCGTTCGGAATCGCCCTGCGCGGTTCGTTCGCGTGGACCGGCGATACGCGGCCGATTCCCGAAATGCTTGCCGAATTTGCCCCGGCGCCCACCGTGATCGCGCACGACTGCGCCTTGCACGGCAACCCCTCGCACACGGGCGTGGACGACCTGGAACGCGAATACAGCGACGAACAACGCGCGCGCATGTGGCTCTACCACTATGGCGGAACCGAAGATGCAGCGGCGCTTGCCGCGCGCGGCCATCGCATCGCGCGCCGCGGCGACCGCCTTGCCTTGCCGGCGCCGGCGCCGGTGGCGGATGTCGTGCTCGCGCCGGATGCGGGAACAACGTCATGAACCGCCCGACGACCGACGTACTCGATGCGCGCGGGCGGCCGCTGCACGACCTGCGCATCTCGGTCATCGACCGCTGCAACTTCCGCTGCACCTACTGCATGCCCGAGGATCAATACGCCCTCGACCACGTGTTCCTCGGCAAGGACCAGCGCCTGCGCTTCGAGGAAATCGAGCGCATCGCGCGCGCATTCGTCGCGCTCGGCGTGCGCAAGCTGCGCCTGACCGGCGGCGAGCCGTTGTTGCGTCGGGATCTGCATGAACTGGTGCGCCAGCTGGCGCGGATCCCGGGCGTGGAGGACATCGCCCTGACCACCAACGGCGTATTGCTGCCGAAGGTGGCGGCAAGATTGCGCGAAGCCGGCCTGCGCCGCCTGACCGTGTCGCTGGACAGCCTCGATCCGGACACGTTCCGCCGGTTGAGCGGCGGTCGCGGCGAGGTCGCCGAGGTCCTCGACGGCATCGGCGCCGCCGAGGCGGCGGGATTCGGGCAGATCAAGCTCAACTGCGTGGTCCTGCGCGGCGTCAACGATCACCAGGTAACGGCGCTGGCCGAACGATTTCGCGGCACGCCGCACGTCGTGCGCTTCATCGAGTACATGGACGTGGGCACGCTCAACCGCTGGCACAAGGATGCCGTCGTGCCGAGTGCGGAGCTGCTGGCGCGGCTGCACGCGCGCTGGCCGCTGCGCGCGCTCGAGGCGAACTATCGCGGCGAAGTGGCGCAGCGCTATGCCTGGGCCGATGGCGCCGGGGAGATCGGCTTCATCAGTTCGGTGTCGCAACCGTTCTGTGGCGACTGCTCGCGCGCGCGCCTGTCGGCGGATGGCAGGCTCTACACGTGCCTGTTCGCGCGGCTGGGCTACGATTTGCGCGGCCCATTGCGTGGCGGCGCCAGCGACGAGGAATTGACGGGCCTGATTGGCGCGCGCTGGGGCCAGCGTTCGGATCGCTACAGCGAGTTGCGTGCGCAATTGCGTGCCGCCGGCAATGGCGAAAAAGTGGAAATGTACACGATAGGTGGGTGATGAAGCCAATGGATCTGTCGCATGTCGGCGAGAATGGCCGCCCGCGCATGGTGGATGTCGGCGCCAAGGCCGCGACCGCGCGCAGCGCGACCGCGCAGGCAATCGTTCGATTTCCCGCGGCGGTGGCGCGCGCACTGCGCGCGCAGGGCATGCGCGCGAAAAAGGGCCCGGTCATCGACACTGCGATCATCGCGGGCACGCTGGCTGTGAAGCGCACGCACGAACTGATCCCGTTCTGCCATCCGCTGGCGATCGAACGTTGCGCCTTCAGCGTGGAATTCGCCACGGCGACGTTACTGGCGATCCGTTGCGAAGTGGCCGTCACGCACAAGACCGGCGTGGAGATGGAAGCGCTCACGGGCGCGACAGTCGCCGCACTTGCCGTTTACGACATGTGCAAGGCGCTCTCGCACGCGATTGTCATTGCCGACGTGCGCCTGCTGGAAAAGTCCGGCGGCAAGCGTCGCGTACGGGCGGGGATGGTGGTCCGGTGAGCTATTGCGTGCTGTATTTCGCCTCGTTGCGCGACCGCGCCGGCACCGATGCCGAACAGGTGGATTCGACTGCCGTCGATGCGCGAGGCTTGTATGCGGAATTGCGCGCGCGCCATGGATTTGGCATGACCGAAGATCGCCTGCGCGTCGCGATCAATGGCGCGTTCGCGCCATGGCAACAACCGCTGCGCGATGGCGACGAAGTCGTGTTCATCCCGCCAGTTTCCGGTGGCTGACATGTTCCGTCTCCAGGAAACTCGCATCGATGCCGTTACCCTCGCACGCGAACTCGCGCAATCGGGCGCCGGCGCCGGCGTGACATTCGAAGGCTGGGTGCGCGATCACAATGATGGCCGCCGCGTCTTGCGCCTGGACTACCAGGCCTATGCGCCGCTCGCGCAGTCGGAGGGCGAAAACATCCTTGCCGAAGCGCGGGCGAGGTTCGCCATCCTTGAAGCGCGCTGCGTGCACCGCGTCGGCACGCTGCAAATCGGCGATCTCGCCGTGTGGGTTGGCGTGAGCGCCGCGCACCGCGACGCCGCCTTCGCCGCCTGCCGTCATGTCATCGACGAAGTCAAGCGGCGCGTGCCGATCTGGAAGAATGAGCACTACGCGGACGGCGAGTCCGGCTGGTTGCACCCCGATGGCTCGGCCGTGAAAGCGAATTGAGTCTGCTCAGTTGCCGAAGCCGTCCGCGAAGATGCGGTCGCTGAAGGTGGTGAAATCGCCGGGCGAGATGTCGAAGAAGATGTTGTCGCTACAACGCACCTGGATGCGCGCGCTTGTCGTCGCGAGATTCGGCGCGATGATCGTGGCCGATCCGGAATTGGGCACGGCGCTGGCCAGCGTGGCGATGAAGGTCTGGCCGCCATCGGTGGAGTAGAGGATGTCCACGTTCGCGCAGTTGACCGGCGCGGCGGCGGAATTGGCGACATTCCACGTCACGGTTTGTGGCACATTCCCCGCCCAGGATGCGCCGGCAACCGGGGCGGTGACGCGGAACGGGCCGGCCGTGCTGGTGACGTGAACCACCGTGTCGGTGCTGGCGGTGGCGCTGCCGCCGGGATGGTTGTCGCGCACGGTCAGGCGGAATTTCAGGTCACGGGTGGTCGTTGCCCAGGCCTCGCCGGGTATGTCGCCCCCGACGGGAATGCCGGCATTCAGGTCGTGCGCGAGAATGCGCGGCAATTCCGGTACCAGTCGCACGGGCGAGGTGGTCGGCACGAACGAGCGGAACAGCGGGCGCGTGCCGTCGTCGGTTTCCGGCGGCGACGCCGTGCCCAGGTCCATCTCTTCCCAGATGTAGGTCAGCGCATCGTTGTCGGCATCGGTGGCCGAGCCGATCAGCGCGAAGGGCGTTTGCGCAGGAATCGTGTGGCTGGCAACGGTGCCCGGAACCGGCGCGTGATTGCTCGTTGTCAACACCGTGCCGCAGGTCGCGCCGCTACCCTCGAGCGTCTGCTCGATCGGCGCCAGCGTGATGGCATGGAAGAAGGCATCACTGTGCGGTTGCAAGTCGCTCGGCGCGCAAATGCCCGCATAGGCCATGATGGTCGAACCGCTACCCGGTTCTGCGGCTTGCGACGCGGCGCGGTTGCCGCCGCCACAGGCGCCGTCGGTCGTGTTGAAACTGTGATCGGAACCCATCTGGTGGCCCATCTCGTGCGCGACGTAGTCCACCCAGAATGCGTCTCCGGTCGGGTTTGGCGAGCCGGTGACGCCGCGCGCCTTGTACGTTGCGTTGCATGCCACGCCCAGATAGGCCACGCCACCACCGCCGGTGCTGAAGACATGGCCGAAATCGTAATTCGCCGAACCGATCACCGCGTCGATATTCGACTGGTTCTGCCCGAGCATCGCGCTGCCGTTGTTGTTCGAGTAGGGGTCGGTGGTGGCATTGGTGTAGACCAGCTGGTCGTTGCCGTTGACCAGCTGGAACTGCACGGCGAACTCGGTCAGGTAAATGCCGTTGATGCGATTGACCGCTTGCACGATCGCGGCCATCCCGCCGGCGACGGTGCCGCCGAAGAATTGCGTGTATTCGCCGGTGGCCGCGAGCGCCAGGCGATAGGTGCGCACCTGGGCTCCGGTCACGGTTTGCGGCAGCGTGGTCCGCAGCTGGCGAAAACGGCTCGGCGCGATCGTGTCGAGCAGGCAGCGAAACGGGTTGGCCGAGGCGCCCAGCGCGTCGCGACGGAAGCTGATGTAACGCGATCCCGGGCCCAACCGGGTCGGCTGGATCAGGCTCACGCCGTCCGGCTCGCGGATCATCGCGGAGAAACCGAATGGGGACTCGTCGAGCCGCGCTTCGACCTCGGGGCGATCGATGGCGCGCGCGACGAAGCTGCGGATCTGCGGATAGCGCGCCGCCAGTTCCGGCGCCATCACCTGCGTGCGCCAGACCCGGAAAGCCGGCGTGGTGCCGTCCGGCAGCGGCAGTTCCAGGCGTACCCCCGCCGCGTCGATCGACGCATCCGCCGCCTGATCCAGGGTGCGCTGCAGGCCGTCGACATCGACCGTCAGCGCGCGGTAGTCGCGCAAGGGCGCGTCGAGCAGGAGGGTATCGGCCGCTTGCGGCGGCACGGTTCGGAAATTCGCGGCGAAAGCCGGCGCGACAACGAGAACTGCCAGAAAGGCGAGACCATTACGCATCGTGTTTTCCCCAGGCAACGATTCCGACGGAAGGTGGCAGCCCCGCCAGCCGCATCCCGGCACCCGAATCATTCACTACCGTTGCTGCCTTCCGGCCCTGGCGGGGTTTGCAAACTATCGTCGCGGGAGAACCAGCGGGGCCACCATAAGACGGCGCAGAGCGTATTTGGCGGAGAGGGCGGGATTCGAACCCGCGAAGCGGTTTGACCCGCTTACACACTTTCCAGGCGTGCTCCTTCAACCACTCGGACACC
>JAFEFP010000119.1 GCA_018240545.1 Pseudomonadota bacterium | reverse complement strand
ACGGTAAACACGAGCTTCGTGTCCCACACACCGAGAAAGGCGGTCGGATAGAACACCAGCGAATCCACGCCTTCGCCGCAGATGGTCGAGCCAATCAGGCGTGTCCACAGCACATTGCCATTCGTCCACAATTTCATTTTCGCCAGTGTGTACGAATTGACGAACTCGCCGCAGAAGAAGGCGGTGATCGAGGCCAGCACGATGCGCGGGGTCTGGCCGAAGATCGATTCGTAGGCCGCCTGCTCATGCCAGCCGGCAGCCGGCGGCAGTTTCACGACCACCGTGGCCATGATCGAGGCGAACACCAGCGCGGTCAGGCCCGACCAGATCACGCGCCGTGCCCGCGCGTAGCCGTAGACCTCGGTGAGGATGTCGCCGAAGATGTAGGAGATCGGGAAGAACAGCACGCCGGCGCCGAAGGTGAATTCGCCGATCAGCGGCAGTTGCACCTGTGCGACCTTGGCCGGCCCGATCAGGTTCGAGCACAGGATCGTGCAGACAAAGGCGCCGAGGATGAAATCGTAGTAGCGGTAGGTGCGCGGTGCGGTCGTCGGCATGTACGCATCCGGTGGACGGGGCCACGGTAGAATGCCGGTTGCGTGGCGCGTGCGTCAACGCACCTCGACGCGGATTTTCGTCCTTACCGAATTGGCCAGGAAGCAGCGCTCGTGCGCTTCGTGATGCAGTGCATCGAGTTGCTCGCGCGTGGCTGCGTGTGCGGAATCGAACGTCGCGCATGGACGCAACACGACCTCGGCAACCATGGGTTTGCCCGGTGCAATCTCGCGCATCGTGGCGACCGCTTCATCCTCGTAACTGTCGACCACAAAGCCCTTGGCCGAGGCCAGCGACAGGAACCACAGCATGTGGCAACTCGCCAGTGCGGCGACGAAGGCTTCCTCCGGATCGACGGCGCTGGCGTCCGACCACGGCGCGGGCACGATGTCCGGCGACGCCGAGGCGTGCACCGTGGCTCCACCGTCGAAATGCCAGACATGGGCGCGTGGATAGTGGCCCTTGCCGAAGCCCGCCGTGCCGCGCCGCCAGTGAAGCTTTGCCGTGGGTCGGGCCATACGCGGCGCGTCAATGGGCGACGAGCAATGGCAGGTCGCTGTTCTGGAACAGGTAGCGCGTGGACCCGCCGAGCACTAGCTGGGCGATGCGCGAATGCCCCCAGGCGCCCATCACGATCAGGTCGGCCTGCATGGCGCGCGCCTCGGCAAGGATGTGTTTGCCGTAATCGCCGTCGGGCGCAAACGCGCGCGTTTGTGCGTGCACGCCGCGCCGTTCCAGCCAGGCGGACAGGTCCAGGCGCGGCAGGTGGCGCGCGCCCAGCTCGTCGTCCTGCGCGGTGCCGTCGAGCACCACGACTTGCCCCGCGCGCGCGAGCAGCGGCAATGCGCCGCGGATCGCGCGCATCGCTTCGCGACTGTGGTTCCACGCGATGAGGATGCGCTCGCCCAGCGTGGCCAGCTTCGCCAGCTCCGGCACCACGAGCACCGGCACACCCGCGCCGAACACCGTGCGCGAGACCGTGCCCCAGCCGGTCGGTGCGTCGGGATTGAGCGTGGGTCGCTCGGCGACGACGAAATCGCACCAGCGCGCGCAGTGGCACAGCGCCTCCACCGCTTCGCCCTGCGCGACCAGCCATTCGCCGCGTGCACCGCGCGCAGCGAGCAGACCCCGCCACCAGTCGCCTTGGGTCTGCGCTTCGGCATACAGGCGATCGGCCTCGTGCACCTGGAACACCACCGTTTCCGGCGTACTGAACGCGACCGCGCCCAGCGGCGCGACAAAAAGCCCGTACAAATAGGCGTCGAGTCGCTTGCCCAATGCCAGTGCCGCGCGTGCGGCCAGGGGCTCGTCGCGGGATTCGCGCAGGTGCACGAGTATGTCGAAGGCGGACATGGCGGCTCCTTTTCGGAAGTTCCAGCATTAGCTTAACGCGCGGCAGGAAAAAGTTCCGCGATTCGACCGGCGTGTTGTTGTGGATTCAGCCGGCTTGCGCGAGACTGCGCGCTGGTTCCACTCCACGGAGATTTCCATGCGCACGCTACCCGTCTTCGTCGCGTCCACGCTGCTCGCTGCATCGGCACTGCATTCCGCCCGCGCCAGTGCTGCCGGCCAGATCGATTGCGAAATGAAATTCAATCTCACCGGTTGGGCGGCGATCTACAAGCACGCCGAGGGCAATGGCACGATCACCTGCAACAACGGACGCGAGTTCCGCGTACACATCGTTGCCGTCGGCGGCGGCCTGACGGCGGGCAAGTACAAGGTCGAAGGCGGCACCGGCAAGTTCTCGCAGGTGTACGATACCGGCGAGCTGTTCGGCAGCTATGCGCAAGGCGAAGCCAACGCCGGCGTGGTCAAGTCCGGCGTCGCCCAGGCGCTGACCAAGGGCAACGTCTCGCTCGCCCTTGCCGGCACCGGCAATGGCGTCAATCTCGGAGTCTCATTCGGCAAGTTCACGATCACGAAGGCGCACTGAGCCGAGCACGCCAAAACGCGGCGCTGCGGGCGCGCGGTTGCTGCGGCGCACAAAACCCGCTAGGGTGCGCCGATGGACGGCGAAGCGACGAGCGCCCGGTACACCGTCGGCGAGGAACTTGCCAACAGCCTGATCCACGGTTTCGGCCTGCTGCTGAGCGTGGTCGGACTGGGCTGGCTGATGTTGGCCGCCGCGGGTAACCGCGCGGTCGTGTCCTGTCTCGTCTATGGCAGTACGCTCATCCTCGTTTACGCCACCTCCACGCTTTATCACGGCGCGCGCCACCCGGATACCAAACAGGTGTTGCGCACCCTCGATCACGTGGCGATTTTCCTGCTCATCGCCGGCACCTACACGCCGTTCGTGCTGATCGCGTTGCGCGGCGCCTGGGGCTGGGGCCTGTTTGCCGCGGTATGGATGCTGGCCGCCGTCGGCGCGGTGTTCGAACTGACCGCACTGCGGCGCTTGCGCGGCGTCATGATCGGGCTGTACATAGCGATGGGCTGGATCGGTCTCGTTGCCGTCAAGCCGCTGGTCGCGGCGCTGCCGGCGCCGGGATTGTGGCTGCTGTTCGGCGGGGGCGTGAGCTATACGGCCGGCGTGCTGTTCTATGTATGGCGCAGCTTGCGCTACCATCACGCGATCTGGCATCTGTTCGTGCTCGGCGGCAGCGTGCTGCAGTATCTGGCGGTGCTGTGGTACGTATTGCCGGCGCGGGCCTGAGCGCCGGCGTGGCCGATGGGTTTGCATGGGTGCGCCGGGTTTGCGTGGCGGGTGCCTGACGCGGGACAGTAGCTGCGGTTTGCCGTGCCCGCGAGCGCGAGGTTGCCGGTTGCGAGGAGCCATTCATGACCGAATTTTCCACGCCCACGGTCAAGCGCCATGCGCTGCGCCTGATCAGCCTGATCGAACATGCCGGATTGTTGATCGTGCTCGCTGCGACCATCGTCGCCGCGGCGCAGGAAATCCTGGCGATGTTCGACAATCGCCGCGTCGGCGTCACCGATCTTCTGCTGTTGTTCATCTACCTCGAAATCGTCACCATGAGCGCGGTGTATTGGCGCGCCGGGCGCCTGCCGGTGCGCATGCCGCTGTACATCGCGATGGTGGCGATGGCGCGCCACATGATGCTCGAGACGCAGGCGTTCGATGCGCTGTCTGCCATCGCGCAGGCGTTTGCGATCCTGCTCCTCGCCGTGGCCGTGCTCGTGGTGCGCTACGGACACATCCGCATGCCGTACACCGACGAAGGCGGTGGCAGCAACCGGTTGAGCTGAGGCGAACGCTGCAACCGGATTTCATCGACCGTTGAGCACGAACGCCAGCGCAAACACGCCCAGCATCGTGAAGCACAGCGCAAGCTTGGCCAGCGTGCCGAACAGCAGGCCGATCCAGGTGCCGATGCCCACCCGCGTGGCGTGATCGAGTTTGTTCCCGGCCGACAGTTCGCCGATCAACGCGCCGAGGAATGGCCCGAGCAGCAGGCCGGGCAACCCGAAGAACAGCCCGGCCAGCATGCCGATGCTCGCGCCCCACAATGCGCGTGTGCTCGCGCCGACGCGCCGGGCGCCGAGCACGCCGGCGGCGAAATCGATGAGCAGGGCGAGTCCCGCGAGCACGCCGAGCACGATCAGGGTGAACGTGCCGATGTGCTGGAAGTGATCGGCCCAGGCCGCCAGCAGCATACCGCCGAACACCAGCGGCACGCCCGGCAGGGTCGGTACCACCGTGCCGGCGATGCCGACGAGGATCAGGACGCCGGCGAGGATGAAGTACAGCGTTTGCAGCCAGATCGGGTTCAACGCACGCCCTGCGCCGGCTTGTTGGCTTCCGTGTCGATCGCGAACGCGGCCTTGTAGCCCGGCTTGAGCAGGTCGTAGAAGACCTTGGCCGGCACTTCCACCTGCTGCGGCCCGTCCACGTAGGGCGCGACTTGATACGGAGGGAAGATCACCGCGATGCCGATTGCCGGCGCGTCGAGGCCATCGATCAGGAACGTCGTGAAGTTGGCGGGGATGGGCGCGGTGCCCTTGTCGATCCACACGCGCCGCGCTTGCGTCGCGGCCGCCAATTGCGCGGGCGTCATGGTTCCCGGGTCGTTGCGAAGCTGCGCGTCGAAGCGGCCGTCGAGCTGGCGCTGGCATTCGGCGGCGATCGCCTGCAGGCCGGCATCCGGGGCGGCGAACAAATCCGGCAACTGGACGATCTTGCCGCTGGTGAGGTCGAGGTTGAAACTGGCCAGGATCGGCATGCCGTGCGCGCCGCCGGTGAAGGACGAACCCGAGGCCGTGGCGCTGACGAAATCCGCCGTGTGGCGGGCTACGGCGAAGGTGAGGGTCAAGTTGAAGTCAGGCCCGGCCGCGCGATCGGGCGCCGTGCTGGCGGTGATGAAGTCCTTCTTCTGCGCGGCGGCGAATTGGCGGATGGCATCGCCCAGCGGTTTCCATTCCGGTTGCAGGTCAGGGTAGACGATCTGAAACGCATAGCCGTTACCCTTGCCGGCATCGGTTTCGGCTTGCACGACCGCAGCGGCCGCGGTGCGCAGAAGTGGGGCCGGCGATCGATCGCAGCCATAGGAGACCAGCAACCCGGCAACGCAAGCGAATATGGCAATCGCGCAGGTGAATGCGGAAAAACGAAGGGTCATTTCGGCATGGCGCCCCTGTGGAAACGCCAGTGTAGGCCAAACCGGAAATGGCTGTCATCCGGCGGCGCCAGCGGTCAAGGGTCGAAACCGTCGCCGAAGATTCCGTCCGTTGCCGGATACTGCGTGACATAGAGTGCGCCGGGGCTTGCCGGCACGCGGCCGGACTCGGTCGCACCGATCACCAGGGTAGTTCCGTCGGTCGCCATGCTGACGCCGAAACCGTCGCCGGGCAACAGGTCGGCCACGCCGTAGGCTCCGGCCGATTGTGATGCGCCGCTGGCATCATGGCGATAGGCAAAGATCTGGCCGGCATCGCCTTTGCCCATCGCGCCGATCAGTGAATAGCCGTCCACCGAAGCCGCGCTGGCACCAAACATGTCGCCGCCGTAGCTGTTCGCGTTGGTCAACACGCTTGCGCAACTGAATTGGCCGTCCGTGGTGACATAGGAATAGGCCGTACCGTACGGGCCACCCTTCATTTGGCTGTAGAACTCGGCGTCACTAGCTACTATTCTGCCATCATCCACAATCAACACTTCCGGAAAATAGGCAAGG
>JAFEFP010000118.1 GCA_018240545.1 Pseudomonadota bacterium | reverse complement strand
GTGACGCGTTCGCCGGACGATTTGCTGAGCTTGAGTGCGGTTTCGGCATTATCAAAATTGAAGGAAGTGTCGCTTTCGGATTCGTCGTCGGGATAAAGCGCGATTCCGGCCTGCACGGAGACCGCCAACTCCTGGTCGTCGATCCGGAACGGCGCCGTGAACGCGGCCAACAGGCGGTCAACAAAATTTCCGGCAGCGGTGTTGTCAGGAAACAATTCCACCGCGGTGAAGGTGTCGCCGCCGACACGGGCGAGCATGCCCGAGTCACCGGTAACTCGGCGCAAGCGTTCGGCGATCTCGCGCAACAACTTATCGCACAAGACTCGGCCATAGCGAGCGTTCAACTGGGTGAAATTTTCCAGATCCATGGCGCAGACGTATAGGCACATCTTGCGCGAGCGTACGACTTCTTCAAGCTGTAGCAGGCTCTCGCGAAAGGCATGTGCATTCCTAAGTCCGGTCAGCGCATCGTAAAAGGTAAGTTGTTCCAGTTTCTGTGCGGTGTCAGCGTGTTCGAGTGCATACGAAAGATCGTGTGCCAGCCACTCGAGCAACGCGGTTTCGTCGGCATCGAAAAAGTCTGCCTCTTCGGCGAGTAAGACGAGCGCGGCGATTGGCTTGCCGGAAACGAGCAACGGCATGGCGACAGCGGACTGGATTCCGAGCTGCAATAGTTGTTCGCGAGTTGCGAGCAATGCCGTGTCAGCGAGCAGGTTGTTGACGATGACCGACCTGGCTTCATGCACGGCACGCCAGTCCAGTCGGCTTTCCGGCGGGGTCGCGTGGCGAAGGTATTCGACGAATCTGGTGGCGTCGGCGTCGCGGCCCTCGACGGCCGCGACACGCAAGTCGTCCCGCTCCGGATCGACGGCGGCGATCCAGGCGAGCACAAAAGCACCTTCGTAGTTGGCGACGCGGCAAGCATCGCGAAACAGGCCGTCGCGATCGTGTTGGCGCAACATCGCCGAATGGATTCGACCGATTGCCACGCGGGTGCGGTTCAGGCGCGAGAGCCGGCGTTCTTGTTCCTTTTGTTTGGTCCGGTCTTCCAGCAGGCTGATCGCAAACTCGGGCTTGCCGTCGCTGCCGTGAACCAGGGTCGAGGTCAGCACACCCCACAATTCGCTTCCGTCCTTGCGGCGGTATTTCTTTTCGATCTGATAGTGGTCGATCTCGCCGCGCAGCAATTGCTCGCGCAGGGCGCGTGCGGCCTCGCTTTCCGGCTCGCTGACCTGTGCTGCGGTCATTGTCGCGAGCTCATCCGGCCCGCTGCCAAGCATCTTTGCCGCCATTGGATTGACCCGAAGCAGACGGCCATCGTGGGCATCGAGAATCGCGATCCCCAGTCCGGCCCGTTCGAACACCGCACGGAAGCGATCCTCGCTTTGCCGCAGTTGTTCCTCCGCGAGCTTGCGATCGCTGATGTCGCGGATCACGGCCAGGATGTTGCCGTCGGGCATCAGCGTTGCGCTCGCCTCGACATGTACGCGCGTGCCGTCCACGCGCACAAAGATCCACTGTGCGTGAGAGTCTTCGCCGGCGCCGATGCTTTCGAGTGCGGCCTCGTACTGCGGCAGCGCCGCGGGATCGACGATATCAGCCGGCGTCCTTCCAACCAGGTCGTCGCGCGATGAACCGAGCAGGCGGCACATGGCGGGGTTGGCGTCGGCAAAGACGCGGGCGCGGTCGATCAGCAGGATGCCGTCCGGATCGTGCTCGAACAGGCGGCGATAACTCGCATCGCTCAGGCGTCGTGCTTCCTCCGCCGCGATGCGCGCGGAAATGTCGATGCCGATTCCAACCAGACACGCACGGCCGTCCAACTGCACGCGGCGGCCGGTGAGTAGGTAGGGGAGAGAGCGGCCGTCCTTGGTCAGGAAGTGCGCCTCAACTTCGCCTTCGCCGCGCGCGAATACCTCGGCAATTCTGCTTTCGACCAGAGCGGTATTGCCGGTACCCGCGTAGAAATCCAGCGGGTGCATCCGCGCGATTTCCGCGTGCGCATATCCGGTCACCGTCTCGAGCTGCCGGTTCCAGCGCAGATAGTGAAAATTCTCGTCGAACAAGTACAAGATGCCGGGCACGCTGTCGAGCAAGGCGTCCGAGAAGCGCCGCTCCTGCTGCGCAGCGACATGTGCCTCGCGCGCCGCCAGTTCTCTTTCGAGGTTTTCCAGCCCGAACGCAATGTCCGTCGCGGCCTCTTCGAGCAGGGCGATTTCACGCTCCCGAAAGAATCCGACATCCGTCGCGTACACGGTAAGCGTACCGCCGACGTCGCCATTCGCGCGGATCGGGAACGCTGCCGCTGCGCGCAGGTTCGCGCGCGCGAGCGCCGCGTGCCATGGGCGCATTGCAGCATCGTGCAGCGTGTCGTTGCAGAGGTGGCGGTGGCCGGTGCGAAAGGCGATGCCGACCGGGCCGTGCCCCTCCGCGCGATCGTCGGAGAAAACACGAATTTCGCGCAGATAGCCGTGTTCGTCGCCATGGACCGCAATTGGCTTGACCTCGCGAGTCGCGGGGTCGTGCCAGCCGATCCAGGCCAACGCAAAGCCGGCATTTTCCACCAGGATTCGACAGACGTTTAGCAGCAATTCCTCGCGCGTTTTCTTCCAGACAATCGCCTGATTGATCTGGCTCAGGGCATGATACAGACGCGACAACTGCTGCGCATCGCGGCCCTGGAGCAGCAACGACGAGATGTCGCGCGCGATCCGGGAGATTCCCACGACGGTGCCGTTCGCGTCCCGAATTGGTGAAGCGCTGATCAATACGTCGATCTGCCGACCGTCCTTGGCCGTTCGAACGGTCTGCATATGCTCAAGGCGTTCGCCGTGGGCGACTGCCCGCAGGATGCGCGCATCGCCGTCCTGCTGGTCCACGGGAATGATCGTGCGGATCGGCCGACCGATCATTTCACTGGCGCTGTAGCCGTAAATTTCCTCGGCGCTCGCGTTCCAGCTGGTAACGTTCCCTTGCAGATCCAAACTGGTGATTGCGTCCTGAGACGATTCGACGATCGCCGCCAAGCGCTTCGCGGCAAGCACATCCGCATCGCCTTGCGTGGGCGAGGTCGCCGTCGCGCGCAAATGCAGAGACGGTTCGCACAGCGCCGGTATCTGGCGGGCCAGGGCCGACAACAGGTCCCGCTGGCGTGCGCTCAAGCGGCGTGGTCGTGTGTCCATCACGCTGAGCATGCCCAGTACATTGCCGTCGGCGGCAACGAGCCGCGCCCCGACGTAGAAGGCCACAAAGGGTTCGGAGACGGCCAAGGGGGTGTCGGCGAAGCGCGAATCGTGGGCGATATCGAGTGCAACGATTGGTACCGAATCGGTCATCACGGACCGGCAAAGCGCGGCGCCGGCGAGCGCCTGCCTCCGGGTCAGTCCTATCGCCACGACAGGATCCTGCCGCTGCGCGTCGCCAAGCGTGATCAAGACGAGCGGGGCATCGCAGATACCGGCAGCCAGAGCTGCACAATCGCAGGCGCGAGCCTGCGTCAGCCCGGCACCGAAGTACGGACCGAAAACCGCTACGTGAGGTGATCGATTCATCGCTGGTCGTCCGCGCCCCTGGTCGGTTCGCCGTTCGCCGGAAAATCGATCGACGCACCCGTCCGGACAATAGCACATCAGGTCCCGAGTGGTAGTGGATTTTCCGAGTGTCGTTCCCCGGTTTTTGGCGGGGGCGGTCGTTGGCTGGCCACGTCAATCGGCCACTAAGTATTTGCCCGGATTGCGGCGTGTCCCCGCGCCGCCTATGATCGATTCCGGAGATCGGGATAGGGTCTGCGCGGTTCCGGGCCCGGCCGAACCGGGGCGATGTCCAAATGCAGAAACCGAGAGCAATCAATCTTGCATCCGAATTCCATCCGTAATGGATTGCATCATGAACACACGCCAAGTCAGCGAGGAAGATGCCGTGGCCGCATCGCCCGCACAAGTTGCCTGTTCCCGCAACAACGGGAATGCGGCCGAGATCATGCGGCTAGTCGATACGGCGGTCATGCCGACACTGATTTTCGATACCGACATGCGCGTGCGGTATTTCAATCGCGCGGCCTGGATCCTGGGGCGGTTGATAAATCCGCAGGCCAAGGACTTCGAGCCGGAATTCGTGCGCGACTGGCATCCGCAGCTGGTTTCGGCGAAGGCGCTTTACCTGTGCCGGGAACTGGGCAATTGGGTCGGTCAGGTCAAGTTCGACATTGCCGTCGGTGAGGAAAGGTCCGTACTTGTGCAACTCTCCGCGCTCGGCGTCGGTGGCGCGCCTCCGTATGGCCTGTGCGCGCGCGATGTGACCTGGGAAAACGCGCGCGAAGCCGAACTGCATTCGCGCAATGCCGAACTGGAAATGGCGAACGCCCGGATCAAGGACGTGCAGGAACAGGCGATCCAGACCGAGAAGCTGGCGTCGATCGGGCAGCTTGCGGCGGGCGTGGCGCACGAGATCAACAATCCGATCGCTTACCTGAAGTCGAATCTGAATTCGCTGCAGCAATACACGGAAAAGCTGGTTTCCGCGGTGCAAGCCTATGCGGACGTGGTCGCACGGCCGGGCGACGTCGGCGCCGCCAACCGCGTCACGCAAATCCGGCAGCAAATCGATTTCGACTCGATTCTTACCGACGTGCCGGAACTGCTCGCGGAGTCGCGCGAGGGCATCGAACGGGTTTGCAAGATCGTGAGCGACCTGAAGGATTTCTCCCGCCGCGATCACTCCGACGCATGGGTGCGCGCGGATTTGCACAGCGGCCTGGAATCGACTCTGAACATCGTCTGGAACGAGCTCAAGTACAAGGCGCAGGTGGTGAAGACGTTTGGCGATCTGCCCCTGGTCGAATGCCTGCCATCGGAATTGAATCAGGTATTCATGAACATTCTCATCAATGCGGGTCAGGCGATCAAGGCGCACGGGGTCGTCACGGTCAGCACCTCACGCATTGGCGACAAGGTGCGGATATCGATCGGCGACGATGGCGAGGGCATTCCCGCCGACGTGCTGCCGAAGATTTTCGACCCGTTCTTCACCACCAAGGCGACCGGGGAGGGCACGGGATTGGGATTGGCCATCTCTTACGGCATCATCGCCAAACATCATGGCAAGATTGAAGTGACCAGCGTGCCCGGGCAGGGAACGTTGTTCATGATCGAATTGCCGATTGACCAAACCCTCCTCGCGGGGAAGGAGTGATTCCGATGTATTGTGTCCTGCTGCTGGATGACGAAGCGAATGTCCTGAACGCGCTGCGCCGCAGCCTGGCATCCATCAGTGCCGACCAGCTTGACGGCGAGGCATTGCGGATTGAAGCATTCACATCGGCCCAGGCCGCATTCGATCGCTGCGAGGAGTGCGATTTCGACCTGGTGATTACCGACTACCGGATGCCGGAGATGAACGGCGTCGAATTCCTGATGCGGTTGATGGACATCCAGCCGACGGTGCCGCGGGCGATCGTATCCGGATATGCCGACCGCAGCGCAATCATCACCGCGGTCAACGAGGCGCAGCTGACGCGCTTCATCGCAAAGCCGTGGGATGATCACGAACTGCAGCAAGCGGTAGTCGCAATCCTGACCCGGACGAACAAGCGCCGAGCTGATACTTCCGCGCACAAGATGAACCGCGAGAGCCAGTTGCGACGCCTTGAGGCGGACTGTCCCGGCATTACCCAGGTCACGACGGCCGAGGATGGCGGCATAGTGATCCCTGCGGACGACCTGTAAACATCATGGCGGCGTACGGGTCCGGCAGTGCGGGTGCCGTCCGGGCCATGTCAGCCGCACTAGGTGCCCAGCGTGAACGGCGTGAAATCGGTGTGGCGGTCATAGTAATCCTCGCGTTCGGCGCGCTTGAGCGCGGCGACGACACGGTAAGT
>JAFEFP010000117.1 GCA_018240545.1 Pseudomonadota bacterium | reverse complement strand
CCGAGCCAGGCGGCAACCTCGGCCACGACACCTTGGGGATCGGCGGCCAGTTGCTCGTAGCGAACCTCGCGGATCGACGCGGCGAACTGCTTGCCCCAATGCGCAAGCAAGCGATCGCCATCGTGCATGACGCGCGCGATGTCATCGAAATCGTAGGCGTATCCTTGCACTGCTTCCATGAACAGTTGCGACCACAGCGACAAGGCCGTGTCGCGCCGGTTGCGGCGGCATGTCAGGATGCGTGCATTCGGAAACAGTGCCAGCGCCAGGTCGAGGTAGCGGAAATTCAACGGCTGCTTGTCGATGAACCAGTGCGCATCGCCGGCGTCGTCCTGGCGCGCGTGCATGGCATACGTGGCCGCGGCCCGCTCCAGCGCGGCACGCGACGATCCGGCCCCGACCTCCACCTGCGCCGCCAGTTGCGCCAACCAAGGCAATTCGCCGCGGTTGCACACGCGCCGGTAGCGCGCGAGCAATCTGGCCAGCAAGGTCGTGCCCGAACGCGGCATGCCGACGATGAACACCGGCACGAAATCGGCCGGCGGTAGTTGCCGCGCAAACGCTGGCGCGGCCAGGCGCGCCTCGATCGCGCGCTTCCAGCGCTTGCGCGACCAGGCCGTGGTCGCGTGCGCCAAGGCATTGCCTGCGCGCAAATCGTGCGCGGCCCGCGCATGATCGCCGATGTCGTCGTGGGCCTTGGCGCTGGCGAACAACAAGCTGGTGCGCGCCTTCTCGCTCAGGTCGCTGCGCGCCAGGCAATCGCGCAACAGCGCGAAATCCGGATGCGTCGCGTCCGCATAGCGCTGGCAATTGGTCAAACCCTGAAGCACATTCCATTCAACCGCGCGCGCCTCGTGCGCCAGTGCAAACCGATAGTGCGCGCGCGCGCGTTCGAATTCTCCGGTCTGCACTTCCAGCATGCCCGCATACGCATGCAACCGCACATCGTCGGGATGCGCCGCGATCGTGGCTTCGGCAATTGCAGCCGCTTCGGCCTGTCGCTGCGCGTCGGCCAGCAGTTCGATCGCGCGGATGGCCAGATCCGCATCCGCCCCGCCGTGCGCAAAGCACGCGCGCAGCGCCTGCCCGGCAGCGTGCAGGCGACCGTGCTGCACGCACATCTCTGCCAGCGCGAACGCCGCCGCCGCATCATCCGGCTGGCTGGCCAGTACGTCGCGCAGCAAGGCCTCGGCCTGCGCCTCGCGCCCGCCTTGCCGGTGCAGTCCCGCCAGGGCGCGCCGCAATTCCAACGAGTGCGGATGCGCGCGCAGGCCTTCCGTGACGACGTGCTCGGCCTGTGCGAGGTCTCCGCGCAACACGGCCGCGCGCAATCGCGCCAGTGCCTGCGCTTCAGCGGACATCGTCGATGTTCCGGAACGGCACCATGCCCAACGCGGCGCGCAAGGGATCGAGCAATGCGCCGTAGCGCGCCGCCTGCGCGGTATCGGCGCGCAACGGCTCGCGTACCTGGGCCGCGCTCGGCGAATGCACCGCTCGCGCGGTTTCGTGGAAACGCAGGCAGCCTTCCTCGAACGGCAGGTCGCAAAACGCCAGCAGCGCGCGGATGCCGCGCTCGGGATCCGCGATCAGCTTTTCGTAGTCGTGCTCGAATACCCGCCCCGGCCAGCGTATCGCGGCCGCGCGCACGCTGCGGTCGAAATCGCGCCAGTATGCGGCGAGGGCGCTGAAGCTGCGCGTGTAATCGTTGCCGGCGAAATGCTGGCGATAGCAGGAGAAGCAGGTTTCCAGCGCGTCGCGGCGACAAACGACGATGCGCGCGCCGGGCAGCATGGCGCGAATGGCCGGAATGTGGATCCAGTTGTTCGGCAGCTTGTCGATGAAGCGCGGACGCTGCTCGCGCCAGTGCGCGGTGCGGGCGAGGTATTGCCGGCCCAGGCTGGCCCAGTCCGCCGGCGCCAACGCGCTGACCCAGCGTGGAAACGCCACGCCGCGGCGCGCCGATTCGGCATTGATCAGCATCGGCAAGTCCGGCAGCTCGCCAGCGCCTTGCACCTGCGAATGCGAGGCCAGGATCTGCTCGACCAGCGTCGTCCCCGAGCGCGGCAGGCCAACGACGAAGATCGTCTCGCGGCCGAGGTCGACTTCACCGGCGCTGGAAGCCGTTGCGAATGCCTGTCCGATCGCGTCGATCGCCGCCGCAAAGGCGACCGCGTCCCAGCGCGTGCGTTGCCGTGCCATGGCATTGGCTTGTGCCAGGGCTTCGAGCGCCGGCGCCAGGTCGCCCCGGTCGTCCAGCGCGCGCGCCAGCGCAAAGCCCATGGCGATGCGGTCGTCATCGCGCGCGCGTGGATCGCGCAACGCCACGCGCAGCGCATCCACGTCCGCCGCACCCAGCGGCATCGTCTTGATGTTTGCCAATCCCCACCACGCCATGCCGGCGCTCGGCGACTCCTTCACCAATTTGCGGTATTGCGCCGCCGCCTCGGCGGCGCGCCCCGCACCCTTGAGCGCATCGGCGAGCTGGGCGCGCGCCAGCGCGTGGTGCGGGTCGATCTCCACGGCACGGCACAGCGCGGCGGCGGCCTCGGCATAGCGCACGCAGCGCGTGAGCACGATGCCGAGGTTGTACCACGCGGTGGCCAGGTCCGGCTGCAACTCGCAGGCGCGGCGCAGCGCGGCAATTGCCGCATCGAATTCACCCGCGTCCGCCAGCACGCTGCCGAGCGTGTTGTGGTACAGCGCATCATCCGGACGTTGCGCCAGCGCGCGTTGCATTGCGGCGACCGCCTGCGCGTGCTGCCCGCGCAAGTCGAGAATTCCGGCCTCCAGCCGCAGCGCTTCGGGATGATCTGGATGGCTGGCCAAAACGCCTGCCAGCGCGCGTGCGGCATCGTCCGGACGCCCGGCTTCCAGCGCCTGCGCCGCCGCGATGATCGATTGTGCCGCCGCCGGCGATAGTCCGTGCAGACGCGATGTCGGCTTCATCCTGCCATCATCGCACGCGGCAATGCCGCGATGCGACCGGCAGCCGCATCATTGCCTGCGCAATTGCACATCGCCGCTGAAGGCCTGCACGCTGATGTCGGCGTCACCGCTGCCGACCTGGGTCTTCAGGTTGCTGCCGGGGCCATGTTCCTTTTCCTGCGCGGCGCCGAAATCGCTGCGGAGGCTGCCGCTGAAGGTCGCGGCATCGATGCGCGCGGACAACGTCGCCGGCAGGTGCAGGCGGATGTTGCCGCTCATGGATTCCAGGTGCAGGCGGGCCGAAGCGGCCGGCGTGGCGGTGATGTCCGCATCGCCGGAAACGCTGCCGGTTGACAGTTCGCTGACCGTGCCACACGCGCAATCCATGCCGCCGGACACGGTTTCCAGCTTGATCCGCCCGGCCAGGTTCCTTGCATGGATATCGCCGCTGACGGTCTGCACATGCGCACGCGCGGCCGGGTTCGCGGCCGGCGCATCGAGCTTCACGTCGCCGCTGACGCTGTCGATTTCCATGTCGGCCGCAGCACTGGCGACGGTCACATCGCCGCTGACGCTGCCGACCTTGAGCGACTTGCCGTTCAAGTCGGCAACGATCGCATCGGCGCTGACGACATTCACCTCCAGGATGGCGTGGCGGGGAACATGCAAGACCAGGGTGGTGTCAGCTTTCGGCCCATTGGATCCGAACCAGCCTGATTCCACACTCTTGACGCGCAAGTCGAGGCGATCCGCACCGCCGGAAACCGCGAGCGTCGAACCGGCGCCAAGTCTGCCTTCGAGCTTGACCTGCGGCTGGTCCCAGCCGGTCACCGTGACCTTGCCGCGGATGTTGCCGACCTCGATGCGTCCGTCGGCGACGATCGGCCAGGTGGCGTCCAGGGCCTGGGCGGCGCTACCGGCAGCAATGTCGGTGTAGGGCGATGCGGCCAGAGCCATGCCGGCGCAGGCCAGCAATGCGTACGCCGTGGCGAAGTGGAAAATGTGCTTTTGCATGATCGGATCCTCTGGGAGTTTCAGCCGGCGCCACGTTCCTGCCGCAGCAGGCGCATGCGCTGTTCGTTGGTGCGATTGATCAGGCCGACCAGGAACACGGCCCGCGGATGGGTATCCAGCGCCTGCTGCAACTGCACGCTGGCAGAATCCAAATCACGCGCGGCCGTTGCCAGCACCGGGTTCGCGGGCACGGCCCAGGCCAGCGGCGCGGCCTCGGCAGTCGGCGTGGGGCGCTTGGTCTGCGCAACCGGCATCGCCTCGTCGGACTGCATGCGCCAAGCAAGCACGCTGGCACCGCAGGTCAGCAGCAACATCGCCGTCAATCCCAGACCCATGCGCCAGCGCGCAATCGTCGGACGCACGGCGATGCGCGCGGCGATCTGCGGCCACAGTTCGCGTTGCGGTTCCACCTCGCCGCCGAGATTGCGCAATGCGTTGCGCCACCGGAATTCGTCGTTCATGCGTGCTCTCCGAGTGCGCGCCGCAGCAAGCCGCGCGCACGATGCAGTTGTGCCTTCGACGAACCCACGGCCATGCCGAGTTCCGTCGCGATTTCCTCGTGCTTGAAGCCTTCGACGTCGTGCAGCACCAGCACCGCACGGGCCCGCGTCGGCAACGCCGCCACCGCGCGTTCCAGGTCGCCGCGCTCGGCCGCGCAGAACGGCACCTCACCGCCCGCGGCCACCCGCAAATCATCGTCGCCCATGGCGTCTTCGTCGCGGCGGATGCGCAAATCCATCAGCGCGATGTTGACGCCGAGGCGGTGCAACCAGGTCGCGAACGCGGACTCGAAGCGGAAACTGCCGAGCTTGCGCCAGGCCTGCACGAAGGCGTCCTGGGTCAGCTCCTCGGCGCGCGCACGATCCCTGCCGACCAGGCGCAGGATCGCACCGTGCACGCGCCCGACATGACGCCGGTACAAGGCCTCGAACGCGCCAGCGTCGCCCTCGACCGCGCGCCGCACCAGCGCGGCATCCGTATCGCGTTCGCGCGCAGGAGCAAGTGGAAATTCCGCGGTCAAGGCAAGGCCGTCCATTTGGGGGATTGGATGCGGCTCGGCTGCGGATGGTTTAGCGGACACGTCATGCCGGCAGGGATTGCCGGCATCCAGACTGCATGGAAGCCATGTCGGTTTGACCTGCAGGTCTTGCTTTCCTTGGCTTCTGGATTCCGGCATTCCATGCCGGAATGACAAAGTTTCAAGGCGTTCCCACCGCTTCCATTTCCTCCCCCGTCAGCAACGCCGCGATGCGCTGATGCTCATCGCGCAAAGCCTGCGGCATGCGTGCGCCGTAGGAAGCCAGGTATTCGCCGATGCTCTCGTACTCCGCGCTCCAGCCTTCGGCATCCACGTGCAGCAGCGCCTCAAGCTTGGCCGGAGCAAGGTCCAGACCATCGACATTCAAATCCTGTGCGCGTGGCAGGTTGCCGATCGGGGTCTCTTCCGCGCCTTCACTGCCGGCGCAGCGGCCGAGAATCCATTCCAGCACGCGCAGGTTGTCGCCAAAGCCCGGCCACAGGAACTTGCCGTCCTCGCCCTTGCGGAACCAGTTGACGTGGAAGATCTTCGGCAACTTGGCGCCGGATTTGTCCAGCGACAACCAATGCGCGAAATAGTCGGCGAAGTTGTAGCCGCAGAACGGCTTCATCGCCATCGAGTCGCGGCGCAGCACGCCGACCGCACCGGTCGCGGCGGCGGTGGTTTCCGAACCCATCGCGGCGCCGACCAGCACGCCGTGGGTCCAGTCGCGCGCCTCGAACACGAGCGGCACCAGGTGTTCGCGCCGGCCACCGAACACGATCGCGGAAATCGGCACGCCTTGCGCATCCTCCGCGTGCGGCGACCAGCTCGGGCATTGCTTTGCGGAAACCGTGAAGCGTGAGTTCGGATGCGCGGCCGGACCGTTGCTGGCGTGATATTCGCGGCCCTGCCAATCGGTGACCG
>JAFEFP010000116.1 GCA_018240545.1 Pseudomonadota bacterium | reverse complement strand
CCATCCATGGCAACCGGATTCCGGCAGTCCCTGCCGGAATGACAGTGTGAATGCTAGCATTCTTGCATGAATCCCGCCCCCAACCTGTTCTTCATCGGCCCGATGGGCGCCGGCAAGTCGACGCTCGGCAAGCGCGTGGCGGAAACGCTCGGCCTGCCGTTCTTCGACCTGGATCATGAGATCCAGGAACAGTGCGGCGCCGACATTCCGTTGATCTTCGACGTCGAAGGCGAGGCCGGATTCCGCCGTCGCGAGAGCGCCATGCTCGCGGAGTTCGCCGGACGCGACGGCATCGTGCTGGCCACCGGTGGCGGCGCGATCCTCGCCGACGAAAATCGCGGCCTGCTGCGCGGGCGCGGCTTCGTGGTGTTCCTGGAAACCACGGTGGACGAGCAGCTCCAACGCCTCGCGCGCGACCGCAAGCGTCCGCTGCTGGCCGCGCCGAACCGGCGCGAACGCCTGCAACATCTCGCCACCCAGCGCGATCCGCTGTACCGCGAAATCGCCGACCTGACCGTGCCTGCCGGCCACCGCGGCAGCGTCGCGCAAGTCGCGCAGCAACTCACCGCGCAGTTGGCGCAAGCCTGGCAGCGCGACGCCACCGGATGCGCGGCATGATCGCCGCGGGGCGCGAACTCACCGTGGAACTGGGCGCACGCGCCTACCCGATCCGCATCGGCGCCGGCCTGCTCGGCGATTGCGCCCAATGGCAAGACGCCCTGCCCGGCCGGCACGTGCTCGTGGTCAGCGACGCGCACGTTGCGCCGCTGTACCTGGATCGCGTCACCGCTGGCTTGCGCGATCACGTGACGGCCACGCTCGTGCTGCCCGCCGGCGAAGCGCACAAGACCCTGGACTCGGCCACGCAAATTTTCGCCGCACTCGCGCAACTCAAGGCCAGCCGCGACGCCGGCGTGATCGCGCTCGGCGGCGGCGTCATCGGCGACCTCGCCGGATTTGCCGCGGCCTGCTGGATGCGCGGCATCGCCTTCATCCAGATGCCGACCACGCTGCTCGCGATGGTGGATTCCTCGGTCGGCGGCAAGACCGGCGTGGATCTGCCGCAGGGCAAGAACCTGGTCGGCGCCTTCCACCAGCCGCGCGCAGTGATCGCGGACACCGATACGCTTTCGACCCTGCCCGAGCGCGAGCTGCGCGCCGGCTTCGCCGAGGTCATCAAGTACGGCGCGCTCGGCGATGCGGAATTTTTTTCATGGCTCGAAACGAACGCCGATGCCTTGCTCGCGCGTGATGCGGACAAACTCGCCGCAACGATCGCACATTGCTGCCGGCAAAAAGCCGGCATCGTCGCGCGCGACGAAACCGAGCGCGGCGAGCGTGCCCTGCTCAATTTCGGCCACAGCTTCGGCCACGCCCTGGAAACCGTGTGCGGCTACGGCACGCTGGTGCACGGCGAGGCCATCGCCATCGGCATGTGCCTTGCCGCCCGGTTGTCGGCACGGCTGGGCATGGCGCGCGAAGCCGAGGCGATCCGCTTGCGCGACTTGCTGACCCGTTTCGGCCTGCCGACCACGATTCCCGCCGATACGGACGCCGCGGCCGTGCTCGCCGCCATGCGCCTGGACAAGAAGAATGCGAGTGGCCGCCTGCGCCTGATCCTGTGGCACGGCGTGGGCCGTGCCGACATCGCCGAGGGCGTGGACGAAGCCGCGATTCGCGCCATTTTGTCCGGTTCGCGTTGAGCCCTTCGCCAAGCTCAGGACGGGCTTCGCGCGCGCAGCGAACGACGTCGAAACGCCCTGCCCCCCGACTTTGCGCCTGCGGCGCTACGCTCGGGGCGAACGGGCAGATACAATTCCGCCATGCGCCTGTACATGCAAACCAAGCCGGTGGCGAGCGAACCGCCGCGTTACTACCAGATCGCCCTGCAGCAGGACCTGCTCGGCGGCTGGACGCTGGTCCGGGAATGGGGCCAGCCCGGCGGTCGCACCAGCCTGAAGCGCGAGCTGTACCTGGAACGCGACGACGCGCTCGCCGCGTTCGAACATGCGCGTGACGCGCAATTGAAACGCGGCTTCCACATCATGTTCAGCCAGGGGCAGGAGTCGCCATATGCCGCGGCCTGAACTCATCCTCGTTGCGCTGGTCTGCGCTGCGGCGAGCGCCCACGCCGAGCCTTCCGACTATGGCAAGGTGGATACGTTCCAGCCCGGCAAGAAATACAACTGCGTGCCGACCGCAGACCGCAAAGGCTGGGATTGCAAGGTGACTGGCAACGCAGATGTCGCACCCACGCCGGCACCCGCGCAAGTTCCGGCCGCGTCCGCGCCGGCGGGCGAAGCCGTTCCCGCCGCAACGCCAACGCCGCCAACTCCCCGTGCCGGTGACCTGCCCGGCTATTTGACCAATGCCGGCGCGAGCCAACCGATGCAGGCGATGCCCGCCGCGCCCGCGCCCAAGCCCGCGCCGAAACCACGCGTGAAGGGTCCGCTGGTTCCGACGCAGACACCGGCCGCGCCCGCCGCCAATCCTCCACCCGCGCCGCCGCAACCCGCCGTGGCAACGCCGACGCCCGCTCCCGCTGTTGCCGCGACCCCGGCGCCGGCTGGAAACGATTTCCTCGCCCTGCCGGCCACGCAATACGTGATCGAGCTCGCGCATGCAGACAGCGCAGCGGGCCTGGGTGCCGCCCGCGCCGTCACGCCGCCGACGCACGGCGAAATATACGAATTGCATTTGTCGCAAAGTGCAAAAGAATCGTGGCTGCTGCTCTGGGGTCCGTTCGCGGATTTGCCGGCGGCCCGCGCCGCGCGCGACGAACTCGCCGCACGCGGCGCCACACCCGGCTGGCCGCGGCGGATAGGACCGTTGCAAACCGAAGCCGAGCGCTCACGACCCTAGGAATTGCATGTCCGACCACCGTTTCCTGCGCGCTTTGCGGCGCCAACCCGTGGACCGCACGCCGGTGTGGATCATGCGCCAGGCCGGGCGCTACCTGCCCGAGTACCGCGCCACGCGCGCGCGCGCCGGCAGTTTCGTCGCCCTGTGCAAGACGCCGGAACTGGCCTGCGAAGTCACGCTGCAACCGCTGGCGCGCTTTCCGCTGGACGCCGCGATCCTGTTTTCGGACATTCTCACCATTCCCGACGCGATGGGCCTGGGTTTGTCGGTGGAGGAAAAAGTCGGCCCGCGTTTCGCGCGCACCGTGCGCACGCGCGCGGAGATCGCAAAGCTCGGCGTACCCGATCCGGAAGCCGACTTGCGCTACGTGATGGATGCGGTGCGCCTGATCCGGCGCGAACTGCACGACAAGGTGCCGTTGATCGGTTTCGCCGGCAGTCCGTGGACGCTGGCCTGCTACATGATCGAAGGCGAAGGCTCGTCCAGTTTCGCCAAGGCCAAGGCCCTGGCTCTCGACGATGCCGCGACGATGCACCGGCTGCTCGGTGTCGTCGCACGCTCCGTCGCCGCCTACCTCGCTGCGCAGGCTGCCGCAGGCGCGCAGGCGTTGATGGTGTTCGACACCTGGGGCGGCTTGCTCGCGCCGGACATGTTCCGTGACTTCAGCCTGCGTTATCTCGCGCAGATTGCGCAAAGCCTGCAAGGCGACAAAGCAGCGAAAAACATTCCATTGATCCTGTTCAGCAAGGGTGCGAACGCGCACCTGGAAGCGCTCGCCGATACCGGTTGCGCGGCGCTCGGGCTCGACTGGACGATTTCTCTCGGCGCCGCGCGCACGCGCGTCGGCGACCGCGTCGCGCTCCAGGGCAATCTCGATCCCGCCGTGCTGCACGCCAGTTCCGATGCGATCCGGTCCGAAGCAAAGCGCGTGCTCGCCGACTTCGGACCGCACCCCGGCCACGTCTTCAACCTCGGCCACGGCATCACGCCGGATGTCGATCCGGAAAGGCTCGGCTTGCTGGTCGACGCGGTGCACGCACTCAGCGCGCGCTCAATCTGACTTCTCGTCGATCGTCAGTACCGCGGCCAGCATCGCCCCCGTCACCGGCTTGCGCAGGAACCCGTCCATGCCGGAGGCGCGGCACAGCGCCTCCTCGTCGCCGCGCGAACGTGCGCTGATGCCGATCAGGCGCAGGCTGGGCTTGTCGTCCTTTGCCTCGCCCGCTCGGACCATGCGCGCCAGCGTCAATCCGTCGACGCCGGGCAGATCGAGATCGAGCAAGGCGACATCGTAGTCCGCGGTGGCAAGTTCCCCCAGTGCCGCCAGGCCATGTTCGGTGCGGCTGACCACGTGCCCTTGCGCCCGAAGCAGGCCGGCGAGCGTGGCAGCGGCGGTTGCGTCGTCCTCGACCAGCAGGATGCGTCGTGACGTGCTGGCCGACGATGGCGTGGCGCTTTTCGCCGTGTCATCGCGCGTGTTGCCGGATACCGCACACTCGGGCAACGGCAGCTCAACCCGGAACGCGCTGCCACGACCCGGCTCGCTGTCCAGGTCGATCGTGCCGCCCATGCGCGCAACCAGTTCGCGGCAGATCGCCAGGCCCAGGCCGCTGCCGCCGCGGCGCCGCGGACCATCGGCTTGCTCGAAGCGGCGGAACAGGCGTTCGCGCTCGGCGGCGGCAATGCCCGGACCGCTGTCGCTGACCTTGAACGCGATGCCGGCAACACGGCCGCGCCTCACGGTCACGCCGATGCCGCCGCGATCGGTGAACTTGATCGCGTTGTTGACGAGGTTGAGCAGGATCTGTTCGATGCGCAGCGCATCGCCGGTGAGCCAGCGCGGCACATCGTCCGCGACCGTGAGTGTCCACGCCAATCCGCGTTTCGCAGCCTGCGGCTGCGCCAGCGCCTCGACCTGGCGCAGCACCGCACGCAAGTCGAACGCCGCGATATCCAGTTGCAGCTTGCCGGCCTCGATGCGCGCCAGGTCCAGCGAGTCGTTGACCAGGCGCAACAGCAATCGACCCGAATCCTGGATCGCCTGCGCGTAGCCATGTTGTGTCGTGTCCAGGTTGGTGCGCAACAACAGCTCGGCCATGCCCAGCACTCCGGTCATCGGCGTGCGGATCTCGTGGCCCATCGTCGCCAGGAAATCGGACTTGGCCGCGCTCGCCTGTTCGGCAAAAGCGCGCTGCTGCTTGGCCAGTTCCCAGGAATGCCGGCGTTTCAGGCGCAGGCGGTAGAGGCGGAACGCGAACGCGACGGCCAACGCGAGCATCGCCGCATAGGCCGAGTACGCGTATGGCGTCGACCACGGCGGCGGCGCCACGCGCACGCGCAACGGCGCGGAGGGCGCGCTCCACGCGCCGCCGCCATCCGCGCCACGCACACGCAAGGCATAGCTGCCGGGCGGCAACTGCGCGTATTCGCGCTCGCCGCGATGCCCGCCATCGACCCAGCCCGCATCGAAGCCGTCCAGTTTCCACTGGTAGCGTTGCGCGGACGGATCGGCAAAGGCGAGCAGGCGCGCGGTCAGGCGCAGGTCGCGATCGCGCCAACCGAGCTCGATGTCGACCGGATCCAGCACGATGTCGTTGCCGGCGCGGCGCACGCGGATGCGATCCAGGCGCGGCGGCGGCGATGCGGCATTTTCCACAATGCGCGGCGGGAAGAATCCGGCGATGCCGGCCAAGGTGCCGCCGAAGAGGGCGCCGTCGAAGCGTTCGAGCAACGGCGCGCGATTGAACTCCGCGCTGGACAGGCCATCACCCGTGCCGAAGCGGCGCACGCCACGCGTGGCCGGGTCATAACGCCACAGGCCGCGCGCGCTCGCCACCCAGACGCGGCCTTGCACATCCACCTGCATGCCGCCCGCGGTCAGGCTGGGCCACCCGGCCGTTGCATCGATGCGATCCAGCGGCGCCAGGGCGCCATCGGCGTAGCGATAATGCGCCAACACGCCGATCGCGTGCACCCACAACGTGCCATCGTCGGCAAACGCGAATGCCAGCACGCGCTGCGCCGGCGCGCCGGCCACGGCGGCAAAGCGTGGCGCCGCGGGCGCAAGCCGATCCAGGCCGGCAGCGTTCGCGGCGAGCAACGCGCCGTCGGGCGCAAAGCCGATCAGGCCGACGTCGGC
>JAFEFP010000115.1 GCA_018240545.1 Pseudomonadota bacterium | reverse complement strand
AAGAAGCCGGCGATATCCGTCGCCTTGGCGAACGGCGCGGTGTGATAAACCAGATACTTGCCGCCTTGCTGCAGGATCCAGCGCTGATCGGTGAGCATGTTCGGCACTTCCACGCCGTCGACCTGGGCCGAGCTCGTGTCGAGCGGATCGTAGACATAGCGATCCGGCTGCGTCGCCGCAGATTCTTGCGCCTGCAGCGAACCCGAGTCGAAGATGTCGTTCGCATGCCCGTCATGCGAATCCAGGTACAAGGGCCTGGATTCGGCCGTGACCGCGTCGAGCGTCGGCGCATAGCGCCAATCCTCGGCGCCCTCGCCCAGCACGTAGTAGGCAACGCGATCCTTGAGGAAATCGGGCTTCGCGCCGGCTTTCATCGTCCAGTCATACCATCGCCGATGCAGGTCGTTCAGGTCCAGCAGGCTGGCTTTGCCGAATTTCAACCCGCCCATGTCCTCGCGCGGCGTGCGCGTGCCGGCATGGTCCCAGGGGCCGATGATCAGGTAGTGCCGCGCCTTGGCCGGCGCGCTGGCGTGCGCCATGTGTTCGCGGTAGAAGCGCAGCGCGCCCGGCTGGTCGCCGTCGTACTGGCCGGTGATGGTCAGGATCGGCAAATCGATTCTCGCGAACTGCGCCGACGTCGGGTTGTAACTGTCCCAGTAGTTGTCGACCGCCGGATGCGCGACCCAGTCCTGGAAGACCGGTGACGGATTGCCGACGAGCCGGTCCAGCGTCCGGAATGCGAGATGCTGCGTGTACAGTTGCTTGAACTTCGCGATCCAGAACGCACCGTCGCCGAAAATCTGCTCCTGGCCGGCGTGCCCGGCGGTCAGCTGCAGCCACTGCACGTCGTAGGGATAGGCGATGTTGTTGCGGCGCGGAAAGTCCACGCCCGCGAATGGTGAAGCAACCGGAACGATCGTTGCCAGATGCGGCGGGAATTCCTTCGCCGTCGCCCATTGGTCGTAGCCGGCGTAGGATCCGCCCCACATTGCGATCTTGCCGTTGCAATACGCCTGCCGCGCCAGCCACTCGACCACGTCATGGCCATCGCGCGCCTCCTGCAGCAGGGGCGAAAACCGCCCCTGCGAATTGCCGCGTCCGCGCACGTCGACGGTGAGGAAGACAAAACCGTGCGAAGCGAAATACATGCCGCGATCGTGATAGCTGCCGGCAATGTACGGGGTCAGCGTGAATACGCACGGCAGGGGCGCGGTCTGGCCCTGCGGTCGATAGGCGGTGGCCGCCAGTTCGATGCCATCGCGCAGCGGGATTTTCACGCCCCACTGGAAATCGACGGGAGCCAGCCCGGCGTTCGGCGCAGCCTCCTCGGCAGCAACGCACGGGCTGACGCCGAAAAGAAGGGCACAAGCGAACAGGGCATTTCGTACCGACATGGCGGGTCCTCAAAGCCGGAAACGCGAAGGATGGAACGGCGCCAGATCCAGCACTGGCGACGTATCGCCGATCAAGTCGCAAACGAGCCTTCCGGTGATCGCCGACAGGGTGATGCCGAGCATGCCATGGCCGGTCGCGAGCACCAGGTTTTCGAGCGATGCGGCGCGCCCCAGGATCGGCAGGTCGTCCCAGGTCATCGGCCGCCAGCCGTACCATTCTTCGACGACCTGCGGTCCTTCCGGCTCGATCAGGTATTCGGCGGCGCCGCGCTTGAGCGCGTCCAGCCGCGTGCGATTGAGCGTGGCGTCGTAACCGGAAAACTCCATGGTGCTGCCGAGGCGATAACCCGAATCCCACGCCGTCACGCACACGGCGCGCTCCTTGAGGCTGAGCGGGATGCGCGGGAAACGCGCCGGCCGCGTGTAGGTGATCGAATAGCCCTTGCCCGGCTGGATCGGAATGCGCAAGTCGAGCTGGCGCGCGACCTGCGGCGACCAGGCGCCGAGCGCGAACACGATGTCGCGGCCGGCGAATTCGCCCTGATCGGTGACGACGGATTCGATCCGTGCGGCGGCGGTGCGGAAACCGGTGATGGTCGTGGCTTCGCGGATTTCGCCGCCGCGCGCAACGACCGCGCGCGCGAGTTCCGCGCAATAACGCTCGGGGCGCAGTTGCGCATCCCTGGAATGAAAATAGCCGCCGACGATGCTGTCGTTGAGCGCCGGCTCGCGCGCACGGCAGGCGGCGCCATCGAGCGTCTCCACCGGCAGCCCGAATTCCACGGGCAGCAGCGCCATCTCCCGGGAATGCTCGAACACGCGCGCATCACGGTAGACGTTCATGGTGCCCTGCGCCTGGAATTCGCAATCGAGCTTCTCGTTGCGGACCAGCGCTTCGAGCTCCGTACGCGCATGCAGCAACAGCGGCGCCTTGATCGCGGTGACGCGCCGGCATTCGGCGGCACTGCAGCGCCGCGCGAATTGCAACAGCCATTCGAACAGGGCGAAATCCGGCCGCGGCGCGATGCGCAGCGGCGCATCCTTTTTCAGCATCCAGCGCAGCCCCTGCGCGAGCACGCCGGGCGCAGCCAATGGCACGGCGTGGCTGGGCGTGATCGTGCCGCAATTGCCGTGCGAGGTCGCGCCACCGGCCGTCGCGCGTTCGATCACGCACACGCTGCGCCCGGCGCGCAGCAGGTACAGCGCACAGGCCAGCCCGACCGCACCGCCACCAAGGACCAGCACATCGTACCGACGCGGGGTCATTGCGCCCGTGCCCCGTCGAAAGCTGACGCATTGCGCCGGAGACGTCCGGTCCGCGCGGACAAAGGTGCTGCGCCGGTACTTCGGCACGACATTGGAAACGGCTCTACCACGCCATTTCTACCCGATCAAATGATGTTGGCATCGAAGCTGCATGTACCCATTCGCCGGTAACTGCCGGCCAGCCATCCCGCCGACGACCATGCCCACCCCCAACAACGAAATGCTGCTCGCGCTGCGCAGCCCCAAATCCGGCTGGCTCGCAACCCTGATCTGCGCGCTCGAAGAAGCGCTCAAGGACGTGGACTTCAGCGAGCATCACCGCGCCATGGTCAGGCAATTGCTGGAGCAAGGCGCGGTATCCGCCGCCGTATCCGAGGCCGCCGAGGCCCGCCTGACGCGCTTCGAGCAGAACATCGCCGAGAGCCAGGTCGCGATGGCCGCCGCGGTAGCCGCGCCGATCATGGCCGCCGCCACGACGGCACGCCCGAAACTGGCGCTGGTGAGCAACGCCGCGTAACCCGATTTCGAATCGCAAGGGGAGTCCGGAAGGGCCCGGTGCAAACCGGGCCCTTCCACTTTTGGAACGGCAAAGGTCAGTGGTGGCCACCGGGTCCATGCGCATGCCCATGCGCGAGTTCTTCCTCGGATGCATCGCGCACCTCGGTGATTTCGACCGCGAAACGCAAGGTCTTGCCGGCCAACGGATGATTCAGGTCGACATCGACGACGCTCGATCCCAGCTTCACGATCGTCACCGAACGCGGGCCGTCGCGCGTGCTCAGGGTCGTTGCCATGCCTGGTTTCAGGTGTTCGGCATCGTGGAAATATTTCTTGGGCACGCGCTGGACGAAGTCCTCGCGTCGCAGGCCGTAGGCTTGCCCGGGCTCGATCACCACTTCGAACGCATCGCCCGCCGCGCGGCCCGCGATCGCCTGTTCCAGGCCCGGAATGATGCCACCATGGCCGAACAGGAACGCCAGCGGCGGCCGCCCGTGCGAGGTTTCGACCTCGGTACCAGGGTCCTGGCTGCCGCGCACTTCACAGACGCGGTAATGGAAACTGACGATCTTGTCTTGTTCAGCCCGCATGGGTTGCCCCCGCAAACGTCGCATCGTATCCGTTTTCCGCGGCCGCCGCATGCGCCGGATTGACAAGATGTGCGTCGTGCCCGACTGTGCGGCCATGCGCGTGCGCAGCCTGCCAATCGGGTTTCTCGCCGTCGCCATGGCCGCCAGCCTTGCCGGATGCGGCAGCGCCAGCATCCAGCCGGCGACGGCGGGCAATTTTCCGGCCGGCGCGGGCCATGCCAATCCGAACGACATCCTGTTTCGCGCCATCGGCCTCGTCGGCACGCCGTATCGGTTCGGCGGCAACACGCCGCAAGGCGGATTCGACTGCAGCGGCCTCGTCGACTACGTGTTCCGCACCGTTGCCGGCATCGAACTGCCGCGCACGGCCGAGGCGATCAGCCGCATCCGCGCACCCGGCGTGCCACGCGCTGCGCTCGAATCGGGCGACCTGGTATTTTTCACGCATCGCGGTCGCACCATCACGCACGTCGGCATCTACGTCGGCAAGGGTCGTTTCGTGCACGCCCCGAACGCCGGCGGAACCGTACGCCTGGATGATCTCGACGCGCCCTACTGGCGCGACCACTACGGCGGGGCCAAGCGCCTGCTCGATTGAGGCGTCTCGGTTGCGCCGCCGCGCAACCCGGCTTCGGTTCCACGCGCACTGCCGCAGCACGGTCAGTGCGCGGCGTGGTCGCCGCCGCGCTGCGTCATCTCGGCGCGGAACTCGGCCAATTCGCGCAACAGGGTTTCGATGTTGACCTCGTTCTTCATGTTGACGTTGTAATCGGTCTCGGCGCGCGCACGGTCCTTGATCGCCTGACGGTTCTGGCTCATCACGATCAACGGCCCTTGCAGGCTGACCAGAATCCCGAGCGCGAGGTTGAAGAACTGGTACGGATACGGATCGGGCGGATTGCCCATCATCTCGCTGTTGCCCAGGCACCAGATCGCCGTGAGTGCAATGAGGAAAAGGATGAACTTCCAGCTGCCGTTGAGCTCGGCCACCTTGTCGGCAAGGCGGTCGCTCCAGGAAAGATGCCGGTCGAACTCGGCGTCGACATTGACCGCCGCGCGCGCCGACAACAGCATGTTGGTTTCGCGCAGGCGTCCGCTGATGGTGCGCAGGATTGCCAGTGCGGCGCGCGGGCGCTGCTCCAGGTAATCGCCAAGCGTGCGGTGCGCGAGTTCCAGCAATACGCAGTCGGTCGTGGCCAGCGCGCTGGCGCTGCGCGGTTTTTCGTCGAACACCGCCAGTTCACCGAAGAATTGCCCGCGGCTAAGGTCTTCCAGCGAAATCCGGTGCGAATCCTCGCCGGGCAGGAAGATGTTCACGTCGCCGCTGACCACGATATACATCGCGTCGCCGGCGTCGCCCTGCGCGAAGATCTGCGTGCCGGCCTCGAACCGGCACTCGCGCAGGTAGTTGGCGGCAAGCGCCTTGAGATCGTCGTCGTCGAGCGCATCGAACAACGGAATCGAGCGCAACAATTGGGTGATTTCCATCGGTATCGTCCTGCCTCAATCGAAAGTTCTGCCGCGTGCTTCCGGACCGAACCACGTCACGCCTGCCAGCCCGACCGCGACCACGGCAATGAAACCGGCCATCGCCAATGCGAAATCTCCGCCGTGTCGCGCCGCCAGCCATGCCAGGAACGTGGAAGTGAATGCCGCCAGCAGATTGCCGCCCTGATAGGCGAATCCCGGCAGTGTGCCGCGCACGCCATCCGGCGACAATTCGTTCAAGTGCACCGGCACGACGCCCCAGGCGCCCTGCACCATCACCTGCAACAAGAATACGCCGATGCCCAACAGTACGACCGAACCGCCCCAGGCCCACAGCGGAATCATTGGTAGCGCGAGCAGGGCGGCGGCAATGATCGCGCGGCGTCGCCCGATGTGCTCGGACCATGCACCAAAAACCAGGCCGCCACAGATCGCGCCGAGATTGAGCGTGATCGTCAGTGCGCTGACGATGTTCGTGTCGAAATGGCGTTGTACCTTCAGAAAGGTAACGTACACGTCCTGCGAACCATGGCTGAACATGTTGAAGAACGCCATCAGCACGACCAGATAACCGAACAGGCGCCAGTGTCCGCGCATCGCCGCGAAGAAACCCGGGCGCGGCGCGCTGCCGGCCTCGCCCGCCGCCCAGACCGGGGATTCCGGAACGCGACGGCGGATATAGAGCACGAGCAAGGCCGGCAGGATGCCGAGCGCGAACATGCCGCGCCAGCCGATGTGCTCGAAGGCAAGCCAGTACACCAGGGCGCCCAA
>JAFEFP010000114.1 GCA_018240545.1 Pseudomonadota bacterium | reverse complement strand
GACCGATTTCGACCTTGACCCGGTTGTGCTTCCAGTACATCGCGGTGGGGACGAGCGTGTAGCCCTTGCGCTCCACCGCGCCGATCAGCTTGTCGATTTCGGCACGGTGCAGCAGCAGTTTGCGCGTGCGCCGGTCCTCGGCGACGACGTGGGTGGACGCGGAAATCAGCGGCGGAATGGATGCGCCGAACAGGTACAGTTCGCCACCCTTGATCAGGGCGTAACTGTCGCCGAAATTGATGCGCCCGGCGCGCAGGCTCTTGACCTCCCAACCCTTCAGCGCAAGGCCAGCCTCGTAGCGCTCGTCGATGTGGTATTCGTGGCGCGCGCGCTTGTTCAGCGCGATCGTCGCGTTGCCGGAGTCCTTTTTTCCTTTCGCCTTGTTCATAATGTCGTGAATTCTGACGGAAATGCCGCGTGATTCATATTCGCCGCAGCGCCATCGTTGCTTATCCACCGATGCGGATGTTCGATCTGGTCAACGATGTGGATTCCTATCCACGCCGCTTCGCCTGGTGCGCGGGAGCCGCGGTGCTCACGCGCGAGCCGGATGCCATCGTGGCGCGCCTGGATCTGCGCATCGCCGGCACGACGCAGCGTTTCAGCACGCGCAACACGCTCCAGCCGCCGCAGCGCATCGCCATGCAACTGGTCGATGGTCCGTTGCGCGAATTATCCGGCACATGGGACTTCATGCCGCTGGGGGAATGCGGGTGCAAGATCGCGCTGGCGCTGGACTTCGAATACCGCGGTCACCTCCTCGCGCCGGTTTTCCGCACTGGATTCGAGAAATTGGCTGATCGCATGGTCGACGAATTCTGCCGCGAGGCGGCGCGCGAACATGGCTGAGACGATCCGGGTCGAGGTGGCGTACGCCGATCCGCGTCGGCAAATGCTGCGCACCGTGGACGTTGCCGTCGGCTCGACCGTGGCCGAGGCGGTAACCGCCAGCGGGATTCTCGCGGCCTTGCCGGGATTCATTCCGGCTGGATTCGGTATCTTCAGCCAACCGGCCAGCACGGCCACGGTGCTGCGCGACGGCGATCGCGTGGAATTGTACCGACCGCTGCCAGTCGATCCGAAGCTGGCGCGGCGCAAGCGCGCCGGCGGCTAGGGTCGATCAACCGCTTTGTTGCTGCTTTTTCTTGTCGTCGTCCGGGCGTTTGTCGTCCGGGTACTGGCGCTTGTACTTCGTCGCTTCCTTGACCAGTTCGACGGGATCCTCGGCGAAGTAATCGCCTTCGATCTTGGCCAGTGCATCATTTTCGAAGTACAGGGTCAGGTCCTTGGTCGCCATGCGCCCGTTGCCCTTGCGCAGGGTCGAGACGTAGTCCCAGCGGTTCTGGTCGAACGGGCTGATGATGGACGGCGAGCCCATGACCATGGTCACCTGGCGCTTGCTCATGCCGGGCTTGAGCGAATCGACCAGGTTCTTGTTGAACAGGTTGCCCTGCTGGATGTCGAGCTTGTAGATCGGGCTGCAGGCCGTGGCGGCCATGGCGCAAAGCGCGGCGGCAGCGATGCGGAAAAACGTCGTCATGCGGTGGATACCAGCGGGCGGGAAGCGGGCGATGATACACTACGAAACCTTTCCGGATCGTTAGCGCGGACGGTGAAAGCCTTGGAAACCAAAGAATTGCGCAAGGCGGGACTGAAGGTCACCCAGCCGCGCATGCGCATCCTCGAGATACTGGAAACATCTTCCGGCAAGCATTTGACGGCAGAGGATATTTATCGTGAGCTGATCCAGCACCACAGCGATATCGGGCTGGCGACCGTCTATCGCGTGCTGACCCAATTCGAGGCCGCCGGCCTCGTGCTCAAGCACAATTTCGAGAGCGGGCAGGCCGTGTACGAGGTCGACCGCGGCAAGCACCACGACCACATGGTCGACATCGATACCGGCAAGGTGATCGAATTCACCAGCGCGGCGATCGAAAAACTCCAGCACGAGATTGCCGAACGCCACGGCTACACGATCGAGGACCATAGCCTCGTGCTGTACGTGAGGGTCAAACGGAAGAAGCCGTGAACGTCGTCAAGGGTGAACCGCGCGCCTTTGCGGATTTGCTTGGCCGCGCGCGCGAGGGCGATGCACGCGCCAGGACGCAGGCGCTGGCGCAGATTTACGAGCGCCTGCATGCCTTGGCGCACCGCGTCCTGGCGGGCGCGCCGGGCGAGCACACGCTCGATACCACCTCGCTGGTGCACGAGGTTTATCTCGATCTGGCGGGTGACAACGGATTGCCGCGCGCCGAGCACAGGGCATTTTTCGGGTATGCCGCGACCTGCATGCGCAATTTGCTGGTCGACCGCGCCCGCCGGCGCAACGCGAGCAAACGCGGCGGCGACGTGGTGGCGGTCGACCTGGATGGTCTGGATGTGCCGGCGCAATTCGACGACAACGAACTTCTGGAGTTGGATGCGGCGCTGGCGCAATTGCAGGCAGCCGATCCGTATTTGGCAAACGTGGTCGAATTGCGCTGGTTTGCGGGGTTGTCGATCGATCAGACCGCATCGCTGCTCGAACGCGCGCCGCGCAGCATTGACCGGGATTGGCTCAAGGCGCGTGCCTTTCTGCGGGCCGCGATGGCCTGAAACCATGCACGACGCGATCGCCACGCGCTGGCACGAATTGTCGCCACTGCTCGATGCGTTGCTGGAGTTGGCGCCGCAACGGCGGCAGGCCTGGATCGACAGCGAGGTGGCCGACGCACAATTGCGCGCGGCGCTGCGCGAATTGCTGGACGCGCATGATCGAGCCGATGGCAGCGGGCACGCAGCCTGGCAACGGCGACCGGCCGGCGCAAACGACAGCGACAGCGCGCAAATCGGGCGCATGCTCGGACCGTATCGACTCCTCGACCTGGCCGGGCGCGGCGGCACGGCGAGCGTGTTCGTCGCCGCGCGCAGCGACGGCGCATTTGCGCAGCGCGTCGCCGTCAAACTTCTGCGGCATGGACTGCACGATCCCTACGAACAGCGCTTGTTCCTGCGTGAGCGACAAATCCTGGCGCGACTGGAGCATCCGCATATCGCGCGGGTCATCGACGGCGGCCTTACGGGCGAGGGCGTGCCGTGGTTTGCCATGGAATTTGTCGATGGCGCGCCCATCACCCATTGGTGCGACGCGCGGCAACTGGACAGCGCGCGGCGCATCGCGCTTTTTTGCGCGGTATGCGAGGCGGTGGCGCATGCGCATCGCAATCTGATCGTGCATCGCGACCTGAAGCCTTCGAACGTGCTGGTCGATGCGGGCGGTTGGGTCAAGCTGCTCGATTTCGGCATCGCCAAACTGCTCGACGCCGGCAGCACGGCGCAGAATCCGACGCAGGCCGAACAACGCCGGCTGACGCCGGGCTACGCGGCCCCCGAACAGTGGCATGGCGGCGCGATCACCACCGCAACCGACGTCTATGCCCTCGGAGTGCTGCTGCACGAGCTGTTGTGCGGGAGCAAGCCGCAGCCGCGCGACGATGGCACGGTGCGGCCGTTGCCCGCCGCCGTGACACAGCGTGCCGCGACCTACCGCGCGGCGACCGTGCGCGGCTTGCAGCGCGGCTTGCGCGGCGATCTGGATGCGATTACGCGCAAGGCCCTGCGTGCGGAGCCCGCAGAGCGCTACGACTCCGCTGCGGCGATGGCGGCGGATCTGCGGCGCCATCTCGCGGGTCATCCCGTGCGTGCGCGCGCGCCAAGCGTCTCCTACCGGTTGCGCAAATTTGTGGCGCGGCACCGCTGGGGCATCGGCACCGCCGTGCTGCTGGCCTCGATTCTGCTCGGCGCGGGTTTGTACAGCCTGCTGCAGGCCCGGCAAACGCGCCTGCAGGCGGCGCGCGCGAACGCCGAACGCGACTTTCTGGTGGCGCTGTTCGATGCCGCGGCGCCGGGTGGCGGCGACCCGGCGGAAACGGTGTCCACGTTGTTGGCGCGCGGCAGCGCGAGCGCCATCCACGGCTTCGACACACAACCCGTGCTGAAGGCCGATGTGCTGCTGACCCTTGCCCAGGTGCAGTCGCAACGCGGCGAATTTGCCCAGGCGCTTGCTTCACTCGATGCGATCGATGCGCTCGGCGTGCAGCATGCGCTGCTTCCCGAGCAGGCCTTGCACGGCGTCACCCTGCGCGTGCTCATCGAAAATCGCCAAGGGCACCCCCAAATGGGCCTTGACCGACTCGAGCGGGCGCTGCGGGCATATCGTGCAAGAGGCGGCGCTGATTCGCCGGAACTGGCGCATGCCCTTGAAGCCAAAGGCACGTTATTCAATGTGCTGGAACAGTATTCGCGCGGCTTGGCTGCCTTCGAATCGGAGCGCGACCTGGTGGCGCGTTTGCCTGGAAATACCGATGCCCTTGCCTATGCCGCGCAACGCAACATCGGCTGGTCGCTGTATCTGCTAGGCCGCAAGCGCGAAGCAGCGGTGCAGGTGCGGGATGCCATCGGCAAGGCCCGCTCGCTTTATGGACCCGTGCATCCGGAGGTTGCCAATGTCGAGGCGTTGCAGGGGATGATCCTCGACGATCTGGGCAGCTACGCTGAAGCGGCGCGGTTGCTCAACGACGCCGTGGCGATCGACAAGCGGGTGTATCCGGCACCCACGGCGCGCATCGTCAATCACTACGACCTGTTGGGCAGCGTGCTTTCTCACCAGGATCGCGCCGCCGATGCGCTGGCGGTCTATCAGCAGGCGCTGGACATCGCGCAAAATATCCCCGGCCGCGACGAAGAGGAGGTGGCGCTGCTCAAGGACAATATCGCCGCGTCGCTCGGCGACCTCGGGCGTTACGCGCAAGCCCTGGCGATGAAGCGCGAAAGCGTGCCGGATCTGGAAAGGCTCGATGGCAAGGATAGCCGCACGGTCTTGATTGCCTATCAGGGTCTGGCATCGGATCTGGATGGTGTGGGCAGGTATGACGAGGCCCTGGGTGCCATCACGCAGGCGATCTCCATTGGCGCGCGGCAGAGTCCACGCGATCCGGAGTCGGATTCCGTCAGTCTGAGGATCAAGGCGCAAATCCTTGCGCATCTGGGCAGGCCGGGTGATGCCGCGGCTGCCTGCCGGCAAGCCGCAGGCAACGTTCGCCAGGCGCCATTGCCTCACCCGGCGGCGGATTTCTGTACTCCGGAAAGCGCGGGAAAACCTCAATAGTTCGCCGCGTCGAAATCGTCGCGGAAAATGTCGTCGCCGGTTTCGTAGGCGCCGATGTCGATCGCGGCGCCCTGGATGCGAGCCAGACCGTCCAGATCGACGCCGCCTTGCAGGATCTGGCCAGTGGACAGGGTATTCGTGCCCGCGTCGATCGCTGGCGAACCGCTGCGCAGGCGATAGTTGTTTGCCGCCACGCTGACGAACAGCGGGTCGGCGGCCGTCAGGCAGTGGCTGAGCGTGCTGCCCGCGCCTTGCAACAGATTGGCGCCGTTGGACCACGAAATGCTGTTGTACACCTGCGTGTTGCCGGCGACTTCCAGCCCATAGGATGTGTTGTTCGCGATGGTGTCGTTGAGCACGATGACGGTGCTGCCGTCGACCGCGTTCGTCCACAATCCGCGCGCGTCGCCGCCAACCACGAGATTGTTCGACATGTACTGCAAGGAGGCATTGTGCGCATCCAGGACGACTTGATCCACGCCACTGCTGGCGCCCGTCAGATTGCCGATCCAGCGCGCATGGTCGATCAGCGTGTAGCCGGCTTGGTTACTCGTGTTGTCGGCGTAGAAATAGCCGCCGGCGGCATTGCGGCGAAGGCAATTGCCAAGGCTGTTGTGCGTAACCGTGCTGCGGTCGAGAAAAAAGGACGCATAGGCGGTGGTCGCGACATAGAGCCCTGCGCCCTGGCAACCACCCGTCGGATAGTCGATCGTGTTTTCGGAGATCCGGCTCGAATCGATGGATGCGCCAGCCGAGTCGGAAAGACTGAACATTGCGCCGGCGCCTTGCGCATCACCGGTGCCGGTTGAACCGGTAATGTGATTGCCGAAGATGTTGGTGAAAGTCAAATATACCTGCGAGTGACCGCTCATCAGGGCATACAGGCCGGCGCCGCGCAGGGGCGCCGAGGTGTCGGTCTTGTTGTTGTAGATCGCCGAAGCAGCAATACCCACGCTGCCGTTACCGCTGCCGACGATTTCCACCGCACCAGTCGCGCCGTTGAAGCCGTTGTTCAGATGCGCGCCGGCAAAAGCCATGTC
>JAFEFP010000113.1 GCA_018240545.1 Pseudomonadota bacterium | reverse complement strand
TGAAGTACGCGCTCTGGGGCAGCGGCGGCGAATTGTGGGACGTGGACCTGCGCAGTGGACATTTCGTGCGCGAGAACCGGCTCGCCGGGATCAAGGTATCGCAGTTGCTGCACATCGAGACGGCTGCGGCGTACGAACCCTACGTGCATCCGGATGACCTCGCGGGATTTCGGCGCGAGCTGTCCGCCCATCTCAAGGGCGAAACCGGTTTCTTCGAATCGACATTCCGCACGCAGGGAATGGATGACGATTGGCGTTGGCTGCTCACGCGCGGCCGCGTCGTCGAGCGCGAAGCGGGCGGCCGCTCCGTGCGCATGGTCGGCACCACCCAGGACATCACGACCCTCAAGCGCGCCGAAGAATCGCTGCGCAGGTTGAACGAAGAACTGGAATCGCGCGTGGATTCGCGCACGGCCGATCTGCGGCGCGCGAACGCCGAACTTCGCGAAACCCTGGAAAAGCTGACCCAGATGCAGCGTCAGCTGCTGGAGTCGGAAAAGATGGCCGCCCTGGGCGGTTTGGTCGCGGGCATCGCGCACGAGATCAATACGCCCTTGGGTGTCACCGTAACGGCGGCATCGCACTTGCGCGAAGAAGCGCTGCGCCTGACACGTACCGCATCCGCCGATCCCGACGAAGTGGCCCGCTTCCACGCCACCGTTGGCGAGAGTTCGGAAATCATCTTGCGCAACCTGCAGCGCGCCGATCGCCTGATCAAGAGTTTCAAGTTGATCGCGGTCGACCAGAGCACGGAAGAACGCCGCACGATCGAGCTCGGCGCGTATCTGAACGAAATCCTGGTTTCGCTGGGGCCGATCCTGAAGAAGGGCGCGCACCGCATCGGCGTCGAATGTCCGGAGCCGATCACGCTGAGCACCTACCCCGGTGCGTTGTACCAGATCGTGAGCAACTTGGTGATGAATTCGTTGCATCATGCCTTCGCGCCCGGGCACGCCGGCACCATGACCATTGGCGCCCACCGGCAAGGCAACCTGGTGGAGTTGACCTATCGCGACAACGGCTGCGGCATGAACGACGCCGTGCGGGCGCGCGTTTTCGAGCCGTTCTTTACCACGACCCGCGCGCAAGGCGGGTCGGGGCTCGGCTTGCACGTGGTCTACAACCTGGTAACCCAGCTGCTCCGGGGCAGCATTCGCGTGGAGAGTGCACCGGGTGCCGGCGTATTGTTCGAAATCTTCCTGCCACGGGAAGACGACAGCGTCTAATCCGGCAATTGGGCGCGCACGGAATTCACGCGCTCCCAGTTTTCGAACAGCAATTCCACCAGACGGGGCTCGAACTTGACGCCGTTCTGGTCGATGATGAAGGCGCGGATGGCTTCGGCCGGCCAGGGTTCCTTGTAGCAGCGCCGGCTGCCAAGCGCATCGAACACGTCGGCGAGCATGGTGATGCGGCCGCCGATCGGAATGGCCTCGCCGCGCAGGCCGCGCGGGTAGCCCGAGCCGTCCCAATTCTCGTGATGGGTCAAGGCGATTTCCGCGGCGAGCTGCAGCAGGGGCCGTTGCGACATCGACAACAGCCTGGCGCCGAGCTCGGCGTGGGTACGCATGACGACGACCTCCTCGGGAGTATGCGGTCCCGGTTTGTTCAGCACGCCGTCCGGAATGCCGATCTTGCCGATGTCGTGCAATGGCGCTGCCGTGCGCAGGGCGTTGGTGGTCTTTTCGTCCAGACCGTAGAACTGGCCCAGCAGCTCGGCGATCATGCCGACCCGCTTGACGTGGTTGGCAGTCTCCCACGAGCGCGTTTCGGCGGCGCCGGCAAGCAGGTGGACCATCTCGATCTGGCTTTCGAGCAGGTCGCGGTTCAAGTGCAGGTTTTCGTACGCCACCGAGATGTTCGTTGCGAAGACTTCGAGCAGTCGATGGGTCAGGTCGTTGCCGGGCTGGTTTTCGCCGACGTAAACCAGGTTCTCGCGCGTCCGCGCGTCGCCGACGAACAGCACGAAATGGTCGTCGTTGAAGACATGCTGCCGGTGTGCGACCGCGTGGCGCAGCGAGGCGGAGACCTTGGTCGAGAGCTTCTCCTCGGCATTGCGTCCGGACATGCCGCGGAAGCTTCCGGTCGCTGCGGAAACGGGAAAGTGCTCGGGCCGCGATGCGGGTTCATTGGGCACCCGGCAAAACAGGGCGCCGTGGCCGTTGCCGATCAGGTCGGCAATCTGTTCCATCGCCGCGACGGCAAAGCGCTGGGAATGCTCGTGCGAAAAAATGTACGTGGAGGCGTCGATCACGCGTTCCAGACCACGCCGGCTGTCCTCGATCAGGCGCATGTCGCGGTAGCTGCGCAGGGCCGCGAACATGGTCGTGGCCAGCTTCTGCGCGGTCAGCTCGGTCTTTTCCTTGTAATCGTTGATGTCGTAACTGGCAATGACGTGTTGTTCCGGCGCCTGCCCGGGCTGGCCCGTGCGCAGCACGATGCGCACGAACTGGTTGCCGTGGCGCTCGCGCACGGTGCGCACCAGATCGAGGCCGGCCCTTTCGGATTCCATTACGACGTCGAGCAGCATCACGGCGATGTCCGGATGCTCGCGCAGCAGCGCTTCGGCCTGAACGGCCGAGCTCGCGTTGAGGAATTGCAGCGGACGCTCGGCAAAACGGAAATTGCCCAGCACCAGGCGGGTCACCGCATGCACTTCGGGCTCGTCGTCGACGATCAGCACTTTCCATGGCGGTTGGCGAGGGGTCTCTGCCAGATGCCGCACGGTGCTGCTGACCGCGTTCATGCTCCACCCCCATTCGTGGATGGATCGAGTTTAGCGCAGAATTTGCGCGCCATGGCAAGCTTTGTCCGGACAGGAGGGCGAAACCGCGGACGCGCGGCGACGTCGGGGCCGCGCTCGGCAATTACCGATTGCCGTCGAACAGCTCACGCCCGATCGGCGTGTGCCGGGATTGTCGGCCTGATGTGCCGGTGCCGACGATTTCCGAACTCCGGGTGTTCACCACTTGCCATGGAAAAGCTCGCGACCGATCAGCATGCGCCGGATTTCGTTCGTGCCGGCGCCGATCTCGTACAACTTGGCATCACGCAGGATGCGCCCGGCAGGATAGTCATTGATGTAGCCATTGCCGCCGAGCGCCTGGATCGCCTCGAGTGCCATCTGCACGGCGCTTTGCGAAGCGTGCAGCAGGCACGAGGCCGGATCCACGCGCGACTTCACGCCACGGTCGAAATCCTGCGCGACCCGGTAGGCGTAGGCGCGCGCGGATTGCAGCGATGTATACATGTCCGCGATCTTGGCCTGCATGATGCCGAATGTGCCGATCGGGGCGTTGAACTGCCGGCGCTCGCGCACGTAGGGCAGGGTGATGTCGAGCGCCGCCTGCATCAGGCCGACCGGACCGCCCGAGAGCACCAGACGTTCGGTATCCAGTCCGCTCATCAGCACCCGCACGCCTTCGTTCACTTCGCCGACACGGTTGCCATCCGGGATTTCGCAATCGGCGAACACCAGCTCGCAGGTGTTGCTGCCGCGCATGCCGAGCTTGTCAAGCTTCTGCGCGGTGGAAAAGCCCTGCATTCCCTTTTCGACGATGAATGCGGTCATGCAGCGGCTGCCGGCGCGTTTGTCGGCGGTGCGCATGTACACGAGCAGGAGGTCCGCGTCCGGCCCGTTCGTGATCCACATCTTGTTGCCGTTCGCGATCCAGCGGTCGCCCGTGCGCTCGGCCTTGCAAGTCATCGAGCCGACCACGTCCGAGCCCGCGCCCGGTTCGCTCATCGCCAGCGCGCCGACGAATTCGCCCGAGCACAGCTTCGGAATGTACTTGCGCCGCTGCGCCTCGTTGCCGTTGTGGAAGATATTGCTGACGCACAGGTTCGAGTGGGCGCCGTAGGAAAGGCCCACCGAGCCGGAAGTGCGCGAGATTTCTTCCATCGCCACGAGGTGGGCGAGGAATCCAAGGCCCGAACCGCCGTACTGTGTCGGCACGGTAATGCCGAGCAGGCCCATGTCGCCGAGCTTGCGCCACAGGTCGTGCGGGAAGGCGTTTTCGCGGTCGATCAGGTCCGCGCGCGGTGCGATTTCCTTCTCGGCGAAGGCGTGCACGCTCTCGCGGAGCAGGTCGATTTCTTCGCCGAGGGGAAAGGGACGCATGGCTGACCTCAATGGCCACGCATCCTGCCGAGGAACCGCGGACTGCTGTTGCCGCCATGCGGCAGCTTGATCTTGCCGATCGCGGCGATGCGCTCCTCGGCCATGCGGTCGGCGGCCTTGTAGGTCGGGATGCCGTCGCGCTTGGCGATCTGGAAGATGCGACCGACGTTGTAGTAGATCGTGCGCATCATGCGCATGGCGCGCTCGCGGTTGTAGCCATCGATTTCGAGTGAAACATTCATGACTCCACCGGCGTTCACGGCGTAGTCCGGGGCATACAGGATGCCGCGCTTGTCGAGTTCATCGCCGATCGCGTCGGTGGCGAGCTGGTTGTTGGCGGCGCCGCAGATGATCTTTGCCTTCAGCCGCGATAGCGTTTTCTCGTTGACCGTGCCGCCAAGTGCGCATGGCGAATACACATCGGCGTCGACGTCATAGATTTCGTCCAGGCCGACCGCGGTGCAGCCGAATTCGTCGACCGCGCGCTTGACCAGTTCCGGATGGATGTCGGTGACGAACACCTTGGCGCCCTGTTCGCGCAGCAGCTTGATGAATTCCATGCCGACGTGGCCGGCGCCCTGCACGGCGAATGTGCGCTTGCCTGCATCCTCGTCGCCGAACTTGGCGTGCAGGGCGGCCATCAGGCCCTGCAACGTGCCGTAGGCGGTGAACGGCGACGGATCGCCCGAGCCGCCATGCACCTGGTGCACGCCGGTAACGAACTCGGTTTCACGAAACACGTATTCCATGTCGTTGACGTCGATGCCGACGTCTTCGGCCGTGATGTAGCGGCCATTGAGCGAATTGACGAAGCGCCCGAACGCGCGGAACAGCGCCTCGGATTTGTCCTTGGCCGGATCGCCGATGATCACCGCCTTGCCGCCGCCGATGTTGAGCCCGGCCACGGCGTTCTTGTAGGTCATGCCACGCGACAGGCGCAGCACGTCGTTCAACGCTTCCTGCTCGTTCTTGTACGGCCACATGCGCAAGCCGCCCAGCGCCGGGCCAAGCACGGTGTTGTGGATGGCGATGATGGCCTTCAGGCCCGCGTCCTTGCTGTGGCAGAACACGACCTGCTCGTGGCCGCTGGTGGCGATGGTGTCGAAAATCATGGCATTCTCCGCGCTGGAAGCCGGCCATTTTAGCAGGAAGCGGGGCCGGGCATGGCCGGGTGCGCCGGCATCGGCGTTACAATTGCGGCATTCATTCCTGCGCGATTCCGCCATGAGCACCACTGCAAGCAGACTGCCGGCCCACGAGGCAAAAGCCGACGCCACGCCGCTGCGCTTCGTCACCGCCGCCAGCCTGTTCGACGGCCATGACGCGGCGATCAACGTCATGCGCCGCATCATCCAGGCGCAGGGTACCGAAGTCATCCACCTCGGCCACAACCGCAGCGTCGAGGACGTGGTGCGCGCCGCGCTGCAAGAGGATGCCGACGCGATCGCGCTGTCCTCGTACCAGGGCGGACATGTCGAATATTTCAAGTACATGATCGACATGCTGAAAGAACGCGGTGCTGCGCACATCCGCGTCTTCGGCGGCGGCGGCGGCACGATCACGCCGGAGGAGATCGCCGAGCTGCAAGCCTATGGCGTCGAGCGCATCTACCACCCGAACGACGGCATGCACATGGGCCTGACGGCGATGATCGAGGACGTGGTGCGCCGCGCGCACGAGCATCGCGTTGGCGTGCAGCGCCCCGAGCATGTCAGGCTGGACGACGAGATTTCCGTTGGCAAGATGCTCAGCGCCATCGAGGAAGGCGCGTTCGACGAGGCGGAACTGACGCGCCTGCGCAAGGCATGGCAGCTCGCCGGCGGCAAGACGCCGGTCATGGGCATCACCGGCACCGGCGGCGCGGGCAAGTCCAGTGTCGTGGACGAACTCGTGCTGCGCTTCCTGCACGCGTTCGCGCACATGCGCATCGCCGTGCTTGCGGTCGATCCCACGCGGCGGCGTTCCGGCGGCGCGCTGCTTGGCGACCGCATCCGCATGAACGCTCTGCGCAGCCATCGCGTGTTCATGCGCTCGATGGCCACGCGCCGCCAGCACGCGGCGACCAGCGCCATGCTCAAGGATTGCATCGGCTTCCTCAAGGGCCAGGGCTACGACCTCGTCATCGTCGAGACCGCCGGCATCGGCCAGTCCGATTCGGAGATCGTGGACCTGGTCGATTTCCCGATGTACGTGATGACCAGCGACTACGGCGCGGCCTCGCAGCTCGAAAAAATCGACATGATCGATTTTGCGGACCTCATCGTGCTCAACAAGTTCGACCGCCGCGGCGCCGAAGACGCGCT
>JAFEFP010000112.1 GCA_018240545.1 Pseudomonadota bacterium | reverse complement strand
GCAGCCGTGCACTAGAACATGTGCTTCTCGATCCCGAGCTGGGCGAGGATCTTGCTCGCGATTTCCTCGATCGAGGTGTGCGTGGTGTTCTGCACCGGAATATTCTCGCGCCGAAAGAGCTTGTCGGCGAGTTCCAGTTCCTTGCGGCACTGCTCGATCTTGGCGTAACGGCTGCCAGGCTTGCGCGCCTCGCGCACCTGGGCCAGGCGCTGCGCGTCGATGCTCAATCCGTACAGGCGTTGCCGGTATGGCAACAGGCGCTTGGGCAGTTCGAGCTTGTCCAGATCGTCCTCGGTCAGCGGATAGTTCGCTGCCTTCACGCCGTAGTGCAGGGCCATGTACAGGCAGGTCGGCGTCTTGCCCACGCGCGAGACGCCAACGAGGATCACGTCCGAGTCGGCGTAGTTCACATCGATGCCATCGTCGTGCGTGAGCGCATAGTTGGTCGCGTTGATGCGCGACTCGTATTCGGCGAAGTCGGTCAGACCGTGCGCCTTGCCCACGCGTGGCGAGCGCTTGGCGCCGAGTTCGTGTTCCAGCGGCGCGATGAACGGCGCGAACACGTCCAGCATCAGGGCGCCGCTGCTGGCGAGGATCTCGGACAGGACCGGGTCGACCACCGTGTTCACGACCACCGGGCGCACGCCACTGGTGGCGTAGACGTTGCGGATGCGCGCTGCCGCGCCATGCGCCTTTTCCTCGTCGTCGACGAACGGAATGCGTACCGTGTCGAAGGCGATGCCATCGAACTGGGTCAGCACGGAATGACCGATGGTCTCGGCGGTGATGCCGGTACCGTCGGAGACGAAGAAAATGGGGCGGTGCATGGCGGAAGTGTACCGTCATCCCGGCATGGTCGAGCGTCGGCAACAGCCGACCGAGGGGGATCCAGAAGCCAAGGACGGCACGATTGCAAAGACAAATCTGCATCCCTGCAACCGGGATTCCGGCAGTCCCTGCCGGAATGACGAGCAAGAAGCTTGTCTCGCCAGCGCTAAACCACGAAAATTGGCGTTTCGCAGGCGCTTTCGCCCGCGCATCCCGGAGATCCGACTTGAGCGACCTCATCCTTTGGCTCGACGAACTGCGCCTGTCCGACCTTGGTCAGGTCGGCGGCAAGAACGCCTCGCTCGGCGAGATGATCGGCAACCTGGCCAGACTCGGCGTGTCGGTGCCGGGCGGATTCGCGACCACGGCCGATGCGTTCAAGCAGTTCATCGCGCAATCGGGTCTGGCCGAGCGCATCCAGAAACGCCTCGCGGCGCTGAATGTCGATGACGTCGATGCGCTGACCAGGGCGGGCGCCGAAATCCGCCAATGGGTAATCGAAACACCATTGATTCCCGCCTTCGACAAGGCCGTGCGCACGGCCTACAAGATCCTGTGCGACAAGGCCGGCGTGAACGACACCGCCGTCGCAGTGCGCTCCTCCGCCACCGCCGAAGACCTGCCCGACGCCTCGTTCGCCGGCCAGCAGGAAACCTTCCTCAACGTCAGCGGCGCGGACGACGTGATCCACCAGGTCAAGGCAGTCTTCGCCTCGCTGTACAACGACCGCGCCATTGCCTACCGCGTGCATCACGGTTTCGCCCACGAGCACGTATTCCTGTCCGCCGGCGTGCAGTTGATGGTGCGCTCGGACATCGGTGCCTCTGGCGTGCTGTTCACGCTCGATACCGAATCCGGATTCCGCGACGCGGTGTTCGTTACCGCCAGTTACGGCCTCGGCGAGATGGTCGTGCAGGGCGCGGTGAATCCGGACGAATTCTACGTCTACAAGCCCACGCTCAAGGCCGGCAAGCCGGCGATCCTGCGCCGCGGCATCGGCGCCAAGCAGCAGCGCATGGTGTATTCGACCAGGCCCGGCGAGCGCGTGCGCATCGAGGACGTGCCCGCCGCACAGCGCGCGAAATTCTGCATCACGGATGCCGATGTGCACGAACTCGCGAAACAGTCTCTGGTCATCGAACAGCACTACGGCCGGCCGATGGACATCGAATGGGCCAAGGACGGCAACAGCGGCAAGCTGTACATCGTGCAAGCGCGGCCGGAAACGGTGAAGTCCCGCGCGCGCGCGACGCAAATCGAACGCTTCCGGCTGAAACGGCGCGGCACGGTGCTGGCCGAAGGCCGCGCCATCGGCCAGAAGATCGGCGCCGGCACGGCGCGCGTGATCCGCTCACTCGCCGACATGAACCGCGTGCAGGCGGGCGACGTGCTCGTCGCCGACATGACCGACCCCGATTGGGAGCCGGTGATGAAGCGCGCCGCGGCGATTGTCACCAACCGCGGCGGGCGCACCTGCCACGCCGCGATCATCGCGCGCGAGTTGGGCGTCCCCGCCGTGGTCGGCACCGGTGATGCGTTGGCGAAGATTCCGGATGGCGCGGCGGTCACCGTGTCCTGCGCCGAAGGCGACACCGGGTTCATCTACGCCGGCAAGCTCGACTTCGAGCGTGTCACGGCGGACCTCGACAAGATGCCGCCGGCGCCACTCAAGATCATGATGAACGTGGCCAATCCCGAGCGCGCGTTCGATTTCGCGATGCTGCCGAACGCGGGCGTGGGCCTGGCGCGCCTGGAGATGATCATCGCCAGCCACATCGGCCTGCATCCGAAAGCATTGCTCGAATTCGATCGCCAGGACGCGGCCACGCAGGTGAAAATCCGCGAGCGCATCGGCGACGAGGACCCGGTCGAGTTCTACGTCAACCGCCTCGCCGAAGGCATCGCCACGATCACGGCGGCGTTCGCGCCGAACCCCGTCATCGTGCGCCTGTCGGACTTCAAGTCCAATGAATACGCCAACCTCATCGGCGGCGCCAAATACGAGCCGCACGAGGAAAACCCGATGCTCGGCTTCCGCGGCGCCTCGCGCTACGTGGATCCCACGTTCAAGGATGCGTTCGAGCTCGAATGCCGCGCCATGAAGAAAGTGCGCGAGACGATGGGACTGGCGAACGCGTGGGTGATGATCCCGTTCGTGCGCACGCTCGACGAGGGCCGCAAGGTGCTCGAGGTGCTTGCCGAGTTCGGCCTGCGCCGCGGCGACAACAGCCTGAAGGTCATCATGATGTGCGAGCTGCCTTCCAACGCGCTGCTCGCCGACGAGTTCCTGGAAATGTTCGACGGCTTCTCGATCGGCTCGAACGACCTCACCCAGCTCACGCTCGGCCTCGACCGCGACTCCGGTATCGTCGCGGGCCTGTTCGACGAGCGCAACGCGGCGGTGAAGATGCTGCTGTCGATGGCGATCCAGGCGGCGAAGAAGAAGGGCAAATACATTGGCATCTGCGGCCAGGGCCCGAGCGATCATCCGGACCTGGCGCAATGGCTCATGGAGCAAGGCATCGAATCGGTCTCGCTCAATCCCGATACGGTGGTCGATACCTGGCTCGCACTGGCGAAGAACAAGGCCAACGCATGAAAATCCGGATCATTTTCGCCGCATCTCTTTTTGCCTTCACGTGCGTGGCTGCCCACGCCGCGCCATTCACCTTCGACGACGTCGCCAGGCTCGTATCCTTGAGCGACCCGCAAATCTCGCCCGATGGCAAGAACATCGCCGTGGTGCGTTCCACGCCCGACTGGAAGAGCGACAAGACCAAGCACGAACTCGATCTCGTGGATGCGAAGACCGGCGCGCTGCGCGCGCTCACGTTCGAGCGCGACGGCGTGTCGTCGCCACGCTGGTCGCCGGACGGCAAGCACATCGCGTTCCTGGCCAAGGCCGCCCTGCCCAGGGACGTGGATGGAAAGGACGATGATTCGAAAAACGACGACGGTACCAGGTCGCAGGTCTTCGTCATGCCGATGAACGGCGGCGACGCGCTGCGCATCACGGCGGCCAAGCAAGGCGTGGACGAGTTCACCTGGAGCCCGGACGGCGCGCGCATCGCGTTCGTGACCGAAGATGCGCCGGTGAACGAGAAGGCAATCAAGGAACACAACCAGTCATTCCAGGTTACGGATGGGCATTTTCTGTTGCGCGAGGCGCTCGCCTCGTCACACGTGTGGATCGTGCCGAGCACCGGCGGCGAGGCCAAACGCCTCACGCAAGGCGCCTTCAGCGTGAAGAACGATCAGGACGACCCCTCTCCGCTCGTCTTCAGCCGCGATGGCAAGCGCATCGTGTTCACGAAATATCCTTCGCCCTACTGGGGGCCTTCCTTCCGCAGCACGATCGCTTCGGTGGGCGTGGACGGCGGCGATCCGCAGACCTTGGTCGACGCGCAGGGCGCGACCGCGTTCACCTACGCGCCCGGCTCGGATCGCTACGCGTTCCAGCGACCGCGCAATGGCGACCAGAACAACGGCCATGCCGTCTATGTGAACGCCGATGGCAAAACCTTCGATGCCACGGCCGCGCTGGCGCGCAACTTCAATGGCTATGCGTGGCTGCCCGGCGGCAAGGGGCTATTGACCTTCGGCGACCTCGGCACGAATACCGTGGTCTGGGAGCAGCCGATCGATGGCAAGGCACGCGCGCTCGACCTGGGCGACGTGCAGGTTTCATCGCCCTTGAGCGTTTCGCCGCGCGGCAAAGTCGCCTTCATCGGCGCGACCGTGCTGCAACCGGCGGAGTTGTATGTGCTCGATTCCGCGCGCGCCAAACCGCGGCGCCTGACCCGCGTCAACGCGTTCGCCGACAAGCTCGATCTGGGCCGCAGCGAACCCGTGCAATGGACTCAGGATGGTTTCGCCGAGGACGGCGTGCTCACCTACCCGCCCGGTTTTGACAAGTCGAAGAAGTATCCGCTCGTCCTGCAGATCCACGGCGGGCCGGAAGGTGCATCGACGTTGCGCTTCTCGCCGCTGACGCAATTGCTCGCGGCTGCGGGATTCGTCGTCTTCCAGCCCAACTACCGCGGCAGCACGAACCTCGGCGATGCCTACCAGCACGCGATCTTCCGCGACACCGGCGCAGGCCCGGGCAAGGACGTGATGGCGGGCGTGGACGCGGTGAAGAAGCTGCGCTTCGTCGATGCGAACCGCATCGGCGTTTCCGGCTGGTCGTACGGCGGTTACATGACGACGTGGTTGACCGGCCACTACGACATCTGGAAGGCGGCCGTCTCCGGCGCGGCGCTGACCGACTGGGTGATGGACTACACGATTTCGTACTACCAGATGGGCGATGTGTACTTTTTCGGCGGCTCGCCGTGGCAGGCGCAATACCGCGACATCTGGCGCGAACAATCGCCGATCCAGTACGCCGCCAACGTCAAGGCACCCACCCTGATCCTGGGCGACGTGGGCGACTCCAACGTGCCGCTGGTCAACAGCTACGAGTGGTACCACGCCCTGCGCGACAACGGCGTCGACGTGGAGTTCTTCGCCTATCCCGCCGACTCGCATTTTCCGCGCGACATCGTGCAGACGGTGGACGTGTACCGGCGCTGGGTGGGTTGGATGCAACAGCACCTGCGCTGAATCCCGCAGAATGGCACTGCTGTCGCAAATGGGGTAAAGTGGCCCACGGCAATCGCCATCCGAAGGGGGACTTCCATGTCGCGTTTCATGCTGCATTGTATCGGCGCGCTTTGCGCCACCTGCTTGTTTGCCGGGGCCCTTCAGGCCGCTCCGGTCACGTTCAATTTCACGTTCAGCGGCGCGAACGTGAATCCGCCGGATCGGCCTGCAAGCGCCAAGTATCCGAACCCGCCGAAGGCGAACAAGGCCACCGGCAATTCCGCAGTCATCACCGGCTCGATCACCTTCGAGGATTCCCTGCTGCAAAATCCGGGACTCAACGACTTCAACTTGCCGAATCCCGCCGTCCTGGCACTGACGGCCACGGTTTCCGGAGCCAGCTCGGGCAACGGGACATTCGGGATGTCCGACTTCAGCGAGGTGGTGTTCGACACCAACGGCGGAACCCTGAATTTCAACCAGCAACTGGTTGGGCAGCCAACCTCCGGATCGCCTTGGGGTTCGCCTGACGGAAACGGCGGCGATTTCAATCTGTTCGGCAATTCTCCGAGCGCACCCAATGGCGAATTTTATTTCACCCTTTGCACAAACGGTGGTAACGGCGATTGCACCAACCTGATCAGTGCCGTCAATGCCATTGCCGCTGGCACTTCGGCAACGCCGGCACTTGGCCGCTGGGCGTTGCTGGCTCTCGCCGGACTCCTCGGGTTGGCTGGTTTCACGGGACTGCGGCGCTTGCGCAAGTCGCACTGAAAGTCCGCGAATTTCTTCGCAACGGGCGCGCCGCACGGCGCGCCCGCTCTCGTTTCAGCCGCCGAGAAAATCCACCTTGCCCAACTCCACGCCGTTATGGCGCAGGATCGCGTAGGTCGTGGTGACGTGGAAGTAGAAATTCGGCAGCACGTAGAAGCGCAGGTAATCCAGGCCATTGTCGAAATGCCGGTCGCCGTGGCGCATCTTCAAGGTCAGGGACTTGCTTTCGCTGCCGGCAAAATTCGCTGCCGGAATGCTGTT
>JAFEFP010000111.1 GCA_018240545.1 Pseudomonadota bacterium | reverse complement strand
CGCGACGAGTTTTTCGAGATCTTCAGCGTGGGGCTGGTGGTGGGCGGGTCGATCGTCATACCCCATCTGCGCCGCGCCGTGGATTTTCTGGACGAACTGGAAGCGGGCGGCGCTACGGCGTAATGCGCAGCAGGTGCACGCTGGCGCCACTCGCGGCGTGGCCGTCCATGCGCCCGATCGCCACGGAATCGAGCTGGCTTGCCGTGCCGTCCGCGAGGCGCAGGGTGCACGATCGCGGCAGCGCGTCCTGCGCGGCGGCAGCGCGTTCGCAGGCGAGGACGACCGCACCATCGTCCGATGCGAGCTGGAAATGCCGGGCATCGACGGCCTGGAAGCGATCCAGCCGCAGCCGCTGCGCGACACGGTTGGCCGTATCCTGGACCAGGACCCAGTCACCCTGCCAGGCGCGTCCGTCGGTGGCTTCGGCCAGCGGAAGGCGCGCGAGATCCAGCGAACGCAATTGCAGTGCGCCATCATCGCCGCGCGTGCGCGACAGCCAGGCGCTGGCGCGGGCCGAGGTGGCGAACTGCAGGTCGAGCGTCAGCGCCGCGTCGCCACGCGGCGCGGCATCGGCCGGCGCGAACGGATCGCTGCCACCGGACAGGCGCAGCAAGGCAATGTGGGCAATGCGACCGTCGAACGGCGCCGTGCCGAACAGCCATTCCGGCTGGCCGGCGCTGTCATAGCCGAGCAAGGCGGCGCTGAGTTGCGTGCCTTGCAGTTCCAGGCTCAGCAAGGTGCGATCGGTGCCGTCGCTCCACCAGAACCCGTTTTCCGGAACGATGCGTTCCGCGCTTGCCGGGCTGCGGTCGACGAGCGCGAAGGCGCGCAACTTCGCCGCCGCCTGCGCACCGTCGGCGGCAAAGAAACTGACATGGTATACACCGGGTGCCAGAGCCGCGCGTTGCAGCGCCAGCGCGGGATCGAGCTCGATGGAAAACGGCGTCGCCTCGCGCGCGCACAGGTCGAGTACGGAGCGTGCGTCGATGCGCAGGTCGCTGCCCTCGAGGGCCACCGCCTGCAAGGTCGGCGGACACTGCGTCGGCCATTGCCCGCTGACCGTCAGCGTCCAGCCGGGCGCGATGCCGCGGGGGGGTGCCGCGTCGTTGGCGATGGTTGCCGATGCCCCTGTGGACTGTGCGAACGCCTGCGCACAGGCAATGCCTGCCAAAACCGCAGCGAATGCGCCGCGGCGAAGGGCAGGGAGCAGCTGGTCGAGGCGCGGTTTCACGGCGGTTTTTCTTGTCCTGATCCCGAGTCTACACCATAATAATCGGCTGCTTTGTTTCGTGTTAAGCGGATGTTTGGCGCGTTCGAGCCGCCGGCGTCGCGCCTTGTTGCCAACGTGAAACACGTCGCGGCGGCCCAACGCGCCCGATGTGTGGAAAATCCCATGACCCAGACGATTACCGTAATCCCGGGCGACGGCATCGGCCCGGAAATCATGCGCGCCACGCTGCGCGTGCTCGACGAACTCAAGACCGGATTGCGTTATGAATTCGCCGAGGCCGGTGTCGCCGCGCTGGACAAGTGCGGCGAGCTGTTGCCGGCGACGACACTGGAATCCATCGGCAAACACCGTGTCGCGCTGAAAAGTCCGCTGACCACTCCGGTCGGTGGCGGGTTTTCCTCGATCAATGTCGAGTTGCGCAAGCGCTTCGACCTGTACGCCAACGTGCGCCCGGCGATCACGTTTCCGGGCACGAAATCGCGCTACGAGAACATCGACATCATCACCGTGCGCGAAAATACCGAAGGCGCGTATCTGTCCGAAGGCCAAAGCCTTTCGGCAGATGGCGAAACCGCGATCTCGATGGTGCGCAACACGCGCCGCGGCGCGACGCGCATCGTACGCTACGCGTTCGACCTCGCCCAGCGTCTCGGTCGAAAAAAGGTCACCGCGGTGCACAAGGCCAATATCATCAAGACCGCATCGGGGCTGTTCCTGGACGTGGCGCGCGGCATCGCCAGGGACTTTCCGCAAATCCAGTTCAACGAGATGATCGTGGACAACACCTGCATGCAACTGGTGATGAAGCCCGAACAGTTCGACGTGATCGTCACCACCAACTTGTTCGGCGACATCATCTCGGATTTGTGCGCCGGACTCGTCGGCGGCCTGGGCCTCGCGCCCGGCGCGAACATCGGCACGGACGCGGCGATTTTCGAGGCGGTACACGGCTCGGCGCCGGACATCGCGGGACGCGGCATCGCCAACCCTTGCGCATTGCTGCTCGCTGCCTGCCAGATGCTCGATCACCTGAAACTGGTCGAGCCCGCGCAGCGCCTGCGCGCGGCGATTCGCGCCACGCTCGCGGCGCGCGACCGCACCACGCCGGACCTTGGCGGATCGGGCACGACCGAAACCTTCGCGGATGCGTTGATCGAGCGCGTGCGCGGCTAGACGACCGCCGCGCCCTCCATCACTCCGGCGGCTGGCCCCAGTTCCCGGCGAGCGGGATTTCCGCACTCCCCGCGACTTCAAACCCGTGGGCAAAAACCCGGTCGCCGTCGAACGACACCACGGCGTCGGCGGGTGCGCTGTCGAGGTTGTACTTCAGCGTGAAGTTTCCCGTTGCCGGACGGTACATGCCCAGCGCGCTGTAACCGCTGTGCGTCCAGTCGCCGACGACAGGCAAATCGCCCGCGGCACCTAGCGCATAGGAGCCGTCATCCGTCACTGCGCCGCTGGCGTTGCGGTTGCTGACGTGGAATTTGCCGTCGCTGGCGCGATACACGCCGACGGTGGATTCGCCATCCTGGTTCCAGTCGCCGCCCAGCGCGATGTCGCCGGCAGCGCCGTAGGCGATCGTGTAGTCGGCGGCACCGGCGGTGAGCGCGTTGCGCAGGTAGAACGTATTGGTTGAAGGACGGAAAGTGCCGAGGCTGTCCTTGCCGTCGCCATTCCAGTCGCCGACGATCGGGCGATCGCCGCTGGAGCCGAAGACCACCACGTATTCCGCATTGGCGATGCTCAGGTTCGCCCAGCGATCCCACAGGTAGAACGTCGACGTGGATGGGCGATACAGTCCGGGCGTGTCGATGCCATCGCCGTTCCAGTCGCCGGTGACGGGAATGTCGGTGGCCTGTGCGGAAGCCACGGTGGCGGTGATGTCCGGCGCGCCGGCAGTGAGGGAATTGCGCAGCAGGAAAGTGTGCGTGGCCGGGCGATACACGCCAAATCCATCCGACTTGCCCGCCACGGTGCCATAGCGGTTGACCACGCCACCGCTGGAGGCGCCGACGTAGACCTGTCCATTGCGCGTGTCGGTGCCAATGGCGTTCGCTGAGGCCTGCGCGAAATTGGTGAGGTAGGTGCCGTTGTCGTTGAACTGCACCACGCGATTGTTGCCGCGGTCCGCGACGTAGATGCCGCCGCGCTGGTCGGTGGCGAGCCCGACCGGATTGCTCAACATGCCGGTGCCGGAAGTGGAGTCGGCGAGCACCTTGATGAAATCGCCGAACACGCTGAATTGCTGGACGCGGCTGTTGCCGTACTCTGCCACGTACACCTGGTTGCGATTGCGGTCGACGGCGATGCCGGCCGGATTCTGGAACTGGCCATTGCCCGAACCGTTTGTCCCCCATTGCCGGACGTAGGTGCCGCTCAGGCTGAACTTCTGCACGCGACTGTTGCCTTCATCGCTGACGTAGATCCACGCGCCATCGGTGGCGACGCTGCCTGGGCCATTGAACTGGCCATTGCCCGACCCGGTAGCACCCCATTGCAGCAGGTACACCCCGTTCGCGTCGAATTTCTGGATGCGGTTGTTGCTGCGGTCCACAACATAGACGTTGTCGGCATCGTCCACGCAGATACCGTAGGCGCCGCCGAACTGGCCATTGCCGGTTCCAGCCGTTCCCCATGACAGCAGGAAAGTGCCGAACTTGTTGAATTTGTAGACAGCGTTCGAGGTAAACGAGGTGAGATAGACGTTCTGCGCGCTGTCGAAGGCGACGCCACCGATGAAACCCGAAAGCCCGCCAATGGGCGCGATGGCGGGATGGGCGGTGGCCTGCAACGAACGCGAAAAAACCTGCACCGTGTTCGAATCAAGGTCGGCCATGACCACCGCCGGCGTGCCGTTGTAGGGCGCGAACGGCAGCGGGGAAGTCACCGCGAGGCTGCGCGCGCCCTGGAAATAACCCTGCGCCCAGGTCGCTGGCGAGGCGCCGTAGTAGTAGCTGACATAATTGCCGCGCGAATCATAGCTGTAGGAATCGTTGCTGCCGCTGGAAGTGACCCAGTTCAGGTCGGCCTTGTCGATGGCGAGACCCAAGGGGGCGGAAACACCAACGGCAATATTGCGGATGAAGACGCCGGTCGGATCGAATTTCACCACGCGATTGTTGCCGGAGTCGGCGGCATAGATGTCGCCACTGCTGTCGATGCCGAGTACATACGCATTGTTGATCTGGCCATTGCCGCTGCCGAGCGACGCGAATTGAAACTGGTAGGTGCCGACCGTGCTGAACACGGAAATGCGGTCGTTGCCGATTTCGCTCACATATAGAAACCCGTTCGCCGGGTTGTACACCAGGCCTGACGGAGTGTTGAGCTGGCCGGCGCCGGATCCGGCCGTTCCGAATTGCGAGATGTAGGCGCCGGTGCTTTTGTTGAAGCGCTGGATGCGAGCGTTGCCGAAATCGGCGATATACACGTCATTGCCGACCACCGCCACCTGCTCCGGGCCGCTGAATTGCCCGGCGCCGCTGCCGGCGCCCGATCCGAAAGTTCGCACGTAGACGAGCCCTGACGTCGTGATCTGGTAAAGCAACACCGTATTGTTGCCGACGTTGGAGACAAAAAAGGTGTCGTTGTCGGCCGTTATCTGGAACGGGGTGTTCAAACTGCCTATGTAGTCGGCGAAGTGGATGCTGCGGTAACCCGACGACACGAAGCCGGACGTCGGCGCAAGGATCGACAGCAACGGATTTGCCGACGCCGTGGCGGGAAAGTACGCGGCGTCAACCGTGGTTTGTGCCCGGGCGTGTGCCGAAACCAACAACGTCAGGCCCAGCGCGAGCGTAACGCCCGCGATGCGATTCGCGACGAACATGCGATGTGTCTCCCCAGACTTTCGAACGACATGCGCAGGCCAAATTTGGCCTGCACCCCACCCCAGTCTCGGGATCAGACTACCATCGCCGGGTGTTGAGGAGGCGTGAAGGCCGCGAGGCGCTTCGCATTTGCCTCGCGCAGATCGCGCCGCGCTTTACGCTGCCTGCCGCGACGCGCGCTTGCGGTCGTTTTCGGTCAGGTGCTTCTTGCGCAGGCGGATGGCCTTGGGCGTGACTTCGACGAGTTCGTCGTCCTCGATGAATTCCAGCGCCTGCTCCAGCGACATGCGGATCGGCGGCGTGAGCTGCACGTTGTCGTCCTTGCCGGCGGCGCGGATGTTGGTGAGCTGCTTGGCGCGCAGGGCATTGACGGTGAGGTCGTTGTCCTTGGCGTGGATGCCGACGAGCTGGCCTTCGTAGATCTGCGCGCCTTCGTCGACCAGCAGGCGGCCGCGCTCCTGCAGGCCGACCAGTGCGTACGCGGGGGCGGGGCCCTGCCCATTGGAAATCATCACGCCATTGGGTCGGCGCGGCGTCGCCTCGGCGAGCGGGCCGAAGTGATCGAACACGTGGAACAGCAAGCCGGTGCCGGCGGTGAGCGTGCGGAACTCGGTCTGGAAGCCGATCAGCCCGCGCGCAGGAATCAGGTATTCCAGGCGCACGCGACCGCGGCCGTCGGGCTCCATGTTCTTCAGTTGTCCGCGCCGCGCGCCGAGTTTTTCCATCACGCCGCCCTGGAACTGTTCTTCCATGTCGACGACGAGTTGCTCCCACGGCTCGTGCGCGATGCCGTCAATCTGCTTGACGATGACCTCGGGCCGCGACACCGCGAGTTCATAGCCTTCGCGACGCATGGTTTCGATCAATACGGAAAGGTGCAGTTCGCCGCGGCCGGACACCTTGAACTTGTCGGCGTCGTCGGTTTCCTCCACCTTCAGCGCGACGTTGTGCAGCGTCTCGCGCATCAGGCGATCGCGCACCTGGCGGCTGGTCAGGAACTTGCCGCCGGAAAATTCCTTGTTGCCGGCGAACGGCGAATTGTTCACGCAGAACGTCATGCTGATCGTGGGCTCGTCCACGGTCATCACCGGCAATTGCTCGGGTGCGTCCGGCGCACAGATCGTGTCGGAAATGCCCAGGCCCTCGACGCCGGAGATCGCGACGATGTCGCCGGCTTCGGCTTCGGACACTTCCTTGCGTTCCAGGCCCATGAAGCCGAGCACCTGCAGGACCTTGCCGCTGCGCTTCTTGCCCTCGCGGTCGATCACCGCGACCGGCATGTTGGTGCGCACCTTGCCGCGCTGGATGCGGCCGATGCCGATGAGGCCGACGTACGAGTTGTAGTCGAGCTGCGAGATGCGCATCTGGAACGGACCGTCCGGATCGACCTTGGGCG
>JAFEFP010000110.1 GCA_018240545.1 Pseudomonadota bacterium | reverse complement strand
ACCGGCGAACCAGATCCAGTTCCAGCTGGGCCGCCTGCAGAACATGCTGGCGACGTTCCCGACCGTCGACTACAAGGACGCGGGTATCGAAATCAAGGACGTGACCGCGGTGCCGATCCTGTACGTGTCAACCACGGCCAAGCGTACGCTGGACGATGTCGCCGACGCCACCAACAAGGCCATGGATCAATTGCAGGCCGCGATCAGGAAGGACAAGCTTTCCGCCACCGGCCCGCGCCGCACCATCACCACCAACTGGGGCGACGAGAACTACGATTTCGACGTGGCCGTGCCGGTCGACCAGGCGCCCGCTGCCACGACCGATCCCGTCAAGTCGGGCGAAGGCTATGGTGGCAAGGCGCTGGTTACTTCCTTTACCGGCTCGCCAGCACAGCTGCCACTGATGCGCCTGATGCTCAAGGCCTATGCCTACACGCATGGCTATCTGTTCGACGAAAGCTCCCAGGGCAACGGGCGCTTCTACGACGAGAAGACCACGACCGACCCGAATGCGGCGGACGACCAGCAATCCTTCAGCGTCTATCTGCCGGTCCAGATTCAATAAGCGCGTGGGCATCAATCCGCGAAACGGGCGGCCGAGGCCGCCCGTTTGCTTTTGCGCGGGAACTTTTCGTTAAGACTGCGGTATTTGTGCCGGCGCCCGGATTTTTCGCGGCGCCGACACGGACGAATCCACAACCGGTGACACCTCCATGATCGAAACCCGGCAACTGAGCAAGCATTACGGCGACCTGACCGCCGTCGACGGCATTTCCTTCAAACTGGAACCGGGCCGCGTGCTCGGCTTCCTCGGCCCCAACGGCGCCGGCAAGTCCACCACGATGAAGATGATCGCCGGATTTCTCGCGCCGACCTCGGGTTCGGCAATGGTATGCGGCCATGACGTGATCGACGATGCCATCGCCGCCAAGCGCGTGCTCGGCTACCTGCCCGAAGGCGCGCCAAGCTACGGCGAAATGACGCCGCGCCAGTTCCTGGATTTCGTCGCCGACGTGCGCGGCTTGTCGGGCAGCCAGCGCACGCAGCGGATCGACGACGTGATTGGGCGCCTGCACCTGAACGGCGTGCTCGAACAACCCATCGAGACGCTGTCCAAGGGCTTCAAGCGCCGCGTCGGCCTGGCGCAGGCGATCGTGCACGATCCGCAGGTATTGATCCTCGATGAGCCAACCGACGGCCTGGATCCGAACCAGAAACACGAGGTGCGCGCGTTGATCAATGCGATGGCCAGGGACAAGACCATCGTCGTTTCCACGCACATCCTCGAGGAAGTCCATGCCGTGTGCAGCCGCGCCATCATCATTGCCAAGGGCAAGGTACTTGCCGATGCCACCCCGGCGGAACTGGAGCAGCGCTCGCGCTACCACCAGGCGGTGTCGCTGACGGCAACGGACGTGCCCGCAGCGAAGGCGGCGCTCGCGCGCGTGGCGGACGTCGCCGCGATCGAGATCGATCCACAGGACCATCGCCTCACGGCATTCCCGAAGCCGGGCCGCCAGATCTTCGTGGCGGTCAACCAGGCCTTGCAGGCGCAAGGCATCGCAGTGAGCGAACTGCAACTGGAGAGCGGTCGCCTGGATGAGGTGTTCCGCACGATCACGCAAGGTACCGGCAAGGAGGCGCGGGCATGAACAACATCCGCACCGTCTTCAAGCGCGAGCTGCGCAGTTATTTCGCCACGCCCGTGGCCTACGTCTTCATCGTGATCTTCCTGCTGCTCGCCGGCGCGTTCACGTTCTATCTCGGCAACTTTTACGAGCGTGGCCAGGCCGACCTGTTGCCGTTCTTCAACTTCCATCCGTGGCTGTACCTGTTCCTCGTGCCCGCCGTCGGCATGCGCCTGTGGTCGGAGGAGCGCAAGAGCGGAACGATCGAACTGCTGCTCACCCTGCCGGTGACGATGTGGCAGGCGGTGGTCGGCAAGTTCCTCGCCGCGTGGGCCTTCATCGGCATCGCGCTGATCCTGACCTTCCCGATCTGGATCACGGTCAACTACCTCGGCGCGCCGGACAACGGCGTGATCCTTGCCAGCTACATCGGCTCGTTCCTCATGGCCGGCGCATTCCTCGCCATCGCCTCGTGCCTGTCGGCGTGCACGCGCAACCAGGTCATTGCCTTCATCCTCACGGTCGTCGTGTGCTTCCTGTTCCTGCTCGCCGGCTTTCCCTTGGTGCTGGATTTCTTCTCCGGCTGGGCGCCGCAGGGCATGGTCGACGCGATTTCCGGATTGAGTTTCCTCACGCACTTCAGCTCGATCAGCAAGGGCGTGATCGAATTGCGCGACGTGATCTATTTCGCGCTCACCATCGCGTTCTGGCTGTACGCCAGCGCCGTGGTGATTGACCTCAAGAAGGCGGACTGAGCCCATGACCTCGAACAAAAAGCTGATGACCGGTGGCGCGCTTGCGGTGCTTGCCGTGCTGTTCGTTGCCGTGATATTGATCTGCAATTCGCTGTTCCGCGGGGCGCAGGTCGACCTGACCCAAAATCACCTGTACACGCTGTCACCGGGCACGAAAAACATCCTTGCCGACATCGACGAGCCGATCCATCTGTACCTGTTCTGGTCGGACAAGGAAACGCATGGCCTGCCGCAATTGCGCATCTACGCGCAGCGCGTGCGCGAGATGCTCCAGGAGATGGCCGGTCGCGCGCATGGCAAGATCAAGCTCGAGGTGATCGACCCGCAACCGTTTTCCGAGGACGAGGATCGCGCCACCGGTTATGGCCTGCAGGCGGTGCCCACCGGCGAGAATGGCGAGAAGATCTTTCTCGGCCTCGCCGGCACCAATTCGACCAACGGCAAGTCGGTGATTCCGTTCCTGCAACCGAACAAGGAAGCCTTTCTCGAATACGACGTCGCCAAGCTGATCCACGAACTGACCGTCACGCACAAACCGGTCGTTGGCCTGGTCACGGGCCTGGAGATCGGCCAGGGGTTCGATCCGGCCACGCGTTCGCTGCGCGATCCGTGGGCGATCGACCAGCAGCTGACCCAGCAATTCGACGTGCGCCAGTTAAACGCGGCCTCGATCAAGTCCATCGACAAGGACATCGACGTGCTGGTCCTGATCCAGCCGAAGAAGCTGCCGCCGGATGCGCAGTACGCCATCGACCAGTTCGTGATGCGCGGTGGCCACCTGCTCGTGTTCGTCGATCCGGACGCCGAAACCGACAAGGCCGGCGAGGATCCGAACAATCCGCAGGCGGCAATGTTCGCCGACAAATCTTCCGACCTGCCCGTATTGTTCAAGGCCTGGGGCATCGACTACGATCCGCACAAGGTCGTGCTCGATCGCCAGCACGCGCTGCAGATCAGCGTGCAACCGGGTGCGCCTCCGGTTTCCGATCCGGCGATCCTGGGTTTCGGCAAGCGCAACCTGAATGGGTCGGATGTCGTCACCGCAAACCTGGGCACGATCAATGTTTCCAGCGCTGGCTACTTCGCGCTGGCCAAGGATTCGAAATACACGCTTACCCCGCTGATCCAGACCGGCGACGATGCCATGCCGGTGGACAGCTCACGGGTGAAATTCCTGCCGGATCCTTCGGTGCTGCTCAACGGCTACCAGCCCACGCACGAGCGCTATGTGGTTGCCGGACGCCTCGAAGGAAAATTCACCAGCGCGTTCCCGGACCGCAAGGATGCCGGACACATCACGCAGGCGACGGACAAGGGCGAGATCATCCTCGTCGCCGACACCGACATGCTGACCGACCGGCTGTGGGTGCAGGTGCAGCCGTTCTTCGGCCAGAAGATCATGAACGCGTTCGCCAACAACGGCGACTTCTTCATCAACGCGGTGGACAACCTCACCGGTTCGTCCGACCTGATCTCGATCCGCGGTCGCGCCACCTCGCAACGACCCTTCACCGTGGTCGAGGACATGAAGCGCGCCGCCGAGGAAAACTTCCGCGGCAAGGAACAGGAACTGCAACAGCAGCTATCCGACACCGAGCGCAAGCTGACCGAACTGCAAAGCGGCAAGGCGAAAGGCAGCGAGATGATCCTGTCGCCGGAGCAGCAGAACGAGCTGCAAAGTTTCCTGCAGAAGAAGGTCGATATTCGCCGGCAGTTGCGCGAGGTGCGCCGCAACCTGGACAAGGACATCGACGCGCTCGGCGCGCGCCTGAAGTTCGTCAACATCGCGCTGATGCCGATCCTGATCACCATCGCCGCACTGCTGTTCGCGGGCTGGAAACGCCGCCGCCGGCGTGGCGTTGCTTGAGGATATTGAGATGAGCACATCGCCATGAACATCAGAAAACTCGCCATTCTCGCCGCCGTCGCGGTCATTGCCCTGATCGCGGCCTGGTACATCAACTCGTCGAACGCACCCCAAACCGGTGTTGCCGCGCGTGCACAACCACTGCTGCCCGAGCTGCACGAACACGTCAACGACGTGGATGCGATCACGCTCACGGGCGCGGGGGACAAGGTGCTGGCCACGCTCAAGCGCGGCACGGACGGCTGGAGCATCGCCGAGAAATCGAATTATCCGGCGGACCTGGCGAAGATCCGCGCCTTCCTGATCAAGCTCGATCGCGTGACCCTGACCGAGGCCAAGACGTCCAACCCCAAGCTCTACGGCGAACTTGGCGTCGACGATGTCAAGGACGCCAAGGCGACCGGCGTACTCGTGACATTTGGCGGCCTCGCCAAGCCGTTGTCGATCATCATCGGCAACTACAACGGCGCGGGTGGCGGCGGTACCTTCGTGCGGCGCGCGGACGCGGCGCAATCCTGGCTGGCCGACGGCAATCTCACCGTCGCCAAGACGCTCGCCGATTGGGAGCAGCGCGCGCTGGCCGACATTGCCTCCGCGCGCTTGCGCACGGTCACGCTGACCAATCCCGATGGCAAGACGCTGAGGGTCTTCAAGGACGCGCAGGGCGATGCCAATTTCAAGATTGCCGACGTGCCCAAGGGGCGCGAAGTCGCTTCCGAATTCGTTGCCAATGAACTGGGCTCGGTCCTCTCCAACCTGACTGCCGACGACGTGTTCGCGGCCAAGGACGTGGCGCCGCCGGAAAAGGCCTGGAAGGACGAATACTCGGCGTTCGACGGTCTGGTCGTGACCGCCACGGGTTGGCAGCAGGACGCCAAGGACTACGTGCAATTCGCCGCGCGCCTGGACGAGAACGCCGCCAACGCACAGATCGATGCCGAGCAAGCCAGGGCCAAGGCCGAATACGACGCGGCGGTGAACGCCGCGAACAAGAAAGTGGAGACCGAAAAGTCGACGACGGGTGCACAGGCCAAGGCCAATGCGCAAGCGGCGTCGGATGTCGCCAAGCCCATGGCAGTGAGCGATGCGGGCAGGGACCGCAGCGACCGGCTTGCCGCCTTGAACAAGGAAGTGGCGAGCCTGAACAAGACGTTTTCCGGCTGGACGTTCACCGTGCCTGCCTACAAGTTCGCCGACATGAGCAAGGGCATCGATGACATGCTCAAGCCGCTGCCGGAGAAAAAGGTCGAAGCGAGCAAGCCACACAAGTAGCTCGCGCTCATCGCTTGTGGCGGCTTGTTGCGCCGCCGCAAGCAGGGCTGGCGGTACAGGCGCATAATCCGCCTCGAACGGACGTTTGATTGTGCGTCCCGCATCGATCGACAGGAGGGGATCATGGCCATCGTACGCACCGGCGCGCGCCGGAGTCTTGCTGCTTTTGCAGCATTGTCCATTGGTATACTTTCATTGCCGCTGGCGGCACAGACGATCACGGCGCCGGGGTTGTCGGCGCCGGGAACCATCTACTACGATGCGCTGGGCATGCCGACGATCAAGGCGGCGACCAGCTACGACGCGGTCTTCCTGCAAGGCTATGCGCAAGCCAGGGCGCGTTTCTTCGAGATGGATTTCAACCGCCGTGCCGCGGGCGGCACGCTGGCCGCGCTGGTTGGCCACGCCGCGCTCGCCAATGACGTGCAGACGCGCACGCTGGGCCTGGACCGTGCCGCGTTCGCCACCTGGCAAGAACTCGATGCCGATACCAAGGGCTGGCTGCAGGCATTTTCCAACGGCGTGAATTTCTGGCTGAAGACCCAGCCGTTGCCCCCCGAATACGGCGCGCTGATGCTCACCCATGCCGATCCGTGGACGCCGCAGGACTCGATCATCATCGGCAAGGGACTGGCGTTCCAGCTTTCGTTCGATCTCGACATCCAGAACACCATCGACTTCGGCGCCTATTCACAGGCCGCAGCAGCGGCCAAGGTCGATCCGAACGCATTGTTTTTCGGCGACACACATCGCTTTGCCCCGCCGGACAACCGTTTCACCGTGCCCGGATTCACGCCGACCGATTCCTCCACGACCGGATCGCCGACCTTCGCTGCGGCGATGGCGACGGTGCAGTCGAGCGCACAGCAAACCGCTGCACTCGGCGACCTGCAAGTCGATCCGCGCGCGCTTGCGTTGGCGCAGGCGTACCGTGAAAAGATCGCGGAGAATCCCCTCATCG
>JAFEFP010000010.1 GCA_018240545.1 Pseudomonadota bacterium | reverse complement strand
CGAATAGATCCAGCCCGCTCCAGCCCAGTCCGGAATTGGAACTGACCGTCGTATACCGTACGAGGGAATCTCCACCCGTGTTGATCACGCCGCCGCCGCCGCCGCTGGCGGAATTGCCATGGATCAGGGAATACTTCGCCGTGAAGCCATTGTTGGCATAGACGCCGCCACCGCGTTGCGCCGATCCAAGTTGTGTCGAGGAATTGTAGAGCGTGACGCTGCCCTTGCCATACACATTGCCGCCGCGCGCCAGGCCGCTCTTGGAGTAGGCCTGGCTTAACCAGGCGTTGCTATAGCTGCTGAGCAAAACGTTGCCTTTCGAATATATGCCGCCACCCAGGGCCTTGCCGTTCGATTGCGTGGTGGCGGTTCCCGTGGTGGTGCTTCCCGTAAGGTTCGTCGTGCCAAACGTGGCGATGCCGCCGCCGTAGGCATGGCCGCCGCCGGTATCGGTGACGCTTGCCGTGCCGCTCACCGAGCTGTTGGTCAGGCTGACCGCGTTTCCGCTCACGCCAAAGCCCGCCGCAAACACGGCGCCGCCTTCCGCGTTTCCCGTCGTGGTCGTCGCGGTGCTGTTGGTGATGGTGGTATTGGTCAGGGTGACGGTCTTCCACGCATACACCGCGCCACCGCGAACCCTGCCGCCGCCGGTCGATTGGGCGTAACTGTGGTCGATGGTGCTGCCGGACATCGTGACGCTGCCCAGGAACGAGTAGAAGGCGCCGCCGGCGGCACTCGTGGAGCTGTTGGAGAAACCCTTGCATTTGTATGCCCTGACATTGGTCAGGGTGATGTCGTTGGTCGCATTGATGCAGCCGCCCTTGGTGTTGTTGACCTTGATGCCGTACTTGAAGCCAAGGTCGTTGACCGTGATGTTGCCGGACGTAGCCAGGATCGTGTTCACGCCCGAGCCGCTGAGCGCCAGATTGTTCATGCCCGGGCCCTGGATCGTGACGCCGCCGGCGATGCTGACGGTACTGCTGACGCCAAGGACATGCGCGAACCCGTTGCTGCCCGCTCCACAATTCGGATACGTGGGTGCCAGCAGGGTCACCAGGTCGATCGTGTCGCCGGATACCGCGTTATTGGTGGCCCAGCGGAACTGGCCCGCACTGGTACCATCGGTGCAGTCGTTGACGTACCAGGTGGCGCCATGCGCCACGGTTGCCGCCGACAAGGCCAGCACGGCCGCCACGCCCAGTGCCAGCGGTTTGCGCCGCGACGGGCGCCTTGCATGAGCCGCAAAATTCATGGATTTACTCCCCATTGCAGAAGGCGCCGGCTGACGGCTTCCTGCCATGGCCCTGGCGCAGCCAGTACGCGGCAATGCGGGGGAAGCGATCAGCGTGCGATGCGGACACGTCCGTGCCACCGCACCCCCGGCAATATCCCCAGCCTGCCACCCCGGTCTCTCGCGAAGACCACTTCTCCACTTACTCGGGAGTGCGGCGCTTCGCATTGATATGGATCAAGGATCACGCAAGAATCGGCGCCAGAAGGAGAATTTCCGTGTCTCCAGGGTGCGGCGGCGGACGCCACGCACCCTGCAGCAGCACGCCGTCAAGGTGAATTCGACCGCGATACCCTAGGGGCAACCATCGAAGCCCGCATTGAAGACGATATCGGCCTGCTGCACCTCGTAGGCGCCGATGTCGGCCGTCCCGTTCGAAACGCGTGCCGAACCGCGTTGGTCGTAGATGCTTACTCCGCTCCCGAGAGTGTTGCCGGCGTCGATGGCGGGACTGTGGCTCATCAGGGCATGCGTTTGGGTCGGACCGCCGTTGTCGCGCAGTGGACCGAGCAGCGGACAGGCCCCGGTTGTCAGGGTGTTCGGCAGACCGATGATCGTGGTCGCGAATGCCAGGTTGTTCCCGCCGCTGGTCGGCGTCCCGTTGGTGCTGGGGCTGGTGAACTTCGCCACGCCGATATCGTCGGCGTGGTGGGTGGGAAAACCGTAAAAATTGTTCGAGAACAGCGAACTTTGCAGCCTCACGGTCTTGAAGACGGAATTGACCGGGTCCGCACCCTGGTCGGAGATGCTCAGGCCCGGCGCGTAGTGTCTTGCATTGGCGGTCGCTGAACTCGCCGAGTTGAAAGCCACTGTCGAGTTGTAGACATGGATGGTTCCGGCGTTCGTCCATGCGCCGCCGACGAGACCGAAGGCCTGATTGCCGGATACGGTGCTGTTCAAGAGTGTGAACGAGTCGGATGCGCTGGTGAGATTGTCCTGCGCGTAGATGCCGGCGCCATTGGCGGCAAGATTGCCGGAAACGGTGGAGGCGATGACGGTCACGTTGGCGAACGCGCGAAACCCGCCGCCCTGCCCCGTCGTGGTCTGGTTGCCGGCGATCGTGCTCTCGCCAAGCAGGACGCTTTTGTAGGAAAAAATCCCCGCTCCGCCGGCAGGGTTGCCGGTGGCGCTACCGTTGGTGAATGCCAAATTGCCATTGATGTCGCTGTATTTCGCGGACACGTCATCTGCGGCATAGACGCCGCCGCCGCGCGCCGCGGCGTTGTAGCCTTTCGCCTTGCAATAGCGAACCGAGACGTGGTCCAGATTGATGCTTCCATTCGACGATATGCAGCCGCCCTTGGCTTTGACTCCGACGGAAGGATGAACGTAGCCGTTGGCCACGGCCAGGTCGTTGAGTGCGAAAGCGCCATGGCCGTTATGCGTGAATACGCGGTCGTTGCCCCCGGTGATGGTGAGCACGGTCTTGCCCGGGCCTTTCACAGTGATGTCGTCCTGGGGCAGGAATATGGCGCCGGTCGTCAGCGTGATCGTGCTGCAGCCGATGTTGGTCATGTCGATGGTGTCGCCGCTGGCGGCGTTCGCTGCGGCGTAGCGCAGGCTGCCGATGTTGCCGCTGCCGACACTCGCCTCATTGCAGGTGTTCACCGTCCAGGTCGTTGGCGGGGCTGCGGCGACATCGGCGATGGTCGCGGCCAGCGCGAGTACGGTCGCGATGCCGACCGCAAGGGGCTTGCGGTGACGGTTCACGCTAGCAATGTGCATCACGGGCCTCCATTGGCCTTGGGTCGTGGATTCGGGCCAGCGGAAGGGCGACAGCAATCGCGGGCTTTCGCCCTATACGAAAGAACGCACGAAAAACCCCAGAAGCCGTTGGCGTGTGATTCGGATAAAGCCGCGCGATGTTGCCTAAAACAGCAAGGACGCCATCCTGCGTCGGTAGGTGCCGATCAGGTCCTCATCATCGAGCACGCTGAACGCGGCGAGCAGGCGCTTTTTCGCGGCGCCGTCGTTCCAGGCGCGGGCGGTCTTGAGGATGTGCAGGAATTCATCGAGCCCCGCGGCAGCATTGCCATCGAGCAGCAGGCGTACGCCGAGCAGATCGCGCGCGGCGTGATCGTTCGCGTCCTTGGCAAGGCGCGCGCGCAGCGTCGGCATGTCCGGCGCGTCCTTGAGGATGCGCGCGAAGTCGAGCTGGTTGCGCAGGCGTTTGGCTTTTGCATCCTCGGCGAGATTGGCGGGAAGGGCGTCGAGTTCGGTCTGCGCGGCATCGGCGTCGCCGATCTGCATCAATGCGAGGGCAAGATCGAGCTTGAGTTCGGATTTGTCCGGCGTGGCGGCAACTTCCTTGCGCAGTCGCGCGATGGTTTGCGCGGGCGTCTCGGCAACGGCCGGCGCAGGCGTCGCGGGTTGTTCCTCCGTCGGCGCGCCAATGTGGCGGGACAGGAATTCGCGCACCTGGCCCTCCGGCAGCGCGCCCATGAAGCCGTCGATCATCTGGCCATCCTTGACCAGCACCACGGTCGGCAGGCTGCGGATGCCGAACACGGCGGCCAGTTGTTGCTGCGCGTCGGTGTCGACCTTGGCGAGCTTCAGCGCGCCGTCGTAGCTGGAGACGACCTTTTCCAGGATCGGCCCCAGCTGCTTGCATGGCCCGCACCAGGCCGCCCAGAAATCCACCAGCACGGGCGTGGTCAGCGAAGCCTGGATGACCTCGGTTTCAAAATTGGCTTCGGTGGCGTCGAAAACGTGTGTTACGTCGGACATGGGCTTTCCCGGCAATGGATCACGCCACATATGGCGCCGTGGCGCTATGCTATCAAGTGCGCCGCCACGAATGCGGACGAGGTTCCGGCAACGATGACCCGTGTCACCGGCGAACTGCCACAGGACTTGTTCGAGCGCGTCTACCAGGAGCTGCGCCGCATCGCGCGTGGCCAGCGCCACGCCGCGGGCAGCCCGGTGACGCTCGATACCACGGCGCTGGTGCATGAGGTCTATTTGAAATTGCACGATGCGCCGGACGCCAAATCGATCGGCCGCGCGCACTTCCTGTCGCTGGCGGCACGCGCGATGCGCCAGATCCTGGTCGATCACGCGCGCGCACGCGGGCGCATCAAGCGTGGCGGTGACGCCATCGTCACCGGTCTGAATGATCGTGTCGCCGGCGCGGACGATGTCGTGGACCTGGTTGCCCTCGACGCGGCGTTGACGCGATTGGCTGCGTTGGATGAGCGCGCCGGGCAATTGGTCGAGTGGCGGATTTTCGGGGGCCTGGAGATTGCCGAGATCGCGCAATTGCAGGAGTTGACCGAACGCACGGTGTTCCGCGACTGGCGCCGCGCGCGCGCGTTCCTCGTGCGCGAGCTGGGTCTGGCCGACACGCAGGCCTGAACATGGACACGAAGCGCTGGCAGCGGATCTGCGAGGTTTTCGATGCCGTCGTCGACGCGCCACAGGATGAGCGCGCCGAAGTCCTCAAGTGCCTGTGCGCGGGCGATGCCGAACTGCGCCGCGAAGTCGAGGCCTTGCTCGCCGCCGACATTCGCGCCAACACGTTTGAACACTACGCGGATTCGGCGCGCGGCGGCATGGCGGCGGATTGGGCCGACGCGGCGGACGAATCCGCTGACGAATCCGCGGACGAATTCGCGTACAAACGCGTCGGCCCGTGGCGATTGCTGCGCGAGATCGGCCGCGGCGGCATGGGCGTGGTGTACCTGGCCGAACGCGCCGACGGCGCGTTCGAGCAGAACGCCGCGCTCAAGCTGGTCAAGCGCGGCATGGATTCCGACGCCGTGCTGGCGCGCTTCCTGCGCGAGCGCCAGATTCTCGCGCGCCTGCAGCACCCGCACATCGCGCACCTGATCGACGGTGGCTTCGTGGCCGATGGACGCCCGTATTTCGCGATGGAGTACGTCGAAGGCAAGCCGCTGCTGGTGCATTGCGCGGCCTTGCACGCGAACCTGCGCGAGCGGCTGGAGTTGTTTCTCGACGTTTGCGCGGCGGTGCAGTTCGCGCATGGACAGCTCATCGTGCATCGCGACATCAAGCCGTCGAACATCCTGGTCACGGCAGCGGGCGATGCCAAGCTGCTGGACTTCGGCATCGCCAAGCTGCTCGACGATTCGCAGGGCGGTACCATCGACGCGCAACAGCGCCCGATGACGCCCGCCTTTGCCGCGCCGGAGCAGTTGCGCGGCGAGCCGGTGACGACGGCAACAGACATCTATGCACTCGGCGCGGTGCTTTACGAGTTGCTCAGCGGCGCGCGCGCGCTCGCCTCTGCGAACGCGACGACGCCGGAAGCGGCGCTGCGGATGCTGGAAGCTGGCGTGTTGGCCCCGCCCAGCCGCGCCGCCGGGATGGACGCGCCCTTGCCGCCGCGACTGCTGCGTGGCGATCTGGATACGATCGTGCTCAAGGCCCTGCAGCGCGATCCGCAACGCCGCTACGCCACGGCCGAGGCGCTCGCCGGCGACTTGCGCCGTTTCCTTGCCGGACAGCCGATTGCCGCACGCCGTGACCGCGCCGGCTATCGCTTGCGCAAATTCGTCGGCCGGCATCGCCTCGGTGTGGCCGCATCCACGCTTGCCGTGTTGGCGCTGATCGCCGCGCTGAGCTTCGCCGTATGGCAAGCGCGCGAGAAAGCCCGGCAGGCCACGGTTTCGGATCGAGTTACGCAATTCCTGATCGGCCTGTTTAGCGGCGCCGATCCGGAACACACGCGTGGCGCCAGCGTTACCGCGCAGGATCTGCTCGACGCGGGCACGCAACGGCTGCACGCTGATACGCAGGTTGCGCCGGATGTTCGCGCGCGTTTGCTGCAAACGGTCGCGACCACGTACACCGACCTTGGTCTGTACGATCGCGCACTGCCGCTGGCGCAGCAAGCGTTGGCGCTGCTCCGGCGCGATCCGGCGCAGGCGAATGCGGACATCGCCGCAAGCCTGGATCAAATCGGCAACCTGCTGCGCCTGAAAGCCGATTACGCTCAAGCGGAACCCCTGTTGCGCAATGCCTTGGCGATGCGTCGCGCATTGTTGCCGGTTGACGACCCGGCGATCATCGAAAGCCTGGATCACGTTGCGGCGCTCGACAGCGCCAAGGGCGATTTCAAAGGTGCGGACGCCGCGCTGGCGCAGGCGCTGGCCGCGGCGCAGCGGCACTACGGGGAAGGCGCGACGGAGACCGCACGCTACATTGACGACTACGCCTCGAATCTCGACGACATGGGCAAGCGCACGGAGGCGTTGAAAATCTATCGGCAGGCGCTGGCGATTCGCGAAAAGAATCTCGGTCCGGACGATGCCGAAGTCGCCACCTCGCTGCTGAATCTCGGCTCGCATCTGGATGCGTCGGGTGACTACGCGGCGGCGGCGCCTCTGCTCGAACGCGCATTGGCGATCCGTGCGAAAGTTTACGGTCCGCATCACCCCCTGACCGGATTCGCGCAACTCGCGCTGGCCGGGGTATATCAGGATTTGAGCCGCTTCGACGATGAGGAAAAGCAGGCGCGTTCCGCGCTGGCTATCTTTCGCGCCAGCCTGCCACCCGAGCATCCGCAAATCACCGATGCCTTGAACCTGTTGGCCACGACGGCCATGTCTCGCCGCAACTTCACCGATTCGATTCCACTGGCGCAAGAAGTACTGGCGCGGTCGCGCAAAGCGCTCGGCGACACGCATCCGGATACGCTGACCGCGAAAAACAATCTCGCTTATGCGCTGTACCACGCCGGGCGCTACGCCGACGCGGAAGTCTTGCAGCGCGAGGTGATCGCGCAGGTCGGCGCGGACAACGGGCAGGGAGTCGACGCGACCGACTGCGAAAACCTCGCGAACACATTGATGAAGCAAGGCAAGTTCGCCGAGGCGATCAGTTATGAACAACGCGCGGTCGCCATCCAGACCCAGCGCGAAGGCGAGGTGTCCGGCAATACCGCGGTCGCACTGGTTGGCTTGGCCGTGGCCGAGGAACTGGCCGGTACCAACGCCGACGCCGAGCGCGATTTTCGCGCCGCACTTGCCGTCGGCGAAAAGTTGCATGCCAGCCACGACATCGACCTTTTCCAGTGGCGGCTGCCATTGGCGGATTTTCTGGTTGGCCGCGAACGCTGCGCCGAAGCCGAGCCGCTGCTCGATGCCATAGTCACCGAATTGAAACCGCGCGAACCATTGCGCGATCCACTGGCCCTGCTGGAAACGCAGCTGCTGCAGGGGCAGTGCCTTATCGCTGCCAAACACAAGGCGCAGGGCGAGGTTTTGCAAAACGATGCACGCGTGCAACTGCGCAAGATGCCCGGCATCGAAGTGGATTTGTATGCGACCACGGCAAGGTTGCTTGCTGCGCACGGCAAAAATTGAAAGTGCGGTCTCAGAAAATGATCAGGTTGAAGGCGCCATCGTCGCGACCTATGTTGCTTATGGAACACGTTGTGACGGGTGGGACCTTGGTGTAGTCGGTGCTGCAACTCAGCACGTAATGGCTGAAGTAGAGGCCCATCACATTCGCGCTGTCGGCCGTTGCCGCGACGGAATAATCCTGAGAACTGGACGTCGCCGCCAGGTAGCGGTCGTCGATCTCGAATCCGAAGTCAATCGTCACGTGTCCAGGGTTGGGTTCGCCATAGGTGAACCCGCACGGGGGTATCGATGCCACCCTCGCTGGCAGCTGGGAGTTGAAGCAACGATCGATTCCGCTGCCGCCGAGGTTCATCGGATAGACATGAACCATTGCCTTCACCCAGCCATTGTTGCCGCGCGTTTGCTGTGCGTCGGCATCGGTAGCCATGCCGTAGCCGTACAAGCTGTGGCCGAAGACGCCGTTTCCGGATGTACTGTAGCCGCCAACTCCATTGTTCGTGCTTTCGCCAAAACCGGCGACGCCGCTCACGCCGCCACTGATATTTGCGGCATGCCCGTGAACACCATCAAACAATGTGCTGTCGCCCCATACCCCAGCGCCGGCGTTGCTGACCCCGAGCACGCCGTTGCCGCTCTGGCTGGAGCCGAAAGTGCCGTTGTTGCTGCCATCACCGAACCCCGCGACACCGCTGGTATTCCCGTTGGGATTGCTGGTGTGACCATGAATCGCATCGTAGCCGGTGCTTTCGCCCCACACGCCAGCGCCGCCGCTGGTGCCATAAACGCCATTGCCCGTACCGCTTTGACCCCATACACCCCAGGTCTGGCCATTGCCTTCACCGCGCACGGCCACACCGCTGGTCGTACTGGAGGATGCGCCCACGACACCATCACCGGTATTGCTTGCGCCATACACGCCGTTGCCAGTTCCGTTGCTGATGCCGGCGACGCCGGAGTTGCCGTTGGAATTGGTTTCCCCATGGACGCCGTCTCCCGAACCGCTAAAGCCCAGCACGCCGTAACCCTGGTCCGAATCTCCAAACACTCCCGTGCGACCTGGAGAGGCGATATAGCTGCCGATGCCAGCTCGGCCGACCACGCCGAACCCGTTGCCGTTGGCTGAATCGCCAAACACGCCCGCGTAACTGCCGGTGATCTGACTGACGATTCCGTTGCCTGCTCCTGAGTTCATGACAGAAAACATGGCACTCGGATCGGAACCCGTGCCGTTGAATGGCAACGTCACCACTCCCGCAGGCCCTTGCGGACCCGTCGGTCCTGCTGCGCCTTGCGCACCGGCAGGGCCGGTCGCTCCCGTCGCGCCAGCAGGGCCTTGCGCACCGGCTGCGCCAGTCGGGCCTTGCGGGCCTTGATTGCCCGCCAAAGCAAACAAGGCATAGGGCGTCGCATTGATCGGCTGGCGTGGCGAAAGGACGGTGTAGGTGCCGCTGCCGGCCGGGCGCACGCTCACCTCGATCCACAGCGCCTGCCCGTTGAATGGCACATCGGTGTAATCGAGCGAGGCGTTGATCAATCCCGCCGTCACGGTCTGGCTGGTCAAGGTGATCGTATCCACCGACGTTCCGCCCGATCCGACGGTGTAGAGCGCAAACTGGAAATCGAAATTGCCGCTGGCAGGCGAGCCGTTGAACGTCAGCTGGCCCTGGTAGGTGAAGGCGCTGCCGAGGGGAGCGGCCAGTGCCGAGCCGATCGACAGTGTGCACAGCATCAATACACTCAGGAAAGTACGCATGGCTGTTCTCCCGTTACTGTTCAAAACCGTTGCTGAAAATGCGGTCGGTCAAGACATTGGCCGCCGTGAATCCGCCGAGCAGTTGGTACTGGCCGGCGCTGCCGTTGGCGGCAATGGGCTGGCCGACCGTGCCGGTCAATCCGAACCGGCCACCGCTGGATGGGGTGGCGGGGGCGATCACGCTGTGGGTGATGCCGAACTGCCCACTGCTGGATTGCGCCTGTGCGTAACCCACGCCCGCGCAGGCGGCCAGGATCGAAGCGAAACGAATGGTGCGGTGCATGGTTCCTCCGGATTGACTGTGTTCCGAAGTGGGTTACGTCATTCGGGGCGGATTGCTGACATGCCGTGCAAGTCGCCGGTGCATTGGTCTTGGCACTGCAGGCTGGTTGACAGGTTTAATTTATGTGCATACAATAATTCCAATGCGGATCGACTTCGACCCAGTCAAGGACGCGCGAAATCTCGACACGCACGGGGTATCGCTGGCCGAGGCGGAGCAAATCGAATGGGATGAACTGCTCGCGCTGGAAGATGCGCGCAGGGACTATGGCGAGGTGCGCATGATCGGCTATGCACCGATCGGCAACCGCCTGTATTGCGTGGTGTTCACCGACCGCGCCGGGCGCCGCCGCATCATCAGTCTGCGCAAGGCCAATTCAAGAGAGGTGCGAAGATATGCGAAGCAAATCGAATAAGGCCGGGCGCAAACTGATCGTGCCGACGGCCGCGGAAGATGCTCGCATCGCCGCAGGCATCGCTGCCGATCCCGATACGCGGGAGCTGTCTGCGGTGGAGTTCAAGCGCCTGCGACGGGTCGGCCGGCCGCGTGCCGAAATCACCAAGGAGCGCATCAGCATTCGCCTGTCGCGCGAGGTGATCGGGCCATTCCGAGCTTCCGGCGATGGTTGGCAAACGCGGATCGACGCCGCGCTCAAGCAGTGGCTGAAGGACCATTCGCCGCAAAAGAATTTGCGCTGAGATCGCAGACTAGGACTTCGGCTGAAAATCCGGATCGCCGAGTTGCCACAGCGCAAAGGCGATCATGTCGGCGGTGTTGCGATCGGTCTGGTCGCGCGTGGCGTCGAATCCGGTGTGGCCGGCGTCGTAATCCACCCGCAGCAGCACGGGTTTGCCGCTGGTCGTCGCCGCCTGCATGCGCGCGGCAAACTTGGCAGGTATCCAGGCGGGAACACGTGGATCGTTGGCGCCGGCATAGACCAGTACCGGCGGATACTTCACGCCGTCGCGCACGTGCGCATACGGGCTCATCGCGTACAGCGCCTTGAAGCCGTCTGGCGTACGCACGTCGCCGAACTCGGGGATGTTGTCCGGCCCGTTGGCGGTGGTCTGGAAACGCAGCATGTCGGCCGCCGGCACGCGATCCACCACGGCGGCAAACAGATCGGGACGTTCTTCGAGCGCGCGACCGATCAGGATGCCGCCGGCGCTTTGCGACCAGGCGAACAGCCTGGCCGGCTTGGTGTAGCCCTTGTCGACGAGGTACTGCGCGCAGGCGATGAAATCCTTCCAGGTATTCGGCTTGGTTGCCTTGAGTCCGCCCTGATGCCAGGCTTCGCCCAGCTCGCCGCCGCCGCGCACGTGCACGAACGCGATGATCTGCGCGTGGTCGTACCAGGATTGCATCGCCGGGATGTAGAACGGCGAGAAGCTGATGCCATAGGCGCCGTAGCCGGTGAGCATGACGGTGTTGCTGCCGTCCAGCTTGATGCCCTTCTTGTGCACGATAGTCAGCGGTACCTGCGTTCCGTCCCAGCTCATGACCCGCACTTCGTCGACGGCGAGATCGTCGGGTTTGTCGAAAGGCCCCGCTGGTTGCAGGCCGTCATCGGCGAGTTTTCCGGTCCGCGGATCCACGCCCAGAAAAGCCGGCGAGCGCAGGTAGCTGTTGAAGAGCAAGGCGACTGCGTCGCTGCCGCCATCCGTGCTGACGTTGGCGACGTCACCGGGATAGGGCAGCGTCAGCGCTTCCGGTTTCGCTCCTGCAATCAGCCGCAGGCGATGGATGCTGTTGGCGCCAGCATCATTGACGCGCCAGAAAATTGCATCGCGCGCCGCGTACACCGCGCTGATCGGCAGTTCGCCTTGCGGCACGACAATTTCCGGTTTGGAATCGGCGCGCGAAAGATCGAGCTTCAGGATTTCCCCGCGCGGCGCGTGCTTGCGCGACAGCCAGTACAGCGAATCGCCGGTCAGACCGAAGCTCGGATTGTCGGAATTGTCGCCGCCGATGAATTGGTCGTCGTAGCTGGCTGCGACCGCGCGCCACGCGGTCTTGCCGTCCTTGATGGACGCAAGCGGTGCCGCATACACGCGTAGGCGCTGGTCGCTGCCGGGCGACAGGTACGCGACTGCGTAGCTGGAATCGGCTGCCGTCCAAACCAGCGGAAATTCGGTCGAGGCCACCTCGATCGCGGCGCCGGCGACGCCGTGGCCGAGGATGGCGGGATCGATTTCGAACGAACGGCCGAGCACATGCAGATAGACACGTTCATTCCGGAGTTTTGCCGTGGCGGGCATGTTGGGCGCGAGCACCTGACCGCGCGTGTAGAAAAACGCACGTCCATCGGCACGCCAATAGGGCGCACCGAGATCGATGCGATCCGCGCTTTCCGGAAGATCCTTGCCCGTGCCCACGTCCAGGACGTGCAGCACGCCTTCCTCCGAACCGCCGGCCGAAATGATGTAGGCGACGTGACGGCCGTCCGGCGCAGGGCGGTAATCGTGGATGCTCCAGTGCGACTTGTCGTTGCCCGGAATCTTTTCCGGATCGATCAGGAGCTTGTCTTCGCCCTTGACTGCGTCGCGCACATACAGCTTGGGCGATTGCGCACCCTGCGGCACGCGCAGGCTGTAATAGCGCCCGCCGACGATCTGCACGCCGGTCACGACGGCTGGCTGCGATGAGTCAAGTTCATCGATGTGCTTCAACAGTTTTGGATAACCCGGCAACGCATCGAGCTGCGCGCGGGTGTAATCCGCCTGCGCCTTCATCCAGCGCTGCATCTGCGGATCTTTCAGGTTCTCCATCCAGCGATAGTTGTCGGTGACCTTGGTGCCGAAATAGTCGTCGGTGACCGGGCGTATCGGCGCGGCGGGTGGTGTTGCGCAAACGGCAGCGAGGCTGGCCGACACAAGCAGCACAAGTGCAAGGCCTCGGCCCGGATTGGACGAAATGATCGCGTTCATGACGAAAATCCTCCTCTATTGAGTCGACAATGCTTCGGAAAAATGCAGCCACGTGGGCGTGCCCGCGACCCAAGTCGCGATGTAATCGTCGCCGATCACCAGCACCGCGCCGATCGCGAAGGCCGGATGCAGGCGGCGATTGCGAAATGTGTCGATGGCGATGCAGGCAAGGACAAGGCCGTCGCGCACGGTCGAGAAATCCACCGTCCACGACGTGTAGACGCTGATGAAGCGCGCCAGCGCGGCGTCGAGCAGGAGCAGGGCGGCGAGCAGCATCAGGCGCTTGTGCCAGTCGCTGCGCCGCTTGCGCAGCGCGAGTGCTCCCGCGACCAATACGGCGAAAAGAAACAGGCTGAACAATCCGCGCGCCAGGAACAACGGCACAGACATGTGCGATGGCATGTGATGGCCGCCGAGCCGGCTGGCAGCGATCACCGTGGCGGTGTCGGCGATGACCACCGCGATCGCCAGCACCACACCGAATATGCCTAGGCGCATGTGCAAGTCCACGCGCTGCCGCGCGACCAGCAGCGCCTGCACGAAGAACAGCGCGATCCAGCCCAGCATGATCAGCCCGTGCAGGCGCACCAGCACGCTCAGCGTGCCGAGGTGCGAAAGCAGCGGGATGTCGATGCTGAAGCCCGCCAGCACCACCACGATCACGCCGATCGCGGCGGCGACGTAGTAGCGGTGTTCGAAATGCAAGCGATCGATATCGGCGGCAGTGTTCATGCGGTCTTCCAAAGGCGTGTCATGCAAATAGCCGGATGACGAACTGTGTCCACGTCGGTGTATGCGCGGCGTAGAAGGCGAGTTGTTCGCTGGCTATCAACAGTGGAGCGCCCCAGCCAAAGGTCGGATGCAGGCGACGGTGGCGCACGGTGTCGACGATCACGGGCACCAACACGCAACAATAAAACAGCAAAAGAACCCCAAGGACGCCGATCGGGATGAGTGCCGGGATCCGCGCTATCGCGGGCAGGATGATTGCGCAGGTTGCGAGCAGCATCAGGCGCTTGTGGAAGTCGCTGCGATGGCGCAACGCGATTGCGCTGGCGACCAGCACCGCAAAATCGAACAGGATTACCAGATCCAGGCCGAAAATCACCGTGAATCCGCGATGGCCGTGCGGTGCGTGCAATTCGCGCGCTACCCCTTGCACCAGTACGACGGGGGCGACCACGAGGATCGCCAGCGCCAGCATCACGCCAAACACACCGAGTCGCTTGTGCCACTGCACGCGGTGCGAGGCGATCAGGCAGGTCTGGGTGAAAAACAGCGCGAACCACGCGATCATCAGCGCGCCGTGGACGTGTAGCAACAGCGGCAACGGATCGTGAAAAAACAGTGGACGCAGGAAATATGTGCGCGCGAATCCGGTGGCGACAACCGCGAAAATGGCTAGTATCGTCAGAAGAAAAAAGCGGTGCTCGAAATTGGCGCGACGCGTATCGGCAATGGCGTTCATGCGGTTGCTCCGGGGGCTTGGGTCGGCCCATCCGCGCCGACCCGAACCCCGCGTCAGGCATCAATTGGATTCGAAGCCGTTGGCGAAGATGCGATCGCTGACGTAAATCGGGCTATTGATGCGACCGGGCGAGCCGTTGTTGGCACCGCCGCTGGTGATGGCGGTCGCCTGCAGATAGAACGGCGCACCGGCGACGTTGTAGGGCGCGGTGTACTGCCAGCCGTTGGCGATGCGCGTCATGGTGCCAACCGTTGCGTAGTTCACGCCGTCGGTCGAGTACAGCAGGACGGGCGGCAACGGCAGTTCCGCACCGCCGCCGCTGCGCGTCCAGGTCGCGATCGTGTTGCCGCCGGATGCCGTGCCGGTCAGCGTGTTGACTATGGCATCGCCGGTGACGACGCGCGCCATGTACGACCGCGACAGGTTGTCGGCGAACGTGAAATTGCCGCTGACGACGATGTTGCCGTCGGTCTGCGCGGCGATGGCGTAGATGTAGCCGTTCGGATTGGTCGCGTTGAAACTGAAGTTCAGGTCCGCAAAGCTCGTATCGAGCGTGCCGTCCGCATTCAGGCGCGCCAGTGCGTGACGCGGCTGCCCGCCGACATTTTCGAAGATGCCACTGGCCACGATCTTGCCGTTCGGCTGCAGCTCGAATGAGTCGATCGCAGCATCCGTCTGGGTCGAGGCGTAGGTGCCATCGATGGCGCCCGTTGCAGTCAGCTTGATGATGCTTGCCGCAGAGGGCTCCGAGATGTAGATCGACGCATTCGGCGCGACCACGATCGATCCGGGAATCAAGTTCGATGCCACGGGGAAGGTGGTGTCGAAAACACCGGTGCTGGAGAAGCGTGCAAAATAGAATTGCGTTTGGGCACCTACATGCGTGAAGAACCCGCCGACCAGCACATGGCCATCCGCTTGCAAGGCGACGGAACGCGTCGAGTTGTTCAGTTGTGGGTCGGCGAAGCTTCCATCGAGCGTCCCGGTCGCGGAGATTCTGGCGAGGTAGTTCCGCGTGGTCCCGCCGACGGCGGTGAAGTCGCCCGCCGCCAGGATATTGCCGTCCGGCTGCACGGCCAGCGCCCACACTTCGGCACCAAAGCCGGGGTCGGCAAAACTGCCGTCGAGCGACCCGTCCGCGTTCAGGCGCGCGAGGTAATGCCGGGTCGCGGTGCCGATCGTGGTGAAGTCCCCGGCGATCAGGATCTTGCCGTCTGCCTGCACGGCGATTGCCTGCACGACGTTATCGACCATCGGGTCGGAAAAGCTCGTGTCCAGCGAACCATCGCGGTTTAGCCTTGCGACGCGCTGCATCGGCGTCGTGCCGATCTGGAGAAAGCTGCCGCCGATGAGGATCTTGCCGTCGGCCTGGATCGCCAGCGTCGTCGGCCCGGATTCCGGCAACGGATTCAGCGTGTCGATGCTTTGCGCCAGCGCAAACGGCGATACCGCAGCCAGCAAAACGGTTTGAACGATTGCAAGACGCATGCCCCACTCCTTTGATCCGCCACAATGGCGTTCTGAAATGGGTTACGTCATTCCGGGCAGGTTACTGACACGCGGACTTGTGTCGCCGCAAAGCGGCTTCTATAGTCCCAAGCGGGGGATGGCTGCGCCGACCGGAGGCAGTGCGTGAACACACAACGCTGGCTGCGCGCCGGAGAGATTTTCGATCGTGTGTTCGCGGTGCCGCCGGCGCAGCGGTCGGCCCTGGTCGAATCCCTGTGCGGCGATGATCACGAATTGAAGATCGTCGTCGAGTCGATGCTCAATGGCGATGATGCGGCTCTGGCCGCCGAGCAGGCGGCCGCCGACATCGTGAGCAAACGGGATCCGGTGGCGACGACTGCCGCCAATGCCGCGGACGAGCCGGCGCCGGACCGGGTCGGACCATGGCGGCTGGTGGAAAAGATCGGCGACGGCGGCATGGGGGTGGTCTGGCTGGCCGAGCGCGCGGATGGCCAGTTCGAGCAGCGCGCGGCGCTGAAGCTGATCAAGCGCGGCATGGATTCGGATGCGGTGCTCACGCGCTTTTTGCGCGAGCGCCAGATCCTCGCGCGCCTGCAGCACCCGCAGATCGCGCACCTGCTCGACGGCGGCATTACCGACGATGGCCGCCCGTATTTCGCGATGGAATATGTCGACGGGCAGGCCTCGCAACGCTACTGCCATGACAACGACCTGAAGCTCGAGGATCGCATCCGCTTGTTCCTCGACGTGTGCGCGGCAGTGCAGTTTGCACATGCCCATCATGTCGTGCATCGCGACCTGAAACCGTCGAACGTGCTGGTCACGCCCAATGGCGCGGTGAAATTGCTCGACTTCGGCATCGCCAAGGTGCTCGAGGACAGCAGCAACGGCGAGTTGACGCTGACGCAGGCGCGGCGCGAGCGGCCGATGTCGCCGGCTTACGCCGCACCGGAACAGTTCAGCGGTGGCAAGATCACCGAAGCGACCGACATCTATGCGCTCGGCTGCGTGCTGTACCAGTTGCTCACCGACAAGTACGCCTACGACTTCCGCGGCGCCGAGCGGCCCGAGGACCTGCGCCGCATCGTCGAGGCCAGCGATCCGGTGCCGCCGAGCCGGTTGCGCCTGACCGCACCGCCGGTGCCGTCGCGGCGCCTGCGCGGCGACCTCGACACGATCGTGCTGGCGGCGCTCAAGCACGATCCGGCGCGCCGCTATCCCAGCGTCTCGGCGATGGCCGACGACCTGCGCCGCTACATTACCGGCAAGCCGATCAATGCGCGTCGCGACCATTTGGCCTACCGCGGCTGGAAATACGTGCGCCGGCATCGCGTCGGCGTCGTGGCGACAGCGGCAGTTGTCGCCATCGCGCTCGTGGCTGCGCTTTTCGAATTGCGCGGCAAGACGACGTATGCCGCGCCGCCGCCCGGTACCTCGATGGCGATCGTGGATTTTTCCAACCTGTCGCAGGACAAGCGCAACGACTGGATCGCCACGGCGCTGGGCAACGAACTGGCGACCGAATTGACCAGCGGGACGGTCATGCATGCCATGCCGGGCGAGTTGGTCAATGCGGCGCGTGCCGGATTGTCGCCGCCCGGCGCGGGCGGTTACGGGCCGGCGAGCCTGCGCGTGCTGCGCAAGCGCCTCGGCGCCGATTACGTGCTCAGTGGCAGCTACCTGGTCTCCGGCCCGGCGGAAGCGCCGAGCCTGCGCCTGGATGTGGCCGTGCAGGATGCGCGCAACGATGCGCCCGTCGCCAGCGTCGCCGAAAGCGGGGCATTGAACGAATTGCCGCGCCTGGTCGAACAGGCCGGCGCCGGATTGCGCGCCAAGCTCGGACTTGCAACGGGCAGCGCGGCGACACGGGAACAAGTGGCGCGGGCGCAGCCGGGAACGCTGGACCTGTCGCGGCGCATGGGATTGGCGTTGGCGGCGCTGCGTTCGTCCGAGCCCGTGCGTGCGCGCGACGAACTGCTGGAAGCAGTGGCACTGAATCCCGGCTATGCGCCGGCCTACTCTCTGCTCGCTGAAGCCTGGCGCAAGCTCGGCTACGACGACAAGGCGCTGGCGATGGCCGAGCAGGCGGTAGCGCACAGCGCGGGTCTGCCGCAGCAACAGCAGATGCAGATCGCGCGGGTGCTTGCAGTGCAGAAGCGCGAGTGGGACAAGGCGCTGGCGCTGGACGAAAGCCTGCTCAAGCAGGCGGCGAACAATCCCGAATTGCACCTGACCTACATCGACGACCTGCGGCGCGCGGGCAGGGCCGACAAGGCCGACGCCGCGCTCGCGGAACTGCGCAAGCTGCCGGCGAGTCGGGACGACCCACGCGTCGAATTGGCCGCGGTGCACATTGCCGAACTGCGCGACGACAGTACTGCCTACGCGCGTCATGCGGAATTGGCATTGGCGCTGGCGACGGCGCGCGACGAGCCGGGTCTGGCCGCCGACGCGCTGTACGATCTTGGCATCGCGCGCACCCTGCAAGGCCGGGTCGAGGAGGCCGTGGGGCTCATGCAACGGGCGATCGCCGATTATCGCCGGGGCGGAAACCTGTCCTACGAGGCCGATGCGCACGCGCAACTGGGATTGCTGGAATCCCAGCGCGGCAATCCGGTTGCCGCGCGCCGCGAATACCAGAGCGCCCTGGATATCCTGCAAAAAATCGGCAACCCGCAACGAATGTACGAGGTGTATGCCCATCTGTTCCAGATGCACTGGGACCTGGGCGATCGTGATACGGCACAAGTCATGCTGCGGCATATTGCCGACATCGTGCGCGTAACCGGTGAACCGCGGCAGCAGGCATGGTTGGCGGTGTCGCAGGCGTCGCTCAAGCTCGATGATGGTGCCGACGAGGCGGCGCTGGCTGCATACCGCGAGGCGCTGGCCCTGGCCGAGCGCAGCGGCTGGCGCGAACTGCGTATTGCCGGATTGCAGCAGTACAGCGAGGCATTGCGGCTGCGCGGCGATCTGGACGATGCGCGCAATGCCTGCGAACAGGCGCTCAGCGAGGCAAGGCAGGCCACCGATTTGCCCAATTTCGGCGCACCCGACTATCAGTGCGCGCTGGTGCAAAGAGACCGCGGCGAGCGCAAGGCTGCAAACGCAGGCTTCGAGCGCGCGCTGGCACGTGCCAAGGCATTGCACGAGGATGGTGGGGTTGCTGTCGACAGTCTCGGTCTGGCGCAGGGTGAACTGGAGCAGCAGCGATGGGTGGATGCGTGCCGGCGGCTGGGCGATATCGTCCCGGTGCTGGCCAAGAGCGAGGACGTCGCCCACGAAGCGCTGGCGCAAAGCCTGCTCGCGCTATGCCACGCGCATCTTGGGCAGGAGGCCGAGAGCACACGCGCGGAGTCCCGCGCGCGGGAATTGCGCAGCCGTTTGCTCCTGCACCTGCCCGGCGTTCCGGTCGATATTGCCTTGTTGCAGCTCAAGGGCGTGCGCGGCGATGCCGCTGCCGCAGCAGCCCTGCAGGCGCTTGCCGACCGTGTCGAAAAGCGGCATTGGATCGCGCTCGCCCTGGATGCGCGCCTTGCCGCGCTGGAACTGCTCGCCGCGCACGATCCGGCGCAGGCGGCGGCATTGAAAAAACGCATCGACGCACTGGCGCGCCAGCACGGATTTGCCGGAGTGCTGGTGCGCGCCGAAGCGTTGGCGGGTTCCCGACGCTAGGCGGTTGGTCTTATCCGTCGACCGTGCGTTTTTGCCATTTCGCACTGATCAGTCTTGCCACGTCAACCGCCATGCGTTCGAATTCCTTGCGAAATTCGGCATTGCCTTGCGCGGCCGTGATCAAGGCATTGTGGGTTTCCAGCAAATGGGCGATTTCTCCCCATTGGTGCGCCGGGCCCTGGGGTTGGACTCCGCTGAGGGTGAGGGTGAAGCAGTTCGGACAAGACATGGCATGCTCCTCGTTGGCTGGATTGGGTTCGCCTTCCCCTGCACCAGGACAATTCCGGAACTACGGCAGGCGATTACCGGGTGTTCCGGAATTTCAATTGTCGAGTGTCGCCGCGAGTGGCTTGCCAGCCTGCTCGTACACCACGCCTGCCTTCATCACGAAATCCACTTTCTGCATCAGTTTGATGTCGTCCAGCGGATTGCCGGGCACGGCCACGACATCGGCAAACTTGCCCGCTTCGATGCTGCCGAAGTCCTTGTCGTGCCTGAGCAGTTGCGCGGCGTGGAGCGTGGCGGCCTGGATCGTGAACATCGGCGGCATGCCGGCCTGCACCATGTATTCGAACTCCTTGGCGTTTTCGCCGTGCGGATACACGCCGGCATCGGTGCCGAAGGCGATTTTCACTCCGGCCTTGTAGGCGCGACCGGCCGTGCCCATGATGACCGGGCCGACCTCCATGGCTTTGCGCGCGACTTGCGGCGGGTACCAGCCTTCTTTCGCCTTGCCCATCACGAACTGGCCGGCGATGATGGTCGGCACGTACCAGGTGCCGTGTTCCTTCATCAACTTGATGTCTTCATCGTTCATGAAGGTGCCGTGTTCAATGGAATCCACGCCGCCGATCACCGCGCGCCGGATCGCTTCGGCGCCGTGCGCGTGCGCGGCCACGGTGAAGCCGTAATCGTGCGCGGCGGCGACGACGGCCTGGATTTCGGGCAAGGTCATCTGCGGATTCTCGGAGCTGGAACTTTCGTCCAGCACGCCACCCGAGGGCATGATCTTGATGAGGTCTGCGCCGTCCTTGTAATGCTGGCGCACGGTCTTCCATGCGTCTTCGGGCGAGTTGATGATGCCTTCCTTCGCATTCGGGTCGCCTTGCAGGTCCCAGCGGTAGCCGTCACTGCCATCGGCATGGCCACCGGTGGTGCCGATGGCCAGTCCGGCGGTAAAAATGCGCGGGCCGGGCACGAGTCCGGCATTGATCGCATTGCGCAGCGCGATGGATTCGTTGGCGTTGTCGCCCAGGTTGCGCACCGTGGTGAATCCCGCGAGCAGGGTACGGCGGGCGTAGACCGTGCTCTGGATCGCGTAGTCGGCCGGGTTCAGGCGAAACTGCTCGCTGTAGCTGGCTCGGCTCATCTGCCCGGTCAGGTGCGTGTGCGAGTCGATCAGTCCGGGCATGCAGGTGGCGTCGCCGAGCGCAATCGTGTTCGCACCGGCGTGTTGCCGGGTGCCGTCGAGGACCTGCTTGATGCGATCGCCTTCAATGATGATGGTGCTGGCGCCGAGCAACTTGCCGTGAACGACGTCGATGAGATGACCGCATTGGACCGCGGTGACGGATGCGGCGGGTGCCTGGGCAAACGCGGATGCGGCGGACAGTGCCGCGACCGCGGCGGCGATTGGAGCAAGACGCATGGTGATCCTCCCTTGGTGAAGCCGCGAATATACGCCTTGGCCGTGTTCATGCGCATGTCGAAAGGCACCCCGCGGGCGGGTACGGGGTTGGCGCGGATGCTGCACTGCGGTAGGCTGGGCACAAATCCGAACAAGTGCCGGTAGAACCGGCCCGAACAGGCCCCCGATGGACGCAATCTACGATTTCAAGGCGGTGGAATCCGCCGCGCGGGAATTCTGGAACGCGAACCAGTCGTTCGCGGCGAAGGAGGATGCCTCGAAGGCGAAATTCTATTGCCTGTCGATGCTGCCGTACCCTTCCGGCGCGTTGCACATGGGCCATGTGCGCAACTACACCATCGGCGACGTGATCAGCCGCTACCAGCGCATGCTGGGCAAGAACGTCATGCAGCCGATGGGTTGGGACGCGTTCGGCCTGCCGGCGGAAAACGCCGCGATCAAGAACAACACCGCGCCGGCGAAGTGGACCTACGCCAACATCGAGCACATGCGCGCACAGTTGCAAACCATGGGCTACGCCATCGACTGGTCGCGCGAATTCGCCACCTGCAAGCCCGATTACTACGTGCATGAGCAGCGCTTGTTCGTGCGCCTGTTCAAGAAGGGCCTGGCCTATCGCAAGAAGTCCGTGGTCAACTGGGATCCGGTCGATCAGACCGTGCTCGCCAACGAGCAGGTCATCGACGGCCGCGGCTGGCGTACCGGCGCGTTGGTCGAGAAGCGCGAAATACCTCAATGGTTCCTCAAGATCACCGACTACGCCGAGGAATTGCTGGCTGGACTGGACAAGCTGCCGGGCTGGCCGGACGCGGTCAAGACCATGCAGCGCAACTGGATCGGACGCTCCGAAGGCCTGGAGATCGATTTCGCCATCGACGGCGAAGCCGAGCCGGTGCGCGTGTTCACCACGCGCCCGGACACGCTGATGGGCGCGACCTTCCTGTGCCTGGCGGCCGAGCATCCGCTGGCGCTCAAGGCGGCGTCCAAGAATCCACAGATCCGGAAATTCATCGACGAATGCCGTCACGGTGGCGTGGCCGAGGCCGAGCTGGAAACCCAGGAAAAGAAGGGGATCGAAACCGGTTTCCATGCCATTCATCCGATCACCGGCGAAAAACTGCCGGTGTGGATCGCCAATTTCGTGCTGCTGGGCTACGGCACGGGTGCGTTGATGGCGGTGCCGGCGCACGACGAGCGCGACTGGGAGTTCGCGACCAGGTACGACCTGTTCATCAAGATGGTGATCGTCAGCGACCCGGTGCGCGAGGCGATCCGCGAGCTCGGTCGCGATGCCGCGAACAATGCGAATCCGATGACGGCCGCGCTCGGCGAAGGCCGCGCGATCGACGTCATTGAAGCACCAGCGGCCTTGTCGCTGATCGAGGAGTTCGAGCGCGGCATCGTCGAGGATGCCGCCTTCACCGACTACGGCACCCTGGTCAATTCCGGCGAATTCGACGGGCTGGATTACCGTGCAGCGTTCGACGCCATCGCCACACGCATCGAGAAGGAAGGCAAGGGCGTGCGCAAGGTGAATTTCCGCCTGCGCGATTGGGGCGTGTCGCGGCAGCGCTACTGGGGTTGCCCCATCCCGATCATCTATTGCCCGAAGTGCGATGCGGTGCCGGTGCCGGAAGACCAGCTCCCGGTCGTGCTGCCCGAAGACGTGAAATTCATGGGCGTGCAGTCGCCGATCAAGGCCGACCCGCAGTGGCGCAAGTGTAAATGTCCACAATGCGGCGGGCCGGCCGAACGCGAGACCGACACGTTCGACACCTTCATGGAATCGAGTTGGTACTACGCGCGCTACACGAGTCCTGGCGCCGCCGACATGGTCGATGCGCGCGCGGACTACTGGCTGCCGGTGGACCAGTACATCGGCGGCATCGAACACGCGATCCTGCACCTGTTGTATTTCCGGTTCTTCCACAAGCTGCTGCGTGACGAAGGCCTGGTGCATTCGGATGAGCCGGCGACGAACCTGCTGTGCCAGGGCATGGTGATCGCGGAGACGTTTTATCGCGACGAGACCATCGAAGAGCTGCACGCCCACGACTCGGGGCACTCGGTTTCGAAAAAGGAAACACGTCGACATTGGTTCAATCCGGCGGACGTGGACATCGAGCGCGACGAACGCGCGCGGGTGGTGGGCGCCACGTTGCGCTTCGACGGGCAGCCGGTATCCATCGGCGGCATCGAGAAGATGTCCAAGTCCAAGAACAATGGCGTGGATCCGCGCGCGATGGTGGACAAATACGGCGCGGATACGGTGCGGCTGTTTTCGATGTTCGCCGCGCCGCCGGAAAAATCGCTGGAATGGAACGAGGCGGGCGTCGAAGGCATGGCGCGCTTCCTGCGCCGGTTGTGGCGCGACACGCACGCGCATGTTGCGCAACCCGACCATCCGGAAGTCGATCCGACGAAGTTGAACGCCGCGCAAAAAGCGCTGCGCCGGCAGGTGCACGAGATGATCGCCAAGGTCGGCGACGACTACGGCCGGCGCC
>JAFEFP010000109.1 GCA_018240545.1 Pseudomonadota bacterium | reverse complement strand
AGCGAAATTCCGTCGATCGAGCAATTGCGCCTGCCGGTGCTGTTCAAGGACCTGATCATGGAGCCGCGCGGCCTGGTGCTGCTGGTCGGCGCCACCGGTTCCGGCAAGTCGACCACCCTGGCGTCGATGATCGACTACCGCAACACGAACGTATCCGGCCACATCCTCACCATCGAGGACCCGATCGAATACCTGCACCGGCACAAGAAGTCCGTGGTCAACCAGCGCGAGGTCGGCCTCGACACGCACAGCTACCACGAGGCGCTGAAGAACGCGATGCGCGAGGCGCCGGACGTCATCATGATCGGCGAGATCCGCGATACCGAAACCATGGAAGCGGCAATCGCGTTTTCGGAAACCGGCCATCTGTGCCTGGCGACGCTGCACTCGAACAACGCCGACCAGACGCTCGAGCGCATCCTCAACTTCTTCCCGGAATCCGCGCACCGCAACATCCTGATGAACCTCGCGCTGAACCTGCGCGCGGTGATCTCGCAGCGCCTCGTGATCGGCAAGGACGGTCGCCGCCTGCCCGCCGCCGAGGTACTGCTGAACACGCCGCTGATCCGCGACATGATCCGCCGCGGCCAGATCCACGAGATCAAGGAGGCCATGGATCGCAGTTTGCAGGAAGGCATGCAAACCTTCGATCAGGCACTGATGGCGATGTACAAATCCGGCCAGATCGAGCTGGAGGAGGCGCTGGTGAAGGCCGATTCGCGCGATGGCCTGGCGCTCAAGATCCGCCTCTCGGAAGGCGGCGATGCGAGCCTGCCGGAGACCTACGACGCCGCGGCATTTTAGGTCTTGCCTCTCCCGCAAGCGGGAGAGGGGGAGTGATCGTCGCGCCACGCGCGACTGCGCTATTGATCAAGAGCGGGGTGCGTCCGGCTGGTTCTCCGGTCGCGCATCGGCAAAGGCCGGCAATTTGGCGCATGCGGCGTCGATGCGCACGATGGTCGGGAACGGTGCCAGGTCCACCGACCAGCGGCGCGCGTTGTAGACCTGCGGCACGAGGCAGATGTCGGCCATCGTGGGTTCGTCGCCTTCGCAGAACAATCCGGTCGATGGATTTTCGGCAAGCAGGCGTTCGAACGCGTGGAACCCCTCGCGGATCCAGTGCTGCGCCCAGCGTTCACGCTCCACCTGCGGCGTATTGAACTCGCGCTCGAGGTATTGCAGCACGCGCAGATTGCCGAGCGGGTGGATGTCGCAAGCGACGATGTGCGCCAGCGCCCGCACGCGCGCGCGATCGCGCACGGCGGTGGGCAACAGCTTGGTCGAACCTTCGTAGGCTTCTTCCAGGTATTCGATGATCGCCAGCGATTGGCGGATGATGCGTTCGCCATCGCCCAGCACCGGAATCAGTTCCTGCGGATTGAGCTTGCGGAACGCATCGGTATGTTGCGCGCCCCCGTTCTCGGTCAGGTGCACGGGCACGACTTCATAGGGCAGGCCCTTGAGATTGAGCGCGATGCGCACGCGATAGGCGGCGCTGGATCGCCAATAACCGTACAGTTTCAGACGTTCGGCAGCCATTCGTACACTCCCCCGCGAACCGCTCGGTATGCGCAGCCTAGCCGCAGTGGCAGGCAAAAATCAAAACGGGGCGCAATCCTGCCCTTCAGCGACCGCCTTTTGCCGGCTGCACGACCTGTTCGATCGCCCCGAAAATGCTGTGGCCATCGGCAGCGGTGATCTCGATGCGCAGGGTATCGCCGAATTTCAGGAACGGCGTGGACGGCTTGCCGTCGCGCAGGGTTTCCACGGTCCGCTGTTCGGCCAGACAGGAAGCGCCCTTGCCGGTATCTTCGTTGGCGATCGTCCCGGAACCCACGATCGTGCCGGCGGACAGCGGGCGCGTTTTCGCCGCGTGCGCGACGAGCCGGGCGAAATCGAACTGCATGTCCACGCCGCAATCGGCCTCGCCGAGCCATTGTCCATTGATCCAGGTGCGCATCGGCAAATGCACCTTGCAATCCTTCCAGGCATCGCCCAATTCATCCGGCGTGACGAATACCGGCGACAGCGCCGAGCGCGGCTTGGACTGCAAAAAGCCGAAGCCCTTGGCGAGCTCGCCCGGGATCAGGTTGCGCAGTGAAACATCGTTGACCAGACCGATGAGCTGGATGTGCGCTTGTGCCTGCGCGGGCGATACCGCCATCGGTACATCATCGGTAATCACGACGACTTCGGCTTCCAGGTCGATGCCGTAGTCCTCGCTCGTGACCCGCACCGGATCGCGCGGACCGAGGAATCCCGCGCTGGTGGCCTGGTACATCAGGGGATCGGAGTAAAAACTCTCCGGCACCTGCGCCCCACGCGCGCGCCGCACGCGCTCCACATGCGGCAGGTACGCCGAGCCGTCCACGAACTCGTAGGCGCGTGGCAACGGCGCCGCCAGTGCAGCAGCGTCGAGGGCGAAAACCTCCTCGCCATTGAGCGTCTGCGCCTTGCCGGCGTCGTGCAGCAGTCCGGACACGCGATTGAGACGGGGCGCCGCGTTGCTCCAGTCTTCGAGTGCGGCCTGCAACGTGCGCGCGATGTCGGTGACGCGCACCGCGCGGGTCAAATCGCGACTGACGACGATGAGCGTGCCGTCGCGCCCGCCTTCCTTGAGACTTGCCAGTTTCATGCGTGCTTGCGTCCGTCAGTTGCGCGATGCGCGGAAGTTCTTCTTCAGCCCCTGCCAGCATGCCGCATATTCGTGCTGCAGCTGCGCCGATTCCAGTGCCTGCCGCGTCGGCCGGATCACCGCGCGGGTTTCGAACATGATCGCCATGGTATCGACAATGTGGTCGGGCACGGTGGTGTTGGCCGTGCTGGCCTTTTCGAACGTTGCCGCATCTGGTCCGTGCCCGCTGAAGCTGTTGTGCAGGCTCGCCCCGCCCGGCACGAAGCCGTCGGCCTTGGCGTCGTAGGCACCGTGGATCAGGCCCATGAACTCGCTGGCGATGTTGCGGTGGAACCACGGCGGCCGGAACGTGCCTTCGGCCGCCAGCCAGCGCGGCGGGAAGATCGCGAAATCGATGTTGCTGGTCCCCGGCGTATCGCTCGGCGAATGCAACACGAGAAAGATCGATGGATCCGGGTGGTCGTAGGAAATCGAGCCGATCGTATTGTGCCGGCGCAGGTCGTACTGGTACGGCGCGTAGTTGCCGTGCCAGCCGACCACATCCAGCGGCGAGTGCCCGATCGGCGCACGCCACAGGTGGCCCTGGAATTTCGCGAGCAGCTCGAAATCGCCCTCACGATCCTCGAACGCCGCGACCGGCGTCAGGAAATCGCGCGGGTTGGCCAGGCCGTTGCTGCCGATGGGGCCAAGGTCGGGCAGGCGCAACGGCGCGCCGAAGTTCTCGCACACGTAGCCGCGCGCTTGCCCGTCCGGCACTTCGACGCGAAAGCGCACGCCGCGCGGAATCACCGCGATCTGCTGCGGCTCGATCTCGAGCAAGCCCATTTCCGTGGCCATCCGCAGGCGTCCGCGTTCGGGCACGATCAGCAGCTCGCCGTCGGCGTCGTAGAAGAAACGATCCTGCATCGATCGATTGGCGGCATACAGATGGATGCCGATGCCGGCTTGCGCGGCGGCGCTGCCGTTGCCGGCCACGGTGAACAGGCCGTCGATGAAATCCGCCGGCGACTTCGGCAAGGGGCGCGGATCCCAGCGCAGGCGTTCGGGCGTGACCGGGCCGCTTCCGAAATCGTTGTGGAATGCCGCCTGCACGAACGGCGCGAACGCGCCGTGGACGGCCGCCGGGCGGATGCGGTAGAGCCAGCTGCGCCGGTTCGCGTGGCGCGGCGCGGTGAACGCGGTGCCGGTCAATTGCTCGGCGTACAGCCCGTGCGCGACGCGCTGCGGCGAATTGCGCCCCTCGGGCAAGGTGCCGGCGACGGCCTCGGTGGCGAATTCGTTGCCGAACCCGGTCATGTACCTTTCGTTTACTGCATTCATGATGTCGATTCCATGGCTGCTCAATGGGCAACCCGATTAGAAGAATCCCCGCCGAACCGTCGCGAGCCAAGGCTGATTGTGTGTCGCCGGAGCACAGCAAGCGGAGCGTACACGACAGTACGTGAGCATTCCGAGCTCCGCCGGCACGCAAGCGGCCGAGCGCAGCAGGTTATGCAGTGATTCTCACAGCACGCCCCGGCGCATTTGTTCCCGCTCGATCGATTCGAAAAGTGCCTGGAAATTGCCCTCGCCGAAGCCGGTGTTGCCCTTGCGCTGGATGATCTCGAAGAAGATCGGCCCGACCGCGTTCTGGGTGAAGATCTGCAGCAGCAGCTTCTTCTTCGTTTCGGTGTCGGCATCGATCAGGATCTTGTTTGCGCGCATGCGCGCCACGTCTTCGCCGTGGCCGGGGATGCGCGCATCGACCACGTCGTAATACGCATTGGGCGTGTCCAGGAACTCGATGCCCTGCGCGCGCATGGTTTCGATGGTCTCGTAAATGTTGTCGGTGAAGCAGGCGATGTGCTGGATGCCCTCGCCCTTGTACTCGTCGAGGTATTCGTTGATCTGCGACTTCGGGTCGGACGATTCGTTGAGCGGGATGCGCACCATGCCGTCCGGCGCGGTCATGGCCTTGGACAGCAGGCCGGTCTTGGCACCCTTGATGTCGAAATAGCGGATCTCGCGGAAGTTGAACAGGCGCTCGTAGTAATCGGCCCACTTGGCCATGTTGCCGTGGTACAGGTTGTGGGTCAGATGGTCGATGAAGGTCAGGCCGAAACCCTTGGGCATTTTCTCGACGCCGGGCATCCATTCCCAGTCCGGATCGTGGATCGTGCCCTTGGCGTCGTAGCGATCGACGATGTAGAGCATGCAATCGCCGATGCCCTTGATCACCGGCGCGGCCACGGCCTTGGTCAGTTCGGCCTTGGTTTCGAACGCCTGCGCGCCGTTCTTCAGCGCCTGCATGCGCACCCATTCGGCAAGCTTGTTGACGCGGATCGCGAAACCGCACGCGCTCGGCCCGTGCCGGGCGGCGAAGTCCGCGGCGAAGGAATCCTTGTCCTCGTTGATCAGGAACGTGCAGTCGTTCTGGCGATAGTTGAAGATCGGCCGCGTCTTGTGGCGCGCGACCTGGGTGAAGCCCAGGCGGCAAAAATACTCATGCAGCTGCTGCGGCTCGGGCGAGGCGAACTCGACGAATTCGAAACCGTCGATGCCCATGGGATTTTCGATGGTGACCGCGGAAGCACGGGACTGCGGGTTGGCGTTCATGGCGATTCTCCGAGATTTCCGCGCGTGGGCCGGCGAGCCGCGACGAGCGGTCTGGGCGCCGGGCGGCACCGGCGCGGCGGACGACGGTGGTGCTAAGATAGTTTCATATGAAACCAATTGCAAGCCGCAGCCGCAAGCACGCGCCGATCGCGCTGGAATCCTTCCTGCCCTACCGTTTCTCGATCCTGTCCAACCGCGTCAGCGCGGCGATAGCGCGGCAATACCAGCAACGCTTCGACCTGAGCAACACCGAATGGCGGGTGATCGCGGTGCTCGGACGTTTCGAGACGCTGTCCGCGCGCGAAGTGGCGCAACGCACCGCCATGGACAAGGTCGCCGTCAGCCGCGCGCTGGCGCGCCTGGTCGCCGCCGGACGCGTGCGCCGCCGCACGCATCACGGCGACAAGCGCCGCAGCGTGCTGGGTCTGTCCACGCGGGGCTGGGCCATCCACGACGCCGTCGCACCGCTGGCCCTGGCGCACGAGCGCGCACTGCGCGCGTGCCTGTCCGCTGGCGAACAGGCCGCGCTCGAACGGATTCTCGACAAACTGACGCCAGTCTAAGGTCGCGCCTGCGCCACCGCTCGCGACCGCTGGATCACTTCTTCAACGCCATGACTTCTTGCAGCAAGGCCGCATGGCGATCGATCATTACGCTGGTCTGCCGAAGCCTTTCCTGCCCACCGAGCTTGCGTATCGCAAGGTCTCGCGCGCCAAGTTCGGCGAACTTGCGACGGATTGCCGCACGCTGCGCATCGTCCAGTTTTTCCATGGCGTCTCCGACCTGCACACGCAAAGCAAGCAACCGATTTTCAAGTTGCTGGAGTTCTTCCAGATGGTTCGTATCCACCGTTCCGTAGCATTCGAACTTCAGGCTCGCGTCGTTGTAGTAGTGCGAATTGTATTGGCTGGCGTTTGTGATGTTCGGAACCCCAAGCTGTTTCGCACAATGGTTTTCGGCCAGTTCGCGCAAGCGCCAATACATTGCGGTTCCACTGATCTTGTCATTACTTGCGCTGTACGCCAATTTGAATTGCCCGCCGCCCAGGTCTTCGACTTCCGCAGCAAATGGCGCATCGACGCGGGGGGCCTCCGGGGTTTTGCGGAACAGGCGCGCGACCGACGGCACGACATCTTCCAGGGTGATATCGCCAGTGCGCAGCAAGTGCAAGGTATCGAGGCTGTTCGGCACGATCGCAATCAGCGCCAGCGGGATGACGACCAGATAAATCAGTATCCGTCCAAGCAAGGCGTTCATGATCGCGGTTCGCAGGCATGCCAGGATGCATGCACCACGCTAGCGCGAGGTGCTGTGCCACGCAAATTGCCGATCGTCATGAGGTCAGGTGCGCGGTACGCCC
>JAFEFP010000108.1 GCA_018240545.1 Pseudomonadota bacterium | reverse complement strand
CCAGCGCCGACCCACAATTGCTCACGCCCGCCTATCCGGATTCGGCGGTCTTGCTGCAGGTGCAGGGCAATGGCCGCTACGCCGCCGCCGAACCGCTCGGTGATCGCCTGCTGCTGCGGGTGGTTTATCCGGTACCGACCACGACACCCGGCGGCGAACGCCTGCTGCAGGCGCTGTACCCGCTACCCGCGCGCTTGCAGGCGCTGACCACGGGCGTGGAGCAGGCGAACTTCGATTTCCAGCGCCTGAAATTCCTGCGCACCTCGCTCAAGCTCACCTTCACCCTCGTCCTCACCTTCGTGTTGCTGCTGTCGGTGCTGTTCGCCCTGATGCTGGCGTTCGGCATCGCGCGGCGACTGACCGCGCCAATCGGTCGCCTGGCCGCGGCCACGCGCGCGGTTGGCGCGGGCCGCTACGACACGCCCTTGCCAGTCGGCAGCCGCGACGAACTCGGTTTCCTGCTCGCCTCGTTCAACCAGATGCAGCGCGAACTGGAACAATCGAATGCGCGCCTGACGCACAGTGCGCAGGAGACCGAAAACCAGCGCGCGTATCTGAAGGCGGTGCTGGAACGGCTGTCCGCGGGCGTGCTCGGAATCGACCGCGGCGGCACGCTGCGCACGCTCAACCGCGCCGCCGAGAGCATTCTCGAAGTTCCGTTGGCGCGCTACATCGGCCAGCCGCTGTCGGTGCTGCGGCGCGATCATCCGCCGCTTGCGCCGCTGCTCGATCCCATCCTCGCGCATGCCCGCGAAGGCGTGCGCGAGTGGCGCGAGGAAGTGGTACTGGCGCAAGGCGACGAGCGCCGCCTGCTGTTGCTGCGCGGCGCGGAATTGTCCGGTGCCGATGCCGGCATCGTTGCGGTGTTCGACGATCTGACCCAACTCGACCGCGCCCAGCGCGACGCGGCCTGGGCCGAGGTCGCGCGGCGCCTCGCACACGAGGTGAAGAACCCGCTCACGCCGATCCAGCTCGCCGCCGAACGCCTGCGCCGGCGCTTCATCGGCCGCCTGTCGACGGACGACGCCGAAGTGCTCGACCGGGCCACGCACACGATCGTCGCCCAGGTCGAAGCGCTCAAGGCCCTGGTCAACGCGTTCGGCGACTATGCGCGTCCGCCGCAGATCGAGACGCGGCCATTGGACCTGCATGCGCTGGCCGGCGAAGTCGTCGACCTGTACGAAAACGACCAGCGCATCCAACTCACGCGCCGCTTCGAGGCGCGCGATCCCGTGCTGCGCGCCGACCCCGGGCGCCTGCGCCAGCTGCTGCACAACCTGATCAAGAACGCGCTCGAGGCGATCGGCGATGCGCGCAAGCCGCATATCGACGTGGCCACGCGCGACATCGTGGACAATGCGCAAACATGGATCGAACTCAGCGTTGCGGACAACGGCCCCGGCTTGCCGCAAGGGTTCAGCGAACGCTGGTTCGAGCCGTATACCTCGAGCAAGCAGCGCGGCACGGGCCTGGGCCTTGCCGTCGCGAAGAAGATCGCCGAGGAACACGGCGGCGGCATCCGCGCGGAAGATCGCGCGGGTGGCGGCGCCGTGTTCACGCTGCGCCTGCCGCGCGAGTGAGCCGGACATGAGCGTCGAACCCGCGATGGACCCTGGCGAGCGTCGCCAGTGGCTGCTGTTCTTCGTGATCGCGTTCGTCGTGCTGGCGGCGGGCTATGGCCTGCGCGCGCCGTGGCCGGCGGACGAGCCGCGATTCGTGCTGGCCGCCCGGCAGATGCTGGATAGCGGCGACTGGTTGTTTCCGCATCGCGGCATCGAGCTGTACGCGGACAAACCGCCGCTGTATTTCTGGATGCTGGCGGCGGCACGCGCCGCGCTCGGCAGTTGGCGCTGGAGCTTCCTGCTGCCTTCGCTGCTCGCGGGCCTGGGCGTGTTGTGGCTGGTGTGCGACCTCGGTCGGCGCCTGTGGAATCCACGGGCGGGCCTTTATGCTGGAATGGCGGTGTTGTGCGCGGTGCAGTTCGTCTACCAGTTCAAGCGCGCGCAGATCGATCCGAGCCTGGTTTTTTTCACCACGCTCGCGCTGTACGGGCTGTGCCGGCATCTGCTGCTCGGGCCGCATTGGCGCTGGTTCTGGACTGCCTGCTTCGCCGCCGGCATCGGCGTGATCCTCAAGGGCGTCGGATTTCTGCCGCTGCTGGCGTTGCTGCCGTATGCCGCGATGCGGCGCCTGCACTGGCCGGGCCTGCCCGATCTGGGCACCGGCAACGCGTGGCGCTGGGGAGTCGGCGCGCTGGCGCTGCTCGGCGCGATCGCGCTGTGGCTCGTGCCGTTGCTCGTCGCGGTGCACGCCGAGCCGACGCCGGAACATCGCGCCTACCTCCACGATCTGCTGTTCCGGCAGACGCTGGAACGCTATGCGGATCCCTGGCATCACCAGAAACCGTTCTGGTATTTCGGCCAGGTCGCGCTGCTGTTCTGGGCGCCGTTTTCGCTCGCCTTCTTCTGGCTGTGGCGCGACTGGCGCGACGCCTGGCGCGCGCGCGAGGCGCGTGTATGGTTGCCGCTGGCGTGGGGACTGCTGGTGCTGGTGTTCTTCAGTTTCAGCCCGGGCAAGCGCGACATGTACATCCTGCCCGCGCTGCCCGCCTTTGCGCTGGCGGCTGCGCCCATTCTGCCGGCCATGGGCGAGCGGCGCGGATTCGGATGGCTCTTGTACGCTTTCGTGCTGGCGCTGAGCACCTTGCTGTTCGGTCTCGGGGTGGATGCCCTGCGTGGCGATGGGCATTTCGTCGGCAACCTGCTCGCCGACCGCGGTGCCGATGCGGCGATGCACGCGCTCGGGATGCTGCTGGCCGGCATTGGCGCCGCCGGCGGCGTCGCGGCTCTGCTGCTGCGACCCGCACGCGCGCTGGCCGCGACGGGACTGCTGCTGGTCGCGCTGTGGTGCGGCTACGGCTTCGTCGCCTGCCCGCTGCTCGACGGCAGCAGTTCGGCGCGCAACCTGATGCAGGCGGCGCGCACCGCGGCCGGGGTTGGCACCCGCATTGGCCTGGTCGACTGGAAGGAGCAGAACCTGTTGCAGGCGATCGGGCCGACCACCGATTTCGGCTTCGGCGAGACCCGCGCCGAACAGCTGCGGCGCGCGCAGGCCTGGCTCGATGCCGCGCCCGCGCAGCGGCGCTTGCTGATTCCGGACTCCGACAATGGCGCGGACGCCTGCGTGCGCCTGGATGATGCGCATGCCCGGCGCATCGGCGAGGCGAATCGCCGGACCTGGTGGCTGGCCGGTGCGACGGCATTCGTGGCGGCGTGCCCCTGATTCGGCGGCACCGGCGATCACGCGAAGGCGTCAACGCACCCCCGCGCGCCGGCGCAATCAGCCGGTTGTCGGGTGGGTCCGGCCATGTTTTCGGAGCGTCGCTTCCGATCGAGTCCGCGCCAGGCATCGATCACCGCCCCGGCCGCGATTCCGGCCACCGTTGCACGTTCATCGCTGCACAGGTCGATGACGGGTTGCCCGCACGGACTGCGCCGGCGCCAGCGCCGCGGCGAATAGTGGCCGTACAAGGTCACGAGCGGACATCCGATCGCAGCGGCCATGTGCGCGGGACCGCTGTCGACCGACACCATGCTGTGCGCGCGCTCCATCACGCCGAGCAGGCGCCGGATCGGCAGGTCGCCGCCGCTGGCCGCCACGCGGCAATCGTGTGCCGCGGCGCGGATCGCATCCAGCACGGGTTGCTCGTCCTGCGATCCGCACAGCAGCAGATGCGCATCCGGCAAATCCGCGCGCATCGCGCGCAGCAATTCCACCCAGTTGCCGATCGGCCAGAACTTCGGATCGAGCGCATGGCGCCGGCCCCATTTGCGCGTCTTCCAGTTGCCGGGCTGGAGCAGGACCAGGGGTGCGTTCGCCAGGGCGCGGCGCTCCAGCCAGCGCGCCGCATCGGCGCGGTCGCTGGCGTCCAGGCAAAGGCGCGGGGCCTGACGCAAATCCTCGGCATGCCAGGGGTACGCTGCGGCATCGAATGCGGCAGGCGTCGTCTGGCCGAAGCGCAGCAACTGGTCGACCCAGTGCTCGTCGGTGCCGCGACACACATCGTTCACGAACACGCAACGCTCGCGCGGCACGCCTGCCAGCCACAGCAGCCGGCGAATGCGCCCGAGCGAGGCCCGGGTGTCCTCGGAAACATAGATCGGGCCACGATGCCGGCGCAATTCCGCGATCGCACGCCAGCGTTCCGGGCTGAAGGCGAGCAGGCGGTGGCGCCGGAGCAATTGGCGGATTGCGCCGACATCCGGATGACAGCGGTACAACTCGCCGGTCCACGCACCGCGGGTCAGCAGCGTGCAGGGCGCGCCGAAGCGGCGGCGCAGCAGGTGCAGCAGGGGTTCTTGCAGCAACATGTCGCCGAGACGCCCGAAGCGGATGACCAGGGGGGTGAGGGGCGATGCAGGCGATTCCATCGAAGCGGCAGTCAGGGGCGGGGGCGCGCATTCTAGCGATTGTTGATTAATTTCTTCGGAAACGCGGAACGCGCTATTCTGGTGCGTCGCATTTTTGCCACAGGCCGTTCCATGACCAGCGGACGCATACTGATCGTCGACGACGAGCCGGATATCCGCGGCACCGTCAAGGAAATCCTCGAGGACGAAGGCTATGCCGCGATCCTGGCGGCCAACGCGGACGAGGCCCGCGCAGCCCGCGAACGCGAGCGCCCGGATGCGATCCTGCTCGATATCTGGATGCCGGGCACCGATGGCATCGCCCTGTTGCGCGAATGGTCCGCGGCGGGCGTGCTGGCGACCTGCCCCGTGGTCATGATGTCCGGGCACGGCACGGTGGAAACCGCGGTCGAAGCCACGCGGCTGGGCGCGTGGGACTTCATCGAAAAGCCCATTTCACTGGCCAAACTGCTGCTCACGCTCGAGCGCGCGCGCGAAGCCAGCCGGCTGCGCAACGAAAACCAGGGCCTGCGCCAGCGCCTGGCCCTGCCGCTGGAACCCGTCGGCACGAGCAAGTCGATGCTGGCGCTGCGCGCGCAGTTGCACAAACTCGCGCAGCACGATGCCAATGTGCTGGTCCGCGGCGAAGCCGGTACCGGCAAGGAAACCCTCGCGCGCTGGCTGCACGAGCACGGTCCGCGCGGCAAGGGTCCGTTCGTCGCCGTCGCCGCCGGCAGCATTCCGCGCGACCACCTGGTCGCCGCGTTGTTCGGCACCGAGGATGCGACCGGCGTGCAACCCGGCCTGCTCGAACAGGCCAATGGCGGAACCCTGTTCCTCGACGAGGTCGCGGACCTGGACGCGGAACTGCAACAGCGCCTGTTCAGCGTGCTGCAACGGCGCGCCCTGGTGCGCGGCGGTGGCCGGGAACCGGCACCGCTGGACCTGCGCGTGATCGCCGCCAGTGCGCGCGACCTCGATGCCGCAGCCAAGTCCGGCGCGTTCCGCGAGGAACTCTACTACCTGCTCAATGTCCTACCCTTGTCCGTGCCGCCGCTGCGCGAGCGCGTCGAGGATGTGCCGGAGCTCGTGCATGTGTACGCGGATTTCTTCGCCGGCCGCGATCGCCTGACGCATCGCCGCTTCACCACGGCGGCGCTCAACCGCCTGCGCAGCCATGCCTGGCCGGGCAATGTGCGCGAGCTGCGCAACCTCGTGCAACGCCTGCTGGTACTGGGCGGAGCGGCGGACGTGGAAGCGGCGGAAGTCGAGGCGGCGCTTGGCGCGGCCAGTGCCGCGGCAACGCCGAATGCAGCGGGCATCGATTTCGATCTGCCGTTGCGCGAGGCGCGCGAGCAGTTCGAGCGCGCCTACCTGTTGCACCAGTTGCAGCACGCCGGCGGCAGCGTCGGCAAGCTGGCCAAGGCTGCCGGCATGGAACGCACGCATTTGTACCGCAAGTTGCGCGACCTGGGGGTGGAATTGAAGAACGGAACGCGGGAAGACTGAATCAAACCGAAGGAGAACCCCATGAGCGTGAAAAACAAGGTCGCACTCGTCACCGGTGCTGCCAGCGGCATCGGCAAACGCATCGCCGAGGTGCTTGCCGACAACGGCGCGCACATCGCCATCGCCGACATCAACCAGGCCGCGGCTGACGCGGCCGCCGCCGATATCCGCAAGCGCGGCGTGAAAGCCACGGCCGTGCTGATGGACGTGACCCGCGAAGATCAGGTCGAGGCGGGCGTGGACAAGACCGTCAAGGACCTGGGCAGCGTCGACATTCTCGTATCCAACGCCGGCATCCAGATCGTCAACCCGATCGAGAACTTCGCGTTCGCCGACTGGAAGAAACTGCTCGCCATCCATCTGGATGGCGCCTTCCTGACCACGCGCGCGTGCCTGAAGCGCATGTACGCGGCGGGCAGGGGCGGCAGCGTCATCTACATGGGCTCGGTGCATTCCAAGGAAGCCTCCAAGCTCAAGGCGCCCTACGTCACCGCCAAGCACGGCCTGATCGGCCTGGCCAAGGTGGTGGCCAAGGAAGGCGCCGCGCACGGCGTGCGCGCCAACGTCATCTGCCCCGGTTTCGTGCGCACGCCGCTGGTGGAAAAGCAGATTCCCGAGCAAGCCCGGGAGCTGCACATCTCCGAGGACGACGTCATCAAGAAGGTCATGCTCAAGGAAACCGTCGACGG
>JAFEFP010000107.1 GCA_018240545.1 Pseudomonadota bacterium | reverse complement strand
GAGATAGGCCTGCGTCGCGGGGCTGGCGGCGCTTAGGTGCTCGGCGAGCACGGCATGGTGATAGTCGGTGCGGTGTTGCCAGATCGTCACGGACACGGCGGTCGAGAAACTGGCCGCGATGGTTCGGCAGAAGTTCGCGATGCCCGAGGCCGAGGCGATTTCCTCGGTTTTCAGTCCCGACAGGATGACCTGGTTCAGCGGCACGAAGAAGCAGGCGATGCCGATGCCCATGACGAAGCGCGGCCACACGAGCTGCGCGAACTCGGCATCGTTCGGAAAGCTCGCGAACCACAACGAGGTGATGCCGAACACGATGAACGCGAACGTGGTGACGGCGCGCAACTCGAGGCGCTGGATGTTCTTGCCGATGATCGGCGAAAGCAGGAAGGCGAGGATGCCGACCGGCGCGGTGGCCAGCCCCGCCCAGGTGGCGGTATAGCCGAGGTCGATCTGCAGCCACAGCGGAAACACGACGTTGATGCCGAAGAATGCGACCATGCCCATCGACAGCGCGATGACGCCGACCGTGAAGTTGCGTCGCGCGAACAGGTGCAGTTCGACGACGGGGTGCTGGTCGGTCAACTCCCAGGCGATGAAGAACACGAGCGCGACCAGTGCGGTCAGCCCGAGGGTCAGGATCATCGGCGAGGCGAACCAGTCCTTGTCGTTGCCGTTGTCGAGCATGAACTGCAGGCAGCCCACGCCGACGACGAGCAGGCCCAGGCCGACCCGGTCGATCGGTGTGCGCACGATCTTCGATTCGCGCCGGCGCAACAGAGTCCAGGTGGTGAACGCAGCGAGCAGGCCGACCGGCACGTTGATGTAGAAGATCCACGGCCAGGAATAGTTGTCGGTCAGCCAGCCGCCGAGGATCGGGCCGAAGATCGGCGCCACGACGACGGTCATTGCCCACAGCGCAAGCGCCAGTCCCTTCTTTGCGTCGGGATAGTTGCTCAACAGCAAGGCCAGCGACAGCGCCACCATCGGCCCGGAGCCGGCGCCCTGCAACAGGCGGCCGACGACCAGCATCGGCATGCTGGTGGCCAGGCCGCACAGCATCGACATGCCCACGAACAGCAGGACCGAGATGCAGAATGTGCGCACCTCGCCGAACTGGCGCGCCAGCCAGCCGGTCAGCGGCTGCATCACGGCACTGGCGAGCGAATAGGAGCTGATCGCCCAGGTGCCTTCCTGCGGGCTCACGCCCAGGCTTCCGGCGATGTGCGGTACCGAGACGTTGACGATGGTCAGGTCCAGCACTTCCATGAAGGTGGACACCGCCACCGCCACGGTAAGCACGGCCAGCGGCGCGCCGCTCAGCGGCGGCGCGCGTTCAGGTTGTTGCTGGTCGGGATTGGGCATAGTCGTGTTCTTTTGCTCGTCATTCCGGCAGGGATTGCCGGAATCCAGGCTGCATGGACGCCATCCTTGGCAACTGGATGCCGGCAATCCATGCCGGCATGACGGTGTTATCTATTTCAACGCCCCAAATTCGCTTTGACGATGGCGTCCGCAGCCTTGTCCGCCGCGGCGAAATCCGCGCTGTACACGCCGGTCTGCGCGATGGATCGGGAAGTCGCCTGCTGCGCCAGTACGGTGCCGTTGCGATCGTGAGTGTCCACCGTCACCTCGGTGGACAGGCCCACGCGCAACGGATGCTTTTCCAGTTGCTTCGGATCGAGCGCGATGCGTACCGGTACGCGTTGCACCACCTTGATCCAGTTGCCGGACGCGTTCTGCGGCGGCAACAGGGCGAACGCGCCGCCGGTGCCAGCGGCAAGCCCTTCCACGCGGCCATTGAAGGTGACGTCGCCGCCGTACAGGTCGGCATGCACGTGCGCCGGCTGGCCGATGCGGATATGCTCGAGCTGGCTTTCCTTGAAATTTGCATCGATCCACAAATCATGCAGCGGCACAATGGTGAGCAGCGGCTGGCCCGGCTGCACGCGGCTGCCGACTTGCACGCTGCGCTGCGCGACATAGCCCGATGCCGGCGCGACGATGCTCGTGCGGTGGGCGTTTACCCAGGCCTCGCGGTACGCGGCACGCGCCTGTTGCACGAGCGGGTTGCCGGCCACATCGGTGCCGTCCACCAGCGCATGCGCGGCGGCGGCCTGGCGTTGCGCGGCATCGAGCGCCGCCTGGGCATTGGCCGCGGCCTGGCGCGCGTGCGCGACTTCTTCCGGCGCCACGGCTTTTTCCGCGAGCAGCGGTTCGCGACGTTTCAGGTCCGCCTGCGCACGCACGAGGATTTCGCGTTGCGCGGCGACCGCGGCATCGTACTGGCCGGCCATCTGCGTTTGCTGGCGTACCTGGCGTACGGCCTGCGCGAGCGCACTTTGCGCCTTGGCCAGCGCGAGGTCGTCATCGGTGGGGTCGAGCCGGACCAGGACTTGCCCGGCGTCCACGCGCTGGGTGTCGTCGACGAGAATTTGTGTCGCCGTGCCGGGAATCTGCGAGGAGACAATGACCTGGTTGCCGTTCACGTAGGCGTCGTCGGTGATTTCGCGCAGGCTGAACACGAACCACCACAAGCCCAGCCAGGCGACGCCGGCAATGATGAACATGGCGGCGATCCAGAACAGCAAGCGGCGTCGCTTGCCGTTGCCGTTGCCTGCAGTCGGGGAGTCGCTCATGGCGATTGAACTCCGGGGGATGAAGGTTGGGTTGCGCGGGTTTCGGCGCCATAGCCGCCGCCGAGGGCGCGGGTGAGCGCAATTTCCGCGGATAGCGCGGCGAGCTGCAATTGCACGGAGGCGTCGCGCTGGCGGTCGAGCGCTTCGCCCGCATCGAGCACCGGAATGGCATCGCTCAGCCCGCGCTGCATGCGCGCGCGCGCGCTGGCGAGCAGTTGCCGGCGGGCGGCGAGTTGCGCCGCGTCGTGTGGCTGGCGTGCATGGACTTGCGCGAGCGTCAGCGCCTGTGTGGAGACCTCGCGCGCCGCATTGGCGATCGCGACGTGGTAGTCGGCGATGGCCGCGTCCAGAGCGGCCCTGGACACGCCGAAACGTGCGCGCAGACGACCGCCCTCGAAGATCGGCAGGTGCAGGGCCGGTCCGGCCGCGAACACGGCGCTGCCCGGCGCCAGCAATTTTCCCAGGTCGATGGAAGACAAGCCGGCCATCGCGGAAATGCTCAAGTCCGGATAGAACGCCGCGCGCGCGACATCGACATCCTTGAGTGCGGCTTCCACGCGCCAGCGGCTGGCGGCGACATCGGGCCGGCGCGCGACCAGATCCAGTCCCGCGTTCGCCGGCAAGTCCGTCCCGGGCGGCGGCAACGGATGCACGATGAGTACGCCCAGTGCCTGCGGTGAAAGGCCGAGCAGGGCGGCCAGCACCGCCTGCTGGATGCGCGCGTCGCCCTCGAGCAGGGCGATCTGCTCGCGGGCGCCGGCGAGCCGTGCATCGGCCTGGTGGACGAGATCGTCCGGGTCGAGACCCTGGCGCGCGCGCGCCACGACGATATCGCGGCCTTGCGCATGACCCCGGGCGATTTCACGGGCGATCGCAACGCGCGCCTGATCGCCCTGCCAGGCGAAATAGGTGTCCGCGACGGCCGCGGTGAGCATGGAGGCTGCCGCATCGCGTTCGGCCGCGGCGGCGCGAGCGCGGTCGGTGGCGGCGGCAATCTGCGCGCCGTGGCTGCCCCAGAAATCGAAATCGTAATCGAAGCCAATGCCCAGGTCGCCCTGACCGTACCAGGTGAAGCCGAGGAACGGGCTCGGGATAAGCCCATGTTCGCTCAGGCGGTTGCGCTGGACCCGGGCGTTGCCGGTGAGGGTGGCGCCGCCATCGGCGCGCGCGACATCCACGTTGCGCGCGGCCAGCGCGAAACGCGCGCGGGCGACGTCGAGCGAAGGGGAAGCGCGCAGTGCGCGCGCCTGCAGACCGTCCAGTTGCGCGTCGTCGTAGCGCCGCCACCATGCCGATTCCGGCCAGGCCGCCTGCGTGTCCGATGGCACGCCGTCCAACGCGGCCGTGGTGGAAAGGTCGGGACGGGTCGGGCGCGGCGGAACCGCGCAAGCGGCGAGCAGGCAGGCCGCCGCCAGCGGCAACAAGGAAATCCGGTTCATGTCGATGGCCCCAGGCCGTCGAGGGCAAGCGCGAGATTCTTCAACAGGCGCTCCAGTTCGAGCTTTTCCCTGGCGTTCAAAACGCGCAAGGCCATGTCCAGCTGCGTCCACATCCGCGGCAGCAGGCGTTCGACCAGGGTCACGCCCTTGCGCGAGATCTCCAATACCACCCGGCGCCGATCCCGGGTGCCCGCGCGCCGGCGCAGCAGGCCCTTGCGCGCGAGGTCGTCGCAGATGCGGGTCATGTTGGTACGGGTTTCGCCGGCCGCCTCGCTCAGTTGCGAGGCGAATACCCCGGCCGAGGCATTGGCGTAGAGCATCATCAGGGTGCGGAAGCCGACTTCGCTCAGGCCGGCCGGGCGCACCATGCGATTCAGGTGCACGCTGATCTGCACCGACAGGTGCTTGATCAGGCGCACCAGCACGATGTCGCGTACTGGCGCGCCGCGCATGCGCTCGGCCACGCGCCCGATGTTGGCCTCGATCACGTTGAAGCTGGGGCAGACCGGAAAGGTGCGCATCGCGATAGTTCAGTTTTCAATCATCGCGATACTAACTAGTTCAATAATTGAACGCAAGCGGGCAAGGACGATGGCGGTCCCGGGGCTAGGCCGCGCGATCGGCCCATGCCTTGGCCGACCGCGCCAGGCGCAAGCCATCGAGGTGGCGGTTGTACAGGGGTACGGGCGCGACCCGGATCGTGTCGGGCTCGCGCCAGTCGCCGATGATGCCCTGCCGGCCGAGATGCTCGAACAGCGCGCGACCAGCTTCGCGCCCGCCTTTCACGCGCAGCGACAACTGGCAGCCGCGGCGTTCGGATTGGCGTGGCGTGAGGATGTCTATCAATTCGGCCAGGTGCTGGTGGATCAGCCCTTCCAGGTAGCCGGTCAGGGCGACGGATTTCTCGCGCAGGCGCGCCATGCCGGCGCGATGGAAGAGTTCCAGCGACACGCGCAGCGGCGCGAGGGCGAGGATGGGCGGATTCGACAATTGCCAGCCGTCCGCGCCAGGCGTTGGCGAAAACTCCGGGCCCATCGTGAAGCGCGTGGACTGATCGTGCCCCCACCAGCCGGCGAAACGCGGCAAGTCCGCGCGCGCGTGGCGCTCGTGCACGAAGCAACCGGCCACGGCGCCGGGCCCGGAATTGAGGTACTTGTAGCTGCACCACACGGAGAAGTCGCAGCCGCTGTCGTGCAAGGCGAGCGGGACATTGCCGACGGCATGGGCGAGATCGAAGCCGACGCGGCAACCCTGGGCTCGAGCACGCGCGGCGATGCGCTTGAGGTCGAACACCTGACCGGTGCGGTATTGCACACCCGGCAGCAACACCAGCGCGATGCGCGTGCCATGTGCGTCGAGCACGCGCTCGATCGAGGCGTCCGAAATGCATTGGCCGGGTTCGTCACCAGGCACTTCGATCAGCGAGGTGGCCGGGTCGAAGCCATGGAAGCGGATCTGCGACTCGATGGCGTACTGATCCGACGGAAACGGACCTTTCTCGATCAGGATGGCATGGCGCTCGCGCGTGGGTCGGTAGAAGCTGGCCATCATCAGGTGCAGGTTGACGGTGAGCGAATTCATTGCCACCACTTCGGCAGGCAGTGCACCCACGAGTTCGGCGAGGTGCGCGCGCACTTCGTTGTGGTAGGGCATCCACGGGTGCTTGCCGCGAAAATGCGCTTCTACCGCCAGATCGCGCCAGGCGTCGAGTTCGTCGAGCAGGGCCTGTCGCGTCGCGCGCGGCTGCAGGCCGAGCGAATTGCCGCACAGATAGACCTGCTGGCCGTCGCCATGCGGAGGAATCAGGAATTCGTCGCGGAACGACGCCAGTGGATCAGCGTCGTCGCGGGCGCGGGCGTCGGCTTCGAGCTCGGCCAGATCGATGGCGGAATTCATCGTCGCGTCAATGTGGCTTCAAGGAAGCCATGATCTGTGCACACCCCTTTTCGTATTCCGCCGTCCACTGCGTGGTGGTCTTGTCCAGCATCGGTCGCGCGCAGCGCGCATGGACAAGCAGGTGGCCGTTGAGATACCAGGTTTCGCGATATTCGTATTTCGTCTTGCCGTTGCGGGCGAAATAGCGCAGGGTCGTGGCGTCGACGCCTTCGGTGCGCTGCTCGTAGCCCGGCATCTGCTTGGCCTTGTCGACGTCGCGGTTGACCATCGCCTGGAAGTTGCTCGAATCGTTGAGCAGGCGCGTTTCCACGGTGACGCGCGTGGCCTCGCCGCTGCCGGTATCGGCCGGATCCTTGACCTGGAACGCGATGAACTGTGGATCGCCCTCGGTTTTCTGCATGATCACCGGCCAGGCCGGCGGCGCGCTGAACTTGATGAAGCCCTGGTCCAGCGAATACTCGCCGGGGCTTTGCGCGAAAGCGGCGGACGCGAACGCGACGGCAAGGATAGCAAGTGCGGATGGGCGCATGTTCGTCTCCAGTGGATTCAATCGAAACGCGATGCCGGCAGGCCGAGCCATGCCAGTGCCGTGCGGTGATACAGGGATTCCTGCTCGGCAGGGGCGAGGCCGAGCGCGGCAATGCCGGCGCCGGGCTCCTGTTCGCCGAGCGGGAACGGATAATCGGTGCCGAGCATGACGCGGTG
>JAFEFP010000106.1 GCA_018240545.1 Pseudomonadota bacterium | reverse complement strand
GGCCTTTGCCGGGAATGACAATGGAAAAACCGTTGTTGTATTCATCGCCGGAAAGGCTGGAAGTCACCGTACCGCCACCGGACAATGTCGTTGTCACCGAAGCCGCCGGCAACTCCTCGAAGGTTTCGCACTCGTAGGGGTTGTAAGCGCCATTGGTCATCGGCCCTACCCAGCCGATGCTGGTGGCGATCACCCCCTCGATGTGGGGAATTTCCAGATCCCAGTCACCGAAGGCGCCTTGTAATTGGCCTCCGGCCTGATTGGCGACGTGGTAACGGCGGCTCACCGCTACAGGCAGCGCAAAATTGCCGGGCAGGCTCACGTCCGTCGCAGCGAAATCGGTGCGACCGGTGTAGTAGTCTACGGTCTCGCCGAGCAATTTGTCGTCGAGCACACCGACATCCGTTTGCGATCTGATCAGATCGCCGTACTGCTGCGTCGGGTCAAGGCTCCCGCCGCCACCTGCGGTGAGCGGTCGGACACCTCGCGGCTGCACCGTTGGCGTCGTCGGCGCCGGAGGTTGCGGTGGAGCATCCGAGGAACTCGTTGTTCCCGAAGGCGAAACGACGAAACTGGTCAGCTGCGCGGCGGCGCGGGTCAACTGTGGCGATCCGAGGGTCGCAACGAGGCACAAAAACAGAAGCGCTACTTGCGGCACTTCTTGTCTTGGCGAATACGGTAACGTTTTGTTGCGCAATTCCATGCTACCCCCTTCTGATAAACCAACCTCGTGCTTTCCATGCTGGAAAGCAGTTGATCATCCCAAAATAGACGGAGTTTAGATTAACAAAGTTTGTCTATCAAAACATCAAGTATAGGTTTTGGGGTCGCACCATTAGGTACGCGACCATGCGCAAGTCTATTAATCGCCCGGAATATGAGCTGTTTCGCTCCGTACTACGAGAGCTGCGCGAACAAGCGGGATGGACGCAGGTTCAGTTGGCAAAGAAACTAAGGCGGCCCCAGAGTTTTGTCTCTGCAGTCGAGCGCGGATTGATCCGCCAAGACTTTCTTCAACTACACGATTGGTGCAAGCGATGCCATACCACCGTGGTTGACCTTGCCAACCGATTCGAAAGCAGATTGAATGCATCCAAAAAAGAGAAGCGGGACGCGTCACAGTGATGTTGCGTTGAGTTCACCCGATCCGTTGCAGCGACATCACGGTCTGCCGCAGCGGAGAAGCGTCGATGTAGTGATCGACCAGCATGAACGCGAACAACGCCATCAAGTAGACGATGGAATAGCTGAACACGCGCATGGCGAAGCGCTCATCCGGCGGATTCAACAGCTTGACGGCGTAGTACAAGAAACCCGCGCCGAGCACCAGCGCCCCGCCGAGGTAAAACAAGCCGCTCATGCCGGTCAGGTAGGGCAGCACGGTCACGATCACCAGCAGCACGGTGTAGAACAGCACGTGCCAGCGCGTGTACTCCACGCCGTGCGTAACCGGCAACATCGGCACCTGCGCGCGCGAATAATCGTCGCGGCGAAAGATCGCCAGCGCCCAGAAGTGTGGCGGCGTCCACACGAAGATGATCAGGCACAACAACAGCGCGTAAGGATCGAGCTGATTGGTAACCGCGGTCCAGCCCAACACAGGCGGTATCGCGCCGGCGACGCCGCCGATGACGATGTTCTGCGGCGTGGCGCGTTTGAGAAACGCCGTGTAGACGACCGCGTAGCCGATCAAGCCGGCGAACGTGAGCGCCGCGGTCAGCGCATTCACCCAGCAGATGAGGATCGCCATCGACAGCAGACCGATCGCAGTCGCGAAAACAAAAACCTGGATGGAAGTCAGTTGCCCGGTCGCCAGCGGCCGGTGCGCCGTACGCGACATCAGCTTGTCGATGCGCCGATCGATGAGCTGGTTGAATGCGGCAGCGGATGAGGACGCAAGCCAGATACCGAGCGTGCCGAATACCAGCGCACGCCACGGCGGCAACCCGGGTACGGCCAGGAACATGCCGATCACGGCGCAGAACACCAGCAGCGCGACGATGCGCGGCTTGGTGAGTTCCAGATACTGGTAGGCAATCGCGCGCATGGGGGAAGTCTAGCGTGCCGCGGGTCGCAAGCGCACCGCAAGCGCCAGCAACGAAAGCAGCAACAATGCCGCGCCGGCGTTGTGCGCGGCCGCCACGGGCAGGGGCAGACCAAACGCGACATTGCTGATGCCAAGACTGACCTGCGCAATCAGCATTGCGCCAATTGCAATTCCATATCCGCGCAGCGACACCGTGCGCATGGCGCGCAGCGCCACCGCCAGCACATGCCCGAATACGATGAGCGCACCGATGCGATGCACGACCTGAATCGCGGTACGCGCCGGGCCGTCGAGCACGCCGCCTTCGTAATCGACGCCGATGTGGCGCAGCACGATGAAGGCCTGGTGGAAATCCATCGGCGGCCACCATTGGCCAAGACAGGTCGGGAAATCCGTGCCGCAGGCGAGCGCCGCGTAGTTGCTGCTGGTCCAGCCGCCGAGCGCGATCTGGATTGCGACGAGGACGATCCCGGCGATGGACATGCGCCGCAACTTTGCGCTGTCCGCCGGCGCCGGATCGTGCAAGGTCAGGCGCAACGCGGTATAGGCGAGCAAGGCAAACATCGCCATGCCGCCGAGCAGATGCGAAGTCACAACCCAGGGCAACAACTTCAGTGTCACCGTCCACATGCCAAGCGCGGCCTGGAAGAAGATGAAGCCTGCCGCGAACAGGGGGACATAAGCCAATCGACCGAGCTCGCGCCGGCGCCACCACGCCCAGCCGGCGAGTGCGAAGGTGAGTAAGCTCAGCACGCCGACCAGGATGCGGTGCACTTGCTCGCGCCAGGCCTTGTCAGCCTCGAAGGGCCGTTGCGGAAACGTCGCGTCGGCATGCGCGATCTCGTGCGCGTGCGTCGGCCAGGTCAGCTTGCCGTAGCAGGTCGGCCAGTCCGGGCACGACAGCCCCGCGTTGGACAGGCGCACGAACGCGCCGAACACGATCACCAGCAGGGCGAAGGCGGCGGCGGCCCAGGCAAGTTTGCGCATTCCGGAAAGCGAATTCATGCCGGCCTCGTCAATACAGGATCTTCACGACGTCGCGGCGCAAGCCTTGCGCGGAATAGCCATCCGCATAGCGCAACATGAGCTGTCCGCGCGGATCGACCAGGGCAAGTGCCAGCGCATCGCTGCCTTGTGCGCGTGCGAACGCGAACACACCGCGGTCATCGCGACCGGCGACGAGCGGCGCGCGCACGGCAAGGAAATCCTTCGGCAACGCCGGGCCGAGGTACAACACGCGCAGGCGATCGGCGTTGCGACCCAGGGTGATGCGCATGCGCAAGGCTTCGTCCAGCCGCGCGCGGCACTGGCTGGCGCAGTCGGTTCCGGGCAGGAAGACCAGGGTCCAGCGAAATTGCGGATCGCGCCACGCATAGCGACTGCCATCGGCCAGGGTGACCGGCGCCGCAGAGATATCGCGTTGCGGTTGCACCAGGATGCCGCTTTGCACGGTGCGCGCGGGTTGCCAGCCGGTGCCGCGCAAGACGAACGCAACGACGAGCGGAATCGCAAACACGATGGCGATGCCAACGAGGACCCAACGACCACGAGAAGATCTTTTCATTGCACGCACTTGCCCATTTCCTTCCAATGCCGGATCACGAAAATCGCGAGCGTCACGGCGACGAATCCGAACCAGGTGAACGCATAGCCAAGATGCCGTTCGGGCGGCATCACCTGCGGCTTCCACGTCCGCACAAAGCCGCTCGCCGCATCCGGATCGAGCAACAACAGGCGTGGCTGTATCGCACGGTCCAGATCCGCGGCGATGGCGCCGGGATCGAGGAACAGGGTCAGTTTCGGCCACGTCTTCTGTCCCGGCAGCGCATTGCCGCCGACTCGCAAACCGCCACCCGGAAACGGCGCGTACAGGCCGGTCAAGGTGGTTTCGCCGGCCGGCGGCAACGGCGCGCCGGGTGCCGTGCCGGGCGTGTGGTTCCACGCCGCCCAGCCGCGGTCCACCAGCAGCAGGTCGGATTGTCCGTCGATCGCGAACACGCCAATTGCGTGCACGCCGACGCGATCCTGTTCGATCTGCTCGTCCAGCCAGTAGCCGCGCTCCGGCAGAAAATGCCCCTGCACCCGCAGGTGCGGGTAGCGCTGCGCATCCTGCGCTATCGCGTTCGCCTGGGCGAAGTCGAGCAGCGGTGCGTTCGCGGCGCCCGCGAACGCCGCGAACAGGCGCCGCTTCTGCGCCGCGCGGTCCATCTGCCACACGCCGAGCGCGCAAAATGCCGCCACGCCAAACACGGTGAGTGCCCACGCGAACGCCGTCGGCTGTTGCCAGCGCCGCGCGCTCATCGTGCCGCGGCGCTATACTCGCCGCGCTCCGCCACGGAACACCCGCCCATGTGGACCACGTTCGTCGTCATCGCGTTTTTCATCGTGATCCTGTACAACCTGTTCGCCGGGCTCTACTACATGATGCGCGACAAGGGCACGACCGACCGCACCGTGCGCGCGCTGACCTGGCGCATCGGCCTGTCGGTGCTGCTGATCCTGCTGGTGATCCTCGGCATCCTGACGGGCGTCATTCGCCCGCACGACGTGGGGCGTTGAGAGCTCAATTTGTCGAACCATTCAGGCGAAGCGCTGGCACGGCGCGAGGCGCCGCGTGAACCGGGGTTTGCTGTTGCAGGAGGATTCACGAGCAGCCGATCAACGCAGCCGGCGCGAGCGACCCTTACAAGACGTAAACGAAAATGAACAGGCCCAGCCAGACCACGTCGACGAAGTGCCAGTACCACGCCACTGCCTCGAAGGCGAAATGGTGATCCTTCGTGAAGTGGCCGCGCAGGCAGCGGAACCAGATCACCGTGAGCATGATCGCACCCAGGGTCACGTGCAGGCCGTGGAAACCGGTGAGCATGAAGAACGTCGAGCCATAGATGCCGGTGTCGAGCGTGAGGTTGAGCTTGGTATAGGCCTCGATGTATTCGTGCGCCTGGAAGTTCAGGAACAGCGCGCCGAGGACGACGGTCGCTCCGAGCCAGATCAGCAGGTGCTTGCGATTGCCGGCGCGCAGCGCGTGGTGCGCGATCGTGATCGTGACGCCCGAGGACAGCAGGATCAGCGTATTGAGCAGCGGCACGCCCCACGCCGGCATGGTCTGGAACACGCCGCCAACGGCTTCCGGGCCGTTGGTTGGCCAGGCCGGCACGAAATCCTTCCACAGGAAGAAATTGGTCAGCGAACCGTCACCGATGCCGCCATACCAGGGAATGGAGAAATTGCGCACGTAGAACAACGCGCCGAAGAAGGCGCCGAAGAACATCACTTCCGAGAAGATGAACCACATCATTCCCATGCGGAACGAGGTATCCACCTGCTTGGTGTACATGCCGCCGAGCGATTCGCCGATGACGGTGCGGAACCAGCCGAACATCATCGACAGGATGCAGGCGATGCCCAGCACCATGATGTACTTGCCGGGCTCGAATTCGTTCATCCACAGGCCCGCGCCGCCGACGGTGAAGATCAGTCCGAACGAACCCAGGATCGGCCAGTGCGTGCCGTGCGGAACGTAATAAGCGCCAGGAGTCGATTGTGATGACATGTTCCTATCCCGTCAGGTATTGGGGGGGCTGCCGGCCTGCGGCTGTTCAGCCAGTTTCTTCGTTGCCGCGCGGTTGTTGTAGAACGTGTACGACAGCGTCAGCGTGTCGATGCCCTTCGGCAACTTCGGATCGACGATGAACTTCACCGGCATGCGCCGCGTCTCGCCGGGCTTGAGCGTCTGCTCGGTGAAGCAGAAGCACTCGATCTTGTTGAAATACGGCGAGCCCTTGCTCGGCGCGATGCTCGGCACCGCGCTGCCGACGATCGCGGCCGAAGCCTTGTTGGTGGCGTCGTACCAGGCGTCGTTGATGGCACCGGGATGCACCCGCATCTCGACTTTTTCCGGCGCGAACTGCCAGTCGAGCTGGCTGTTGACGTTGCCGACGAACTGCACCGTGACCCAGCGCGAATTGTCCACCGTGAAGCCTTTGGCGCTGTCGGCGGTGTTGTAGATCTTGTTCTGGAACACGTGCTCGCAGGCGATGCGATACAGCGGCACGCAGGCGAAGCCGAACAGGAACATCGCCCCGCACACGACGAGCGCGCGCACCAGGAAGCGACGATTGCGCTGGACGGTTTCAACGGCCATCAGTGCGACAACCCTTGCGCAAGGAAGAACAGCAGGTAGATCGCGACCGCCACGATTGCAACGATCCACGCCGTGCGCCGCGCGGCGGCGCGGCGCTGGTCGGCATCAGGTTTGGCAGCTTGCGGTTTCATGGTTTGAATGTTTGACCACCCTCACCCCACCCTCTCCCGCCAGCGGGAGAGGGGGAAGATCAGTGTGAGACATCGCCGTGCGCCAGGTCCTCGTTGCGGATCACCGGCGGCGTGGCGAAGGTATGGAACGGCGCCGGCGACGGCACGGTCCACTCCAGCCCGCGCGCGCCTTCCCATGCGCGCGCCGCGGCCGGCGCGCCATGCTTCTTCGAATGCCACAGGATGAAGAACATCATGAACGGCGTCAGGTACATGCCATAGGCGCCGATCGTGGACACCAGATTCCAGTCGGCGAAGGCGACGTTGTAGTCCGGGATGCGGCGCGGCATGCCGGCCAGGCCCAGGAAGTGCTGCGGGAAGAACAGCACGTTGATGAACACGGCCGTCCACCAGAAATGGATCTTGGCCCAAGTCTCGTTGTACATCCG
>JAFEFP010000105.1 GCA_018240545.1 Pseudomonadota bacterium | reverse complement strand
ACGGCGTGAGCAGCATCGAGAACGTGGATCCGATGTTCACCGCCATGTAGTAGATGGTGAACGCGCTGTCGATGCGCGAATTGTCGCCTTCGTAGATCTTGCGCACCAGGTTGCCGGCATTCGGCTTGAACAGGCCGTTGCCGACCACGATCACGCCGAGCGAGAAGTACAGGAATTGCGCGTTCTCGGTCGGCAGCGTGATCAAGGCGTAGCCGATGGCGAGGATCACCGCGCCGGTGAGCATGGTGCGGCGCGTGCCGAAGACGCTGTCGCCGACCCAGCCGCCGATCGCCGGTGCCACGTAGATCAGGGCCGAGGCCGCACCCCAGACCAAATTGGCGTTCACGTCCGTGAAGCCCATGCGCTGGACCATGTAGTACACGATCAGCGCCTGCATGCCGTAGTAGCCGAAGCGCTCCCACAGCTCGATCAGAAAGATGGTGGAGAACGACTTGGTCTGGCTGGCGGTCGTCGACGTCATGATGGCTCCGGGCCGATAGGCGAAGGGCGCAGGTTACCCGATGCGCGATGAAATGAAATGTGCGACCGCCGCAAAAATCAGCGCGCGGCAGGTTTGATCCAGCGCCCGCACAGCACGGCGGCAGCCAGGGTCACCACCGCCGCCAGTGCGATCGAGGCGAGCACGTCGGACAGGAAATGAAAACTCATGTCGATGCGACCGAGCGCGATGTACAGCGGAATGACGAGCAAGGGAATGCGCCAGCGCGGAAACAGGTACAGAAGCGGCACGAACAGGCCCCAGAAGAACGCGATGTGTCCGGACGGGAACGAATTGCCGCCGACGAACCACATGTGCGCCCAATCGCCATGGCCGAAGATATCGTAGGGTCGCTGGCGACCGAAGAACTCCTTGAGTCCGTAGGCGGCGGCAATCGTCGCCAACTGCACGCCGCCGGTGAAGACCAGGGCGCGGGCGAGGGTGCTGCCGCGCCTGAGCAGCCAGAGCAGTATTCCGAGCCCGAACAGCACACCGCCGAGCAAGCCGTTCGACAGCGTATGGCTGTGCAACAACGAGCGACCGGCCAGCATGTCGAGCGCTTGAGTACCGGCGACGAATACACCGGCGCTGGCGGCGAAGGACGCATGCACGGCCTCGGCGATGCGGCGGTCGAAGCCGAAAATGGATACCAGCGCCAGTGCGGCGCAGACGAGGGCGGTCAGGGCGAGGGTGCGTTTGCTCATGGGCCGAAGGGCGCAGAAAGGTGTGGCATCATATCGCGCCTGTCGAATTGGGGGGATCCGCAAGCATGCCCAGCACCGAACCGCGCGGTCCGCGCCAGATCTGGAAGGCGCTGATCTGGTCGGGCCGCGGTCTGCGCGCCGGCTGGACGTTCGAAGCCTCGTTCCGGCTCGAAGGTTACTTGTGCGCCGTGCTGTTTCCGCTGGGCCTGTGGCTCGGCCACGGCGCCGTCGAAAAAGCGCTGCTGTGCGGCAGCCTCGTGCTGGTGCTTTCGGCAGAGTTGCTGAACTCCGCGATCGAAGCCGTGGTCGACAAGGTGAGCCCCGAATTCAGCGAGTTGGCGGGACGCGCCAAGGACATGGGCTCGGCCGCGGTATTTCTGCTCATGCTCAACGTGCTGGTATGCTGGACCCTGATCCTCTGGCCCCGCCTGTGACTGCGCAGGTCCCGCGAACGCCCCGACCATGACCGCACTCGATGGCGAACTGCTGATCGCCCTGCTTACCTTGTCCACGCTCGAGATCGTCCTCGGCGTCGACAACCTCGTCTTCATCTCCATCGCCGTCGGCCGCCTGCCGGTCGAGCGGCGTTCGATCGCGCGGCGCCTGGGGCTGAGCTTTGCCTGTCTGACCCGCATCGGACTGTTGCTCGTGCTCGCGCACCTGGCGCGCATGGACGACAAGCACGCGCCGTTGTTCGACGTGGCAGGCCAGATCATTTCCATCCGCGACGTCATCATGATCGGCGGCGGCCTGTTCCTGCTGGTCAAGGGCGCGATGGAAATCCACGAAGCGATCTACGGCATCGCCAAGCCCCCGCTGGCGAATGCCGCTGCGGCCGCGTTCGCCTGGGTGATCATCCAGATCGCCCTGATCGACATCGTGTTCTCGATCGATTCGGTGATCACCGCGGTCGGCATGGTACGCAATATCCCGGTCATGGTGGCGGCGATCATCCTGGCCGTGCTGGTGATGATCTTCGCCTCCGATCCGGTCGGCAATTTCATCGACAACAACCCGACCATCCGCATGCTCGCGCTCGCCTTCATCCTGATGATCGGCGTGATGCTTATCGGCGAGGGCTTCCAGATCCACATCCCGCGCGCCTACATTTATTTCGCGATGGCTTTTTCGGCCGTGGTCGAGGCGTTGAACCTGGCCGCCAAGCGGCAGAAGCGAAAATATCTGAAACAGCGCGAAGCCGATCGCGAGCATGAGCCGCTATCATGAATGTCACCGGGAATAACGGAGAAACGCCGATGCGCCTGCAACGACTTGTTTTCATCCTGCTGGCTGCCAGCTTGTTGGGTGGCTGCGGTTACAACGCGATCCAGTCCAGGGACGAGGGCGTCAAGGCCGCCTGGTCCGAGGTCGTCAACCAGTACCAGCGCCGCGCGGACCTGGTGCCGAACCTGGTCAACACGGTGAAGGGCTACGCCGAGCACGAGCAATCCACGCTCGAGGCGGTGACCAACGCGCGCGCGCAGGTCGGCAAGATCACGCTGACCACCGACGACCTCAACGACGAGGCCAAGATGAAGGCGTTCCAGCAGGCGCAGGGCGAGTTGTCCGGCGCGCTGTCGCGGCTGATGGCGGTGTCGGAAAACTATCCGAACCTGAAAGCCGACAGCCTGTTCCAGACCCTGCAAGCCCAGCTCGAAGGCACCGAGAACCGCATTGCCGTCGCGCGCAACCGCTATATCTCGGCGGTGCAGGACTACAACGTGCTGGTGCGCAGCTTCCCGCAGAACCTCACCGCGAAGCTGTTCGGCTATGCGACCAAGGCCAACTTCACGGTCGAGAACGAGAAGCAGATTTCCGTCGCGCCGACGGTTGATTTCAACAAGCCGGCCGCGCCGCCGGCGCAGCCTCCCGCGCAACCGCAACACTGACGCATGCGCGTGTTGCGTACCTGCGCGTCGATCCTCGCGTTCGCCGCGCTGGTCTGCGGGATCGCGTGGGCCGATGCCGGCCCGCAACCGATTCCCGACCTGCGCGCGCGCGTCACCGATCTCACGCATACGCTCGATGCGCAGCAAACGCAGGCGCTGACCCGGCAGTTGCAGGCACTGGAGCAGCGCAAGGGCGCGCAGGTCGCCGTCCTGATCGTGGCGACCACGCAGCCCGAGGACATCGCGCAATACTCCATCCGCGTGTTCGACGCGTGGAAGCTCGGGCGCAAGGGCATCGACGACGGCGTGTTGCTGATCGTGGCCAAGGACGACCATCGCGTGCGCATCGAGGTCGCGCGCGGCCTCGAAGGCGCGATTCCCGACGCCGCCGCCGACCGCATCATCCGCGAGTACATCACGCCGAAATTCCGCGCCGGCGATTTCAACGGCGGTATTGTCGACGCGCTCGGCGCGTTGACCCAGCTCATCGACGGCGAGGCGTTGCCGCCGCCGCTGACCGCGCCTAAACGCGGCCAGCCGTTGGGCGATTCGTTCAACCTGCTGTTCCCGGTCATCTTCGCGGCCTTGTGGCTGCGCGCGATGCTGGGTCGGGTGCCTTCCGCGCCACGCGCCGGCCTGGTCGGTGCCGCTTGCGGCGGCCTGGCCTGGCTGATTACCGGCGTGCTCGCCTTCGGCATCGGCGCGGGCGTGGTCGGCTTGCTGCTGGGCTGGCTCGGCGGCAGTGGTGGTGGTTTCGCGGGACGCGGCGGCTTTGGCGGCTGGACGGGAGGCGGCGGATTTGGCGGCGGCGGTTTCGGGGGTGGAGGCAGTTTCGGCGGCGGTTTCAGCGGTAGCGGCGGGATTTCCGCCGGCGGTGGCGCTTCGGGGAGCTGGTGAGATGAGACTGGCCCGCACCTTGCGTCATCTGGTCGTCGAAGGCAGCGCGCGCCGCCGTTTTCCGGCGCATGCACTGGATGCAATCGGCAAGGCCATCGCCGATGGCGAAAGCCGCCATGCCGGCCAGGTGATGTTTGCGGCCGAGGGCGCGTTGCCGTTGCGCGACCTCGCGCGCGGGCGCATTGCACGTCAGCGCGCGCACGAAGTGTTCGGCCATCTGCGCGTGTGGGATACGCAACGCAACACCGGCGTGCTGATTTACGTCCTGCTCACGGACCACGCCATCGAAATCCTCGCCGACCGCGGCATCGCGGCAAAGGTGCCCGAAGCCGAATGGCAGGCCGTGTGCGCGCAGATGCAGCAACGCTTCGCCGCCGGCGAATTCGAAGCCGGCGCGGTCGAGGCCGTCAACGCGGTGAGCGACATTCTCGCCCGCAATTTCCCGACAGCCGGATCGGCCAAGGCGAACGAGCTGCCGGACCGACCGGTGGTGCGTTAGTCGGACAATGGGTGCGCCCGCGCGGCCGACATTGCGTCAGTCGAACGCGAGCATTTCCGCATCGCGCAGCGGCGGCTCGCACTGCGTGCCGCGGCAAACATAGGCTACGCCGCCGGATTCGTGGACTTGCGCGGCCAACGTGCCGGGCAGCTTGCCGGCATCGCGCGGGATGAAATACGCATCCACGCGGCGTGGTGCGTGCGCCAGCGCCTTGTGCCACGCAGATGCTTCGTCGTCATCACAACGCACCACGACATGCGTGCGCGGTTCGAGGAAATCGTGCAAGGCGCGCAGCATCGCGCAGCAGCCCAAAGGCATATGCGACATTGCGGAAAATCCCGCATGCAGCGCGCGTTCGGCAGCATCCAGATACCGCGTCTCGCCGACAAGATGCCCCAGGCGCAGCAGCGCACGCGCGGCGACGCCATTGCCGGAGGGCAGGGCTTCGTCGGTGAAGGGCTTGGGTCGCTGGACCAGTTTTTCGTGATCGTGCGCGGTGAAATGGAATCCGCCGCGCTGGCGATCCTCGAAGCGCTCGAGCAGGCCTTCCGCCAGCACGATCGCCCAGGCGAGGTCGCGCTCCGACCAGCGGCATTGCAGCATCTCGAGCAAGGCGTCCAGCAGCAGCGCGTAGTCGTCCAGATATGCGGGAAAGCGCGCCGCGTCCGCATCGGCCCTGGCATGCAGGCGGCCCTCGCGCCATGCCGCATTGTATAAATTATCCAGTGCGTTCTCGGCCAGGCCGAGCAGCGGCGCAGCGGATAGCGCGCGCGCGGTGCGCGCGATGCCGGCGATGGCCAGCGCATTCCAGGCGCTGAGGATCTTGTCGTCGAGGCCGGGGCGGACGCGTTGCTCGCGTGCGGCAAACAGTTTCTTGCGTGCGCCGCCCAGCAAAGCGCCGGCACGTTCCGGCGCGATGCCCAGCGCCGCCGCGACTTCCTCCAGTGGCATCGCGATGATGGGATTCCAGGCCTTGCCCTCGAAATTCGGCGCGCGATCGAAGCCGTAATGCCGCGCGACGACGGCGTATTCGTCGGCATCGAGCAGGGCGCGCACCTCCTCACGCTGCCAGACGTAAAACTTGCCTTCCTCGTGCTCGGAGTCGGCGTCCAGCGCCGCGTAAAAGCCGCCGGATGGTGCGGTCATCTCGCGCAACAGCCAGCCGAGGATGCCGTGCGTGACGTCGGCGCGACCACAACCGGCATACAGCGGCAGCAACTGCGCGTTGTCGTAAAGCATCTTCTCGAAGTGCGGGATTTCCCAGCGCTCGTCCACGCTGTAACGCGCGAAGCCGCCGCCGATCTGGTCGTGGATGCCGCCATCGGCCATGCGCGCGAGGGTGAATTCGGCCTGTTTCGGCTTGTCGAGGTCCAGAAGCAACTCCATTTCCGTGCAGTGCGGAAACTTCGGCGCGCCGCGATGACCGCCAAACTCCGGATCGAAACTCGCGGCAATTTGTTCCAGCGCGGCGCGGATCGGCGCGTCGTTCAGCGCAACCGGCGTGGATTCGCCGCGGCCGTGATCGGCAAGAAATTCCGCCAGTGCGGAATTCTGCGCGCGCACCTCTTCGCGGCGCTCGTCCCACCAGCGCCGCACCTCGCGCAGCACGTGCGCGAACGGCGGCATGCCGTAGCGCGCCTCGCGCGGGAAATACGTGCCGGCGTAGAACGGCAGGTGATCGTCGGGCGTGAGGAACACCGTCAGCGGCCAACCGCCGCCGCGCCGGGTCAGGGCCTGGTGCGCGAGCTGGTAGATGCGGTCGAGGTCGGGGCGTTCCTCGCGATCCACTTTTATACAAATGAACAACTCGTTCATCAGCGCCGCGGTGCCCGCGTCCTCGAAACTCTCGTGCGCCATCACGTGGCACCAATGACAGGCCGAGTAGCCGATCGACAGCAGGATCGGTTTGTCCTGCGCGCGCGCGGCGGCCAGCGCCTCGTCGCACCACGGCCACCAGTCGACGGGGTTGTCCGCGTGCTGACGCAGGTAGGGGCTGGATTCGTGGGCGAGGCGATTCATGGCGTTAGCGTATCCCCAAAATGCAACGCCCGGCGCTTGGCCGGGCGTTGTCGTTTCGCTCATCGCGAGCGGTTCAGTTCGCCACCGGCGCTCCCGGACCGAGGTACTTGAGCAGGAATGCCTCGGTCATGTTGTAGCGGTCGATGTTGTTCTGTTCCTTGAAGAAGCCGTGGCCTTCCTTGGGCCGAGTCATGTACTCGACCGGCTTGCCGGCCTTTTCCAGCGCGTCGCGCATTTCACGCGCGTTCTGGATCGGTACGCGCGGATCGTCCTCG
>JAFEFP010000104.1 GCA_018240545.1 Pseudomonadota bacterium | reverse complement strand
CGTGACGGGCGGAGGCGATCCGGCCTGTCCGGCGGGTAGCGACTGCACGAGCACGGTGACGGTGCCGGTGAACGCAGCAAATTTGACGGTGCTCAAGACAGGCCCGTCCACAGCGACAGCAGGCGGCAATATCGCCTACACCATCACCGTGACGAACAATGGTTCGGCGACCGCCACGAACGTGATCCTGGACGATCCATCCCCGGCGCAGCTGACATACATGTCCGCGGGAGCGCCCTGCACGGGTGGTTTCCCGTGCAGCCTCGGCAATCTGGCGCCAGGCCAAAGCGTGACGATTCCCGTTGTGACGTTCCATATCGCAGCGACCGCCTCGGGGACTTTGGTGAATACGGCAACGGCAACGAGCGACCAGACCACCCAGGTCAGCTCCAGCGCATCGACGCTCGTGGGACAGGCGGCGGCGGTCGTGCCAACTCCGATCGATACTCGATGGATGCTGTTGTCGATGCTGGGGCTGCTTGGCGTGCTCGGGATGCTGAACCTGCGCACTCATCGGCACTGACACAAGGGCTGCCCGTCCGTCTGTGGACGGGTAGCCTGGCGTCGGGTTGCAAAGTTGCACTGCGGAATGCGCAAACCCGGCCGGGTCTGCGATACTGCGGCTTCCGTCTTGCGAAGGCGCTCCCAGCGTGAACCAGCCAGCCTCCAGCGCCAATGCGCGCACCGAATTCACCTTCCGCGGCCTGATCATCGGCATCGTCATCACGATCGTGTTTACGGCGGCGAACGTCTACTTTGGCCTGAAAGCCGGCTTGACGTTCTCGACTTCGATTCCTGCGGCGGTGATCTCGATGGCGATCCTCAAGGCCATGCGCGACGCCACGATCCAGGAAAACAACATCGTGCAGACGGTGGCATCCGCTGCGGGCACGCTGTCCTCGATCATCTTCGTGCTGCCCGGGCTCATCATCGTCGGCTGGTGGACGGGCTTTCCGTTCTGGGTGACGTTCGGCATCTGCGCGACCGGCGGCATTTTGGGCGTGATGTACACGATCCCGTTGCGGCGCGCCCTGGTTACCGATTCCGATTTGCCTTATCCGGAAGGCGTGGCCTGTGCCGAGGTGCTCAAGGTCGGCGCCGGCGAAGTCAAGGGAAACGCCGCCGAATCCGTGGATGCAAGCAGCGCGGGTCTGAAAGCCGTGGTCTGGGGCTCCATCGTCTCGGCGGTGTTTTACGTCATCGTGCAGACGAAGATCTTCGCCAGCGACGTCGCGCAGTATTTCCGCCTCGGCGGCGATGAAAAATCCAGCGCGACCGGCTATGACTTCAGCCTGTCGTTCGCGCTGTTCGCGGTCGGCCACCTGGTCGGTCTGTGGGTCGGCGTGGCGATGCTGGTCGGCGCGCTGATCGGCTGGGGTTGGGCGGTGCCGCACTTTACCGCGCTGCATCCGGAAGCGGGCGCGGCGGCCGACGTGGCGCAAGCGGCGTGGAGCCACTACGTGCGCTTCGTCGGCGCCGGCGCCATCGCCGTGGCGGCGATCTGGACGCTGGCCAAACTGGTCAAACCCGTGGTTGGCGGATTGGCCGGCGCGATGCGCGCCTCGCGCGCGCGCAAGGAAGGCAAGCTCGACACGATGCCGCGCACCGAACACGACATGCCCATCGGCACGGTCGGCCTGATCACGCTGGCCTGCCTGGTCCCGGTCGGTTGGTTGTTGTGGCATTTCGCCGGCGTCGCCGGGCTCGGCGATCACGCGATGTTGCTCGCGTTGGGCGGCGTGCTGTTCGTGATCGTGTTGAGTTTCCTGGTCTCGGCCGTGTGCGGTTACATGGCCGGCCTGATCGGATCGAGCAACAGCCCGCTGTCGGGCATCGGCATCCTCGTCGTCATCATTGCTGCGCTGTTGCTGGTGCTGTTCGTCAAATCCCTGGTGCCGGCCGAAGCCGGCAAGGCGCTGGTCGCGTTCGCGCTGTTCATCACCTCGATCGTGTTCGCGGTGGCCTCGATCGCGAACAACAACCTGCAGGACCTGAAAACCGGCCAACTCGTCGATGCGACACCGTCGCTGCAACAATGGGCGCTGGTCATTGGCGTGATCGCCGGCGCCATCGTGATTCCGCCGGTGCTGGACCTGTTGCAGCACGCCTATGGCTTCGTCGGCGCGCCGGGCGCCGATCCCGCGCGTGCGTTGCCCGCGCCGCAGGCCGGCCTGATTTCGGCGCTCGCGCAGGGCGTGATCACGAACAACATCGATTGGAGCCTGATTGCCATCGGCGCCGGCATCGGCGTGGCGATCATCCTCCTCGATGAGATCCTGGGCATGATGAAGTCCAGCGCACGCCTGCCTCCGTTGGCCGTGGGCCTGGGCATTTACCTGCCGACTTCGACCACGCTGATGGTCGTTGCGGGCGCTTTGGCCGGGGCCTGGTTCGACCGTCGCGCCGAACGTGGACCGAAGGCGGACGCGGTCAAGCAATTGGGCGTGCTGCTTGCCTCCGGCCTGATCGTCGGCGAGAGCCTGCTCGGCGTGATCTTTGCCGCGATCGTCGCGTTCTCGGGCAATGCGTCGCCGGCGGCGCTGGTTGGCCCAGGCTTCGAAACCGCCGCGATCTGGATCGGCGGCATCGCCTTCGTCGCCGTCACCGTCGTGCTGTACCGCTGGATTGGTCGCATGGGTCGCGCGGCGTAATATCTTTTGTCATTCCGGCATGGAGTGCCGGAATCCAGTAGCCATGGATGGCAGCTTCGGAAGTATCCGCAACATCGCATCCCTGCGTTCTGGATCCCGGCAATCCCTGCCGGGATGACGGCAGGAGAAGCAGGAGTCGACCGTGAGACCTTTGTTCGCACTTTGCGCTGTAGTGGTTGCCACCGGCGCCATCGCCGCCTCGCATCCGTTCGACGTGCATGACCTGGTCATGATGAATCGCGTCAGCGATCCGCAGTTGTCGCCGGACGGCAAGCACCTTGCGTTTTCCATGCGCGAAACCGATTACGCGGAAAGCAAGGGCATGAACGGCATCTGGATGCTGGATCTGTCCATGCCGGGCGCGAAGCCCGCGCGCCTGACGGACAAGGCGTTGAATGCATCCACCCCGCGCTGGTCGGCGGATGGAAAATCCATTTACTATCTTGCGCAAGCCACGGGCGACGAGTACACGCGCGTATGGCGCATGGCGGCGATTCCCGGAGTCGCACCCACGAGTGAAACGCCATGGCCCGCCGACATCAACACCTTCAGGCTGTCGCCGGACGGAACGGCGATGCTGCTGTCCATCGACGTGTTCGAGGACTGTGCCGAGAAGGTCTGCACGAAGCGCACGCCGGTCGCGGGGCTGGAGAAAGCGACCGGTCACGTCTACGATCGCCTGTTCGTGCGCCATTGGGATACCTGGTCCGACGGCCGTCGTTCGCAGCTCTATATCGCCCCGGCACTGGCGCCGCGCGGCGGCAAGGCCATGGTTGCGTTGCCGCGCCTGCTGACCAAGGGCATCGACGGCGACGTTCCATCCAGGCCCTTCGGCGACGACACGGAGTTTTCCTTCTCGCCCGACGGCAAGACGGTTTACTTCGACGTGCGCATCGCCGGCAAGACCGAACCGTGGTCGACGAATTTCGACGTCTACTCCGTTCCCGCGGACGGCTCGTCCGCACCGAAGAACCTCACCGCCGCGAACAAGGCCTGGGACGCCTACCCCCTGCCTTCGCACGATGGCAAGACACTGTACTACCTTGCCATGAAGGTGCCGGGTTTCGAAGCGGACCGCTTCGGCATCATGGCGCTCGACCTCGCCACGGGTGCGGCCCGTGAAATCGATCCGCACTGGGATCGCTCGGCCGGGCCGCCGCAACTGTCCGCCGACGGCAAGACGCTGTACACAGCCGTCGACGACAACGGCGACCACGCCCTGTTCGGCGTCGACATCGCCAGCGGCAAGGCCACGCGCCTGGTCGGCGACGGCACCGTGACCGGGGTTGCGGTCGGCGCGAAGGACTTGATCGTCGCGCGCCAGGACTTCGCCAATCCCACGGACCTGTATCGCTACGCGAACGGCAAGCTTGCGCGCCTGACCGACGTCAACGCCGCGCGCCTCGCCGACATCCGCTTCAGCAAGGCGACCTGGTTCACGTTCAAGGGCTGGAACGGCGACACCGTGCACGGTTACGCGATGCCGCCGGTGGATGCCAAGCCCGGGCAGAAGTACCCGGTCGCGTTCCTGATCCACGGCGGCCCGCAGGGTGCGTGGACGAACGAATTCCATTACCGCTGGACGCCGGAAACCTACGCCGGCGCCGGCTTCGGCGTCGTCGCGATCAACTTCCACGGATCGACCGGCTATGGTCAGGCCTTCACCGACGCGATCAGCCAGCATTGGGGCGACCGCCCGCTGGAAGACCTGCAAAAGGGCTGGGCCGCAGCGCTGGAGAAATTCCCCTACCTCGACGGCACGCGCGCCTGTGCGCTGGGTGCGAGCTATGGCGGCTACATGACCTACTGGATTGCCGGCGTGTGGAACCAGCCATGGAAGTGCCTGGTCGACCACGACGGCGTGTTCGATGCGCGCATGATGTATTACGCGACGGAAGAATTGTGGTTCGAGGAACACGAGAACGGCGGCACGCAGTACGAGCATCCGGAAAATTACGAGAAATTCAATCCGATCGACCACGTCAAGGACTGGCACGTGCCGATGCTGGTCGTGCACTCGGATCGCGACTACCGCATTCCGCTGTCGCAGGGTCTGGCTGCATTCACGGCGTTGCAGCGGCGCGGCATTCCGAGCGAATTCCTGCATTACCCGGACGAGAGCCACTGGGTGCAGAAACCGCAGAACAGCGTGCTCTGGCATGATACGGTCATGGCCTGGTTGAAAAAGTATACTGGCCCGTGACCGCGCCCGAAACCCTGTCCACGCACCGCTGCTTCGGCGGTACGCAGGGTTTCCATCGGCACCGGTCATCGGCCTGCAACGGACCGATGAACCTTGCCGTATTCGTGCCGCCGCAGGCCGCGCACGGCCGCGTGCCGGTCGTGTACTGGCTGTCCGGGCTGACCTGCACCGAGCAGAATTTCACGCTCAAGGCCGGCGCGCAGCGGGTGGCGGCGGAACTGGGCCTGATGCTGGTGGTGCCGGATACCAGTCCGCGCAACACCGGTATTCCCGGCGAGGCCGATGAGGAGCATTTCGGCGCCGGCGCCGGCTTCTACCTCGATGCCACACAGTCCCCGTGGTCGGCGCATTTCCGCATGTACACGTATGTCACCGAAGAATTGCCAGCGCTGATCGCGGCGAATTTTCCCGCAGACATGCGCCGCGAAGGCATTTTCGGCCATTCGATGGGCGGGCACGGCGCGCTCACGATCGCATTGAAGAATTCCGGACGCTACCGTTCGCTGTCCGCCCTCGCGCCGATTTGCGCGCCGATGCAAAACAACTGGAAGCCCTGGCATCCGTTCGTGCGCTATCTTGGCGAGGATCGCGAGACATGGAAGCAATACGACGCCTGCGAACTGCTCGCGCACCAGCGCTTCCCAGGCACGATCCTGGTCGATCAGGGCGACGCCGATCCACTGATGGGAGGACTGCGTCCGGAACTGCTGCGGGACGCCTGCGCGCGGGCCGGGCAGGCGCTGCACCTGCGCATGCAGCCCGGCTACGATCATTCCTATTTTTTCGTCGCGAGCTTTATCGGCGACCATCTGCGCCATCATGCCAAGGCGTTGACCTGAACCTCACATGCGACCGTGCTCAAGCGGGCGCTGGCGATGCATCATGGCCCATTCGGCGTGCTCGGCAAGCGCCGCCTCGCCCAGCGCGCGCAGGATCTCGCGCTGTTCGTCGGCATCGGCCGCCGCGTCCAGCGCCTTGCGCGCATCGCCGAACAGGCGGCGCATGAACCGGTACTGCTTGATCAGTTCCTTGTCGGCCTTGCGGTAGGCATAGGCTTCGCGCACGGCGCCGGCGACGGAGAAAACCGCCATCAGCACGATCAGTTCGTTCTTGGCGTCGACGGAAAGCCGAAACACGAATGCCGCCAGCACGACGCTGATCGCGATGCCGGCATACAGGCTCATCGTGCCGGTCAGCTCGGTGATCCGGTAACTGCGCTCGCGCTGGACGGCCTTGCGCCGGTAGTAGCCGAGTTGGCCGGTGTCGCCGGCACCGACCCATTCGGCAATGACATCGCGCAGCCGGCCGTCGCGCGCATTCCCGGTCTCGGGTTCGCGCACCAGGTCGGCGCTGCGCATGGCATCGCGCACCCAGTCCAGCTCGATGTCCTGTTTCTGCAGCAGGCTGTCGTGCGCGAATTCCGGATCGTCGGTGAGCGAAATGCCGGCGCGGCGCCAGAAACCCTGCACGCGCAGGCCTTCGGCGAGAGTACGGCAATCCAGGTACTTGCGGTGCCATTCGCGGCGCGCGGCAAGCGTGCTGATCGTGATGCCGATCGCGAACAGCACGAGAAAAAGGAAGATGAATGCATCGGCGTTCGTGAGATTGTCGTAGACCGCGAAGGCCATGCCCATCAGCGCGGCCGAGGTGTAAATCACGCGCATCGCCAGGTGCACGCGCTTCTGAAAGTGCATTGCCAGCCAATCGGCCGCACGGAACAGCGCGGCCAGCGCCGGTGGCGCGCCGCGTTCGACCGCGTCGGGCGGCGCAGCGTCGATTTGCGCGCGATATTTTTCGGCGTCGCGATTGAACTCGCCGGCATGCAAGAACGCGGTGCGCAAGCGTTCCGGGATGCCCGCATCGGGCCGCGTTGCGGTGCCTGCCGTGCGCCAGAGGACCTGTCCGGATTGCAGCGGCGCCGACGGCGCGCCGTCAG
>JAFEFP010000103.1 GCA_018240545.1 Pseudomonadota bacterium | reverse complement strand
ACCTGCGATAGACCAGCGTGGTGTATCTCGCCCACAAAGTGCTCGGTGCGACATTGGAGCGGTGGAAGTTATGCCTGCCACAACGAGAGTTGAGGCTCCAACGCTTGACCGAAAGACACTGCTGTTGCTGGTAGGATTGCTGGCAACAATCGGGTTTGTAAAAATTTGTCTCTATTCCTGATTCGGCAACTTGCTACAATCGTCCGGACAGCACGAAGGTCGCGCGCAGGGTATCGTTCACGCGCGTCTGCCAACCTTCGCCCGTCGCGCGCAGCGCGGCTACCAGGTCAGGATCGAGCCGAAGTTTCACGGGCAGTTTTGGCGCAGCCGATTTTGGGCGACCGCGACGCACTTTTTTACGTCCACGATATTCGTCGGCGCGCTCGAAAAATTCGTCGGTCAGTTCCGGTGCGTCGTCCGGATCAACCCAGTTTTTGCGCGTAGCGCGCTTTTTCGCGATCATTGGCTTTCCTCAGGCTGATGATGCGGCGAATCGCGCCGCGCGGTGTCCACACCATCACGACCATGCGCCCATCAAGCTTGCCGACGGTGATGTAGCGTTCCTCACCGTACCCCGTGCGCAAGTCCGGTGCGGTGAAATGATGTCCGGCGAAGACCTCTGCGGCACGGGCGAAATCCAGCCCACGCATGGCCAGGGTCTTTTCACGCTTGGCCGGATCGAACTCCACGTTCACGCGAATTATCGTACACCCAATAATCCAACGGAGCAACTACGGCCCAACGCCGCATCGTCGCCGGACACGCTGCGTGATCCAACGCGACATCATGCGATAATCGCGCGATGACAAAGCGCGAAATCCTCGTCACCTCCGCCCTGCCCTACGCGAATGGCCCGATTCACCTGGGCCACATGCTCGAGCACATCCAGTCCGACATCTGGGTGCGGGCGATGCGCATGGCCGGGCACCGTGTCCACTTCGTCTGCGCCGACGACGCGCACGGCAGCGCGATCATGCTGCGCGCCGAGAAGGAAGGCATCACGCCCGAGGCGCTGATCGATGGCGTGTGGAAGGCGCACAGCGCGGACTTGCGCGATTTCGGCGTCGCCTACGATCATTACTCATCCACGCACACGCACGCCAATCGCGAGCTGACCGCGCGCATCTGGTTGGCGTTGAAAGCGAATGGCCATACCGAATCGCGGCCGGTGAAGCAGTTCTACGATCCGGTCAAGGCGATGTTCCTGCCGGACCGCTACATCAAGGGCGAGTGTCCCAAGTGCCACAGCAAAGACCAGTACGGCGACGGCTGCGAGGTCTGCGGCACCGCGTACACGCCGGCCGACCTGATCAATCCGTATTCAGTGGTGTCGGGCGCGACGCCGGAGTTGAAGGAGTCAACTCACTTCTTCGTCAAGCTTGCCGACTTCGAAACCATGCTCAAGGCTTGGCTGGTCGCGCGACGCGATGCAGGCGGCTTGCAACCCGAGGTCGTGAACAAGTTGCAGGAATGGTTCGCCGACGGCCTGCGCAGTTGGGACGTGTCGCGCGATGCGCCGTATTTCGGATTCGAGATTCCCGGCGAGCCGGGCAAGTATTTCTACGTCTGGGTCGACGCGCCGGTCGGCTACCTCGCCGCGTTCAAGGAACTGTGCGACAGCGGTCGCAACGGATTGAAGCCTGCAGATCTGGAGCGCTTCATCGCCGTCGATTCGAATACCGAAATGATCCACTTCATCGGCAAGGACATCATCTACTTCCATACCCTGTTCTGGCCGGCGATGCTGCACGGTTCGGGCTTGCGCACGCCGACGGCGGTGAACGTGCACGGATTCCTCACCGTCAACGGCGCGAAGATGTCCAAGTCGCGCGGTACCTTCATCGAGGCGCGCACGTATTTGAATCATCTTGACGCCGACTACCTGCGCTACTTCTTCGCCACGCAACTGGGACCGACCCTTGCCGATGTCGATCTGGACATGAAGGCGTTCGAGGAGCGCGTCAATTCGCACCTCGTCGGCAAGTGGGTGAACATCGCCAGCCGTTGCGCCGGATTCGTGCACAAGTTCTTCGATGGCAAGCTGGCCGCGTCGTTGCCAGCAACGGAAACCGCGAACTATGCCGACGCTGCGAAGAGATTATCCGCCTGCGCGGCATTGTACGAAGCGCGCGATTACGCCGCCGCGATGCGTTTGATCGTCGAGGTCGCGGACACGGCGAATGCCTATATCGCCGAGCATGCGCCGTGGACGATGGCCAAGGACGAATCCAAGCGCGACGCATTGCATGTCGTGTGCACGCTGGCGCTCAACTATTTCCGCCTGCTCGCGATCTGGCTGGCGCCCGTGGTGCCGGCCACCGCCGCGCGCGCCTTCGCGTTCCTTGGCGAGGAGATCGCGCACTTCGATGCCGCCGCGCAACCGCGGCTCGACGCAGCTATCAACGAATTCTCCGCGCTCGCAACGCGCATCGACACCAAGAAAATCGACGCCATGATCGAAGCCTCGAAAGAAAACCTGCAACCGTCCGCCGCGCCCGCAGCAACGGCAGCCCCCGAAACCACGAAGCCGGAAGCCGCGACGATCTCGATCGACGACTTCGCCAGGCTCGACCTGCGCATCGGCACCGTGCTCGAATGCGGATTCGTTGCTGGCTCTGACAAATTGCTGCGCTTCCTGCTCGATGCCGGTGAACTCGGCCAGCGCCAGATTTTCTCCGGCATCCGCGCCGCCTATCAGGAACCGGAAAAACTCGTGGGTCGCAAGGTCGTGTTCATCGCCAACCTCGCCCCGCGCAAGATGCGCTTCGGCGTATCCGAAGGCATGATCCTTTCCGCCGGCACGGGCGGCGGCGATCTGCACCTGCTCGATGCCGATGCCGGCGCCAAGGCGGGAATGCCGGTGAAGTAGCGCGCATGCGCATCTGCCTGTCCATGATCGTCAAGAACGAAGCGCCGGTGATCGAGCGCTGCCTGCGCTCGGTCAAACCGTTCATTCATGCCTGGGCGATTGCCGATACCGGCTCCACGGACGGCACGCAGGACATCGTCCGCCGGTTCATGGCGGATCTGCCCGGCGAACTGATCGAACGACCGTGGGTGGATTTTTCCAGCAACCGGAATGAGGCGCTGGCGCTGGCCGGGAAATACGGCGACTACGCCCTGATCATCGATGCCGACGATGCGCTCGAAGCGGACGCCGGATTCACCTGGCCGGCATTGACGGCACCCGGTTATCTGTTCGAAATCGTCTACAACGAATTGCGCTATCGCCGCCCTGCCCTGCCGCGCCTGGATGCCGGATGGCAGTGGCAAGGCGTGCTGCACGAAGCGCTGGTTTCGCCGCAACTGGCGCAGGCGCAATATCTGCCCGGCCTGCGCATCCACATCCACAACGATGGTGCGCGCAGCCGCCAGTCAGCGACCGAAAAATTCACGCGCGACGCCGAAGTCCTGCGCGCGGCGCTCGCACGGGAACCGGACAACGCGCGCTACCGGTTCTACCTCGCCCAGAGCCTGCGCGACGCCGGCGATCTGCCCGGTGCGATTGCCGAGTACGAAAAGCGCTTGACCATGGGCGGCTGGGCCGAAGAAGTGTACTTCTCCAAATTCCAGGTCGGTGTCCTGAAAGAACGCAGCGGGGCGTCCTATGCCGATGTCGTCGCCGCCTATCTGGATGCCTGCGACAGTCGGCCGCGCCGCGCCGAAGCGCCGTGCGAACTGGCGCGGTATTTTCGCCTGCACCAGCGCTGGAATCTCGCCCGCCACTTCGCGCAGGTTGCCGCCAATCTGCCGGTACCCGACGACGTGCTGTTCATCGACCGCACCGTGCACGACTGGCGCGCACGCGACGAGCTGGCCATCGCCAGCTACTGGTGCGGCGATTACGCGCAAAGCGCGTCGCTGTGCCGCGCGCTGCTCGCCGACCCAAGGCTTCCGACCGCGGAGCGCGAGCGCGTGCGGAAGAATCTCGAATTTTCCTTGCCGCACTTGGCCAGGCCGGGATGACGACCCTCGCCGAACGCATCGACGCGCTGTTGCCGCAAACCCAGTGTACGCGCTGCGGTTTTCCGACTTGCCGTGACTACGCCAACGCGATCGCGGGCGGGCAAGCGGAAATCAACCAGTGCCCGCCCGGCGGCGCGGCGGGCATTGCCGCGCTCGCGGACTTTCTCGAGCGTGTGCCATTGCCGTTGAATCCCGCCAACGGCGCGGAAAAACCGCGCGACGTCGCCTTCATCGACGAAGACGCCTGCATCGGCTGCACCAAATGCATCCAGGCCTGCCCGGTGGACGCCATCGTCGGCGCGGCGAAGTTCATGCACACCGTGATTGCCGACGAATGCACGGGCTGCGAGCTGTGCGTCGCGCCGTGCCCGGTCGATTGCATCGCCATGGTGCCGGCCAAGACCGCGGCGGATGCCGAAAAATACCGTGGCCGATTCACGGCGCACCAAGGACGTCTGGCGCGCCGGGAAGCCGAACGCGCGGCGGAATTGGCCGCGCGCAAGACGCGAGTCGACGCCGGCGATGCCGTCGCCGCCGCGCTTGCGCGGGCTCGCGCGAAGAAGGCCGTGGGCACATGAACGCGGCCAAGCGCGCGGAAATCTTCCGCCGTCTGCGCGAAGCGAATCCGAAGCCGGCCACGGAACTCGAATACGCCACGCCCTTCCAGTTGCTGATCGCGGTGATGCTCTCCGCGCAGGCCACCGACGTCGGCGTGAACAAGGCCACGCGACGGCTGTTCCCGCTGGCAGGAACGCCGGAAAATATCCTTGCGCTGGGCGAGGACAAGCTCAAACGCCACATCTCCACCATTGGATTGTTCAACACCAAGGCGAAGAATGTCATCGCGACCTGCGCGATCCTCGTCGAACAACATCACGGGGAAGTGCCGCGATCTCGCGCAGCGCTCGAAGCCCTGCCCGGCGTTGGCCGCAAGACGGCGAACGTGGTGCTCAACACCGCGTTCGGCGAGCCGACGATTGCGGTCGACACCCACATCTTCCGCGTCGCCAACCGCACCGGGCTCGCACCGGGCAAGACCGTGCGCGCGGTCGAAGACAAGCTCGACAAGCTCGTGCCGGACGAATTCAAGCGCGACGCCCACCACTGGCTGATCCTGCACGGCCGCTACGTATGCAAGGCGCGCAAGCCGGATTGCCCGAACTGCATCATTCGCGATGTGTGCGAGTACCGGCACAAGACGCGGTGAAAAAAAAGCGGACGCCGCAGCGCCCGCAACCCTGATCCAGGCGGGAGCCCGATCGTCAAAACGCGATTTCTGCCCACACGCCGATTTCGTTGCTCCGCGTGGTATTCGCCGCGTCGGCGAGTTTTTCGTGCTTCAACACGGCCGCCAGGCGCACGCCCTTGCGTGCGTTCCATTCCACGCCTGCGTTGTAGTACGTGTCCTTGAGCTGCGGATCGATGTCCTTGCTCGGGTTGGCGTGGTCGTAGCGCGCGAAGACGGAGTAGTCCGGCGCGAACGTGTACTGACCCCAGATCGAGTAGCCATCGGCGGAATCCTTTGGCCCCGTGGTCAGCACGTTGTTCCAGTTGTGCTGGTGAAAGTATTCCGTGCCGATGCGCAGGTGCGGATTGACGTAGGCGGCGATGAAATCGAGGCGATTCGCCGTGCGCGTGGAGCCGGATGGCAGATTCGCCGTGTCCTTGCCCAGTTCGCCACGGTAGCCGCCGACTGCGAAGGTCAGGCCCGGCAGCGGGGTCATGCCGAAGCGGGACTCGACGTCGACGCTGTCGCTGCGCGACGGATTCTTGTAGCCGGCGCCGTTGACCACGGCGACGTTGTAGTTCCACAGGTTGTCGCCGCTGCCGAACGCGTGCAGTCCCCAATCGGACGAAGTGCCGTATTTCAGGCGGTCGATCAGCGTGTTCTCGACGTAGCGCAGGCTGTACAGGCTTTCGACAAAGGGAATCCACGGCATGTCGTCGGCACCAGCGCGCAGCTTGAAATCGTTGCTGATATTGGCCTGCACCCAGGCCTTTTTCACGAACAACCGGGTCCCCCCGTTGCTCGAGGTGTAGTTGATGTCGGTGGTGAGGCCTGCCGACCAGAAATCGTCGAATTTGTGCTCGATGATGAGGTAAAAGCGCTTCACGTCCAGGCCGGTGCCGGCATTCGCCGTGTCGCTGCCGTTCCTGGTCTGATCGAGGTTGGAGAAATCGATGAAGGTCTTGCCGCTCAGCATGGTACCGGTCGGGGCATCGGCATGGGCGGCCGCCGAAGCAGTCATCAGTACGGCGGCCAAGGCGGCGGCAATCGGGGTGTGGCGCATGATTGTCCTGCTCGGGTGTGGGTACTTGCCGGTGCGCAGTATCCAGGTCGAATGCTACGGCGCAGCGCCAATCCGGTTACCGGAGTGTGACAGGAATACGCGCCTGGACGGAAATGAAATTCGACTCCACGGCCAATTTCACGCAAGATGACACCCGTCGGCAACGGCCCTCGCGAACTCCGCCGTCGCATTGCCGCAAGCCATCGGGGACACTGCATGAAACACATCATCGCCATCGTGGCGCTCGTGCTCTTCGCAGCCGCGCACGCCACCGACACTCCGCCAGCGCTGGATACGCCGTATCCGGGCACGCTTCGCCTGCACGTCGACGCCACCGACCTCGATCACCGCGTGTTCCGCGTGCGTGAAGAGATCCCGGCGCCACCCGGCCAACTCACTTTGCTGTATCCGCAATGGATGCCGGGAAACCACGCCCCCCGCGGCCCCGCCGACAAACTTGCCGGCATCGTCTTCCGCGCCAACGGCAAGCCAATCCCCTGGCAACGCGACACGGAAAACGTGTTCGCCTTCCACCTCG
>JAFEFP010000102.1 GCA_018240545.1 Pseudomonadota bacterium | reverse complement strand
GGTGAACATTGTGCTTGCCAATTCGCAGCAGGCCGATGATCTGACCGGCCTGCTCCAGGCCGTCGCGCTACAGCGCAACAACAGCATCTACAAATGAAACGGGCCGCCGCTGGCATATGGAAAATCGAGGTCGAAGGCAAGTATTGCGCACTCGACCCCATTGCCGATGCCGCACTCAGTTTCATTCAAATGCTCGCCAAAGCATCGCACAATCCGGTCTCTAACCAATTTTCACTCTCGGAAATGCTGAAAGTTGCGGCCGGCCTATTGCCGAACTTCGATTCACTCGACGAGGAGGCCGTCGCGATCGTGAAAGGCATCGTCGAAAAATTGATCGAGCCAAATAGCGGGCGGCGCCGGCCGCAGCTGAGGATTGTGCGCAACGCTGGCCCGAAGGATTCAGGGTGATATTAGCGACTTGTCGGTAAACATGGGTGTAGTAGAGCGTGTATTTGTCGGCGAGCGCCACGCGCTAAGATTTACAATCGTTTCCATGCGGAGATGAGCCAATGCGAACGATCGCCATTCTTGCCGCTTTGCTGCTCGCCGCGACCGCGCACGCGGCGAGCTACAAATGCCAGGACAAGAACGGGAAGTGGTCCGAAGCCGCATGCACCGGAACTGCGGCTCCCCCGCAGAAGCCCGTGCAAGTCGATTGGGAGGCGTGGAAGCCGCGCATCGGCATGACGATTGCGGAAGTCGAGAGCGTGTTGAACTCGGCCGGGCGCTGCTGCGTTTACAACCCGTGGCTATCTTCAAGAGAAGTCGTGAAAAACCGCACGACCACCCAGCGCGGCGAGCGAGAGCAATGGGTTTTCCGACACTACGGATGGATAAAATCCACTTACCTGTATTTCGACGATGGCATTTTGACGAGCATCCAAGACTGATCATGCAGACCCACCCACTGGCGCGGCAGCAACGCGCGGCAGTGAGAGAACATCGTTTCCCTGCGCCCGGCTCTGACGGGTTTTTTCGACGTGTTATAGTCTGCACACGGGCGGGAATAGATGGTAATCCTGCTGGTAAAGCAAAAATGCGAATTGAATTAACGTAGCCGCATCAAGACGTTGCGTAAATTGTTCGAGTCCTCTCCTGGCACCATCGGCGCGGACCCCCGCCTTCGGCATATCCCTTCACCCAGGTTGGTTTGCCCGCCTGCTCGATGCGGGGCCATGCGATCAGTGCGGCAGCCTGCCTTGCAGCTTGGCGTACAGCCAGGTCCCCGCGAAACACGCGGCGATGGCCACCACGACTATGCTGTAACCGGCACCCACCTCGGCGAACAATGGCCCCGGGCAGGCGCCGGTCAGCGCCCAGCCGAAACCGAACAGAAGGCCGCCGTAGAGCTGGCCCTTGTCCGCCGGCCGGAGCTTCACCGCGACGCGCTGCCCATTGCCTGCACGCGCCTCGAAGCGGCGCAACAGCCAGATGCCGATCATGGCCACGGCGATCGCCGAACCGATCACGCCATACATATGGAACGCTTGCAGCCGGAACATCTCCTGGATGCGGAACCAGTCTGCGACCTCGCCCTTGATCAGGACGATGCCGAAATACAATCCGGCGAGCAGGTAAGCGACGACACGCACCGCCTCGCCGCTGCGCGTTACCGGCGCCGGTTGCAGCGTCTGCGCCACGGCATTCATCGCACGTGCTCCAACAGCAGCGGGACCAGGGCATTGGCCACGATGAAGCCGCCGGCCATGAAGGCGAGCGTGGCGACCAGCGAGGCGCGCTGGAAGCTGGCGATGCCCGCAATCGAGTGCCCGCCGGTGCAGCCGCCCGCATAGCGTGCGCCGAAGCCGACCAGCAATCCGCCGAGCACCGTTACCGCCAGCGTCGGCAACGTCGCCAGGCCATGCCACGAAAACAGCTCGCGCGGCAGGATCTTCTGGTGCGGATCGATGCCCGCGCGTGCCAACTCGCCCGCGAAAGCGCCGCTCATGTGCGTGACGGCGCCGGCCGGCGTCAACCACGCCATCGCCACATAGCCGCCGAGCGCAATGCCGGCGACGAACACGAGGTTCCAGGACTCCGCGCGCCAGTCGTAGGTGAAGTACGCAAGGCCGCATGGCGCGGTGGCGGCCCACACGTGACGGAACGTCGAGGAAATGCCGAACGTGCGGTTGCCGATCAGCAACAGGACCGGCACGACCATGCCGATCAACGGCCCGGTCACCCACCATGGCCACGGGGACTGCAACAGGTCGATGATGTTCATCCCCCTATCCTATCGCAACGGCAAGTCCCGCATGCGCTCGCGCACCGGCGCTGCGGGTTGTCTACAGTTTCCATTCGTACTGGATGCCGATCGAGTCCTCGTACATCGAAATCCGCTCGCTGCCCGCGGGGGTGCCACCCATGAATGCCGGCAGGATCGACGTGCCCGTCACGGAATGATCGAACGCGTGCATGTACGCCATCGTCAACTCGCCGCCGGACGCGAACGTGTGCGTGAAGCCAAGCGTGAGGTGGTCGGTAACCACGCCGGGCGCGAGGATATTGAACGTCACATCGGCAGGCCGGATCGGATTGTCGCTGCGGTTGTAGCCGACACGCCAGGTCCAGTGGTCGGAACTGGCCCATTCCAGGCCGAGTTTCCACACGTTGATGTCTTTCCAGCCGAAGCCAGGCCCGTTGCCCGCGCCCAGTTGCGCCGGAACCAGGCTCGGGTTGGAAACCGAAGCGACGTCGCTGTAGTTGATGCGCTCGTAGTCCGCCGCGAATCGCAGCGCCGGCGAGGCCTTCCACGCGATACCGACGCCGAAGTTCGAGGGGATGTCGAACTTGCCGCGCTCGGCAAACAGCCCCGCGTAATCGGAGAAGCGACTCATGCCGATCTTCGAGGCATACGTCGCGCCAAAGGAGAACGTTTCGTTGAGCTGTGCGTAATAGCCGATGCGCACGCCGGCACCGGTGGAACTGTCGTGATCGTTGTTCGTCACCTTGTCGGGCGCGCTCGACAGCCCGGGTGTGCCGGCGAATGCTTGCAGGCCATTCGCCGCGAATCGCTGGTAGGCGAACAGCGGCGCGATGCCGATCGACTGGTTCGGCGCAAAGGCATAGGCAGCCGTCGGCGCGACAATGAGCTGCGACAGATCCACGCCGAGCCGGCCCATGCCGCACAGCATGTTCGCCGCGCCCTGCCCGCAATTGAACGCGCCGCCCGGGTAATCGGTGTTCATGCCGCCATTGCCGTACACGGTGACGCCGAGCGCGAACTGGTCGCTCAGGCGGTGGTTGTACCCGAACTCCGGAATCCCGAACCAGTTGCGGCCGCTCGTGGAAGTCCCGTCCAGGCCCGGACCCAGGCCGTTGCGCGAGGACTCGCGGCGCGGGCTGAACACATCCATGCCCAGATCCAGCCGGTCGCCGGCGAAGGCCATCGTGGCCGGGTTGTTCGCGCCGCCGAAAGCATCGTCGGCGGTGGCAACCGCGGCGCCGCCACGACCCTTGGCCTTCATGCCGTAGCCGTGCGAAAAATAGCCGTCGGTGGCTTGCGCCCACGGTGCTGCGGCAAGCAAGGCGGCGCCCAGCAATGCGCGCCGGCCGTAGCGGCGGATTTCGTGAATGGAATGCGTGCGCATGTCGGTACTCATGTTGATACCCTCCCTCTGGGTCTGGACCCTTCGTTGTTGGCCGATCGGCGGATTGCCCGTGCCCCACGGCGGTTCGGGCGGAAAATGGATGGCGGCAGCCTGCGGCGCGCCGCCGGATTTCGGTTCGGCGCATTGCCTGCACCGGGATCGCGGTTGTTCGACGAAGAGCCGCTTGTGCCAAAATGCGAACCTGTCGCGAATGCCGATGAGGAGCGCTGCCGATGCCGGCGCAGAAACGGAAAATGCAAATGCAGGCCGAAAGCGATGCGCGCAAGAAGATCGCCACGCGCCTGGCCCGCATCGAAGGACAATTGCGCGGCGTGAAGGCGCTGGTCCAGAACGGCGCGGACTGCGAACAGGTCGCGGTGCAGATGACTGCCGCGCGCCGCGCGCTGGATCGTGCATTCTACGAGATGCTGGCGTGCAGCTTCATCGCCCATGTCGAAGACGGCTCGGGGCCGGCCGAATTGCGCGCCTCCTCGGACGAACTGGCGCGCCTGCTGGTGAAATTGGCCTGACCGGATCATTGCCCGAGCGACTCCTGTTCCATCTCCAGGTACACCGCATAGGCATTGCGCCGATTCGCCGCATCGAACGTGGGCAGGGCCTTGAATTGCGCCCAGTCGATTTTGGCGTAGGCCGCGTCGAAGGAATCGAAATTCGCCACCGCGCGCCCCATCTGGGCGCGCAGGAACACCAGATAGTCGCGCGTGAGCGCAGTGTCGCGGCGCGGCGTGTCCGAAGCCGGGCCATGGCCCGGTACCATCACCCGGCACGGGATCGCGAGCAGGCGGTCGAGCGCGGTCAGCCACAGGCGCGTGCTGGCCTCGCCGATGAAGGGCACGCGCCCGGCATAGACCACATCGCCCGAAAACAGCACGCCATCGGGCTCGACGAGCAAGGCAAGGTCTTCCGGCGAATGCGCCGGGCCGAGGCGGTGCAGCGACAACGTCAGGCCGCCCATGCGCAACGTCTCGTCGTGGTCGATCCAGCGATCGGGCAGCGGCAGGGTGAAGTCCGCGCCAAGGTATTTGCCGATCAGCGCGCGCCGTTGCGCCAGGCGCTCCTGCGCGGCGGAGGATTCCAGGTACGCCTTGGCGCGCGCGTCGGCCCAGATTTTCGCGCCCACCGCCCGCAATGCCGGGATGCCGTAGAAATGATCGGCGTGGTAATGGCTGATCACGACCCGTGTGATCGGCTGCGCCGTGCGTTTGCGGATTTCCGCGATCAGCCGGTCGGCGAGCGCCGGCGAACCGAGCGCATCGAACACGACCACGCCCTCGCCGGTGATCACGAACCCTGCATTGGCGATGAAGCCTTGGTTCGCGGCGCTGGCTTCCTCGAGCCGGCCCTCCACGAAGTAACTGTGCGGCCCGACCTGATGCACGGGCATCTCGATCGCGCTGGGCGCCCAGGTTGGCTTGGCGACGGCGCAACCGCAGGCCAGCGCCCCGATGCACACGATCGCCAACGCGACGAGCCGCAACGTTCTCATGCGCCAGACCAGCCCGGATCGCCGCTCTCGCCGACCAGGCGCGGCTGCTCGACTTTGGGCGGTGCCAGCGTTCGGTGCGCGCGCAGGTACTGCTCGACGACCTCCCACACCGGATCGCCGCTCACGCCGTCGGCGACCGAAGCCCAGCCGGCGACCTTGTATTTCTTGCCCGCATCCAGCGGCTTGCCGCCAAGGCGCAAGTCGCTGATGCGCGCACCGGACTTCGCCGCCGGCGCGCAGGCGTAGCTAAGGCCGCCCACGCGCACCATGTCGCCGCCTTGCTGGTAGTAGGGATCCGGATTGAACAGGTTGTCGCACACGTCCTCGAGGATCGCCTTGATCTGCGCGCCGGTGAATTCGTTCACCGTTACCGCCGGATAGGTGATCGCGGTCTGGTCCAGCAGGCGCTCGCGCGTGATCGGCTCGCCGGGCAGCAGCGTGGTGCCCCAGCGGAATCCCGGCGAGAACGCGATCGGCGTGTCCTTGACCGCGCGCAGCGCGTCGAGGATGAGCTGGTCGAAGCTGCCGTTGAAATTGCCGCGCCGGTACAGCAGGCCATCGCTGACCGCAAGTTTTTCCTCGAGCCTGGCGCGATGCGGCGCGCGATGGCGCTCGATCAGCGCCTGCATGTCCTTGTCCGGCTCGAGCAGGTTGGCGAACACGGGCAGCAGGCGATAGCGGAAATCGCGCACCTTGCCGTCCCTCACCTCGAAGTCGAGCACGCCGAGGAACTTGCCGTTGCTGCCGGCATTCGTGACCAGGGTCTGGCCGCCGCCGTTGCCGACCACCACCGGGCGCGGCACGCCGTCGTGGGTGTGGCCGCCGAGGATCGCGTCCAGCCCGCGCACCTGCGCGGCGAGCTTCACGTCCACATCCATGCCGTTGTGCGAGAGCAGGACCACGACCGCGGCGCCGGAGGCGCGCGCCCGGTCGATCACCTTCTGCAGGTTCTCGGGCTGGATGCCGAACGACCAGTCGCTGACGAAGCGGCGCGGGTGCGCGATCGGCGTGTACGGAAACGCCTGCCCGATCACCGCGACCTCCACGCCATTGACCTTGCGCCGGGCCAGGGCCGGGAACACCGCATCGCCGAAATCCGCGGTCTGGATGTTCTGCGCGACGAAATCGATCTTGCCCTTGAACGCGCCGGCGACGACGTCCTGCACGCGCTGCGCGCCGTAGGTGAATTCCCAATGCCCGGTCATCACGTCCACGCCCAGCGCAAGCTGCGCGTCGATCATGTCCTGGCCTTGCGTCCACAAGGCCAGCGCCGATCCTTGCCAGGTGTCGCCGCCATCGAGCAGCAGGGCGCCGGGGCGCTCGGCGCGCAGGCGCTTGATGAGCGTGGCCAGGTGCGCGAAACCGCCGACCTTGCCGTAGCGTCGGGCCGCGGCGGTGAAATCCACGCAGCTGAACGCATGCGCCTCGGGCGTGCCCGGGCGGATGCCGTAGAACTTCAGCATCGCCTCGCCGACCCGATGCGGCGGCTGTCCGCGCGCGGCGCCCGCGCCGATGTTCGCGGACGGCTCGCGGTAATACACCGGCAGCAATTGCGCGTGGCAATCGGTGAAATGCAGCAGGCCGACATTGCCGAACTTCGGCACCGCGTACAGCGCCTGCGCATCGCCGCCGGCCAGCGCGCGGCGCGCCAACGGCATGCCGGCGGCCGCCGCCGCGGCGAGCACACCGATGAATTCGCGGCGCGACAGGTTCATGCGCGCGATCGCATCAGTGAT
>JAFEFP010000101.1 GCA_018240545.1 Pseudomonadota bacterium | reverse complement strand
CAGGCGCTGGTCGCCGCGCTGGGCCGAGGTGGTCAGGCAGAAACCGGCTTCCTTGGTGTGGCCGGTCTTGAGGCCATCCACGCTGGCATCGCGCCACAGCAGCGCGTTGCGATTGTGCTGGACGATGCCGTTCCACTCGAATTCCTTGATCGCGTAGATCTTGTATTCGTTCGGATAGTCGCGGATCACGTGCCGCGCCAGCACGGCGATGTCGTGCGCCGTGGAATAGTGGTTCGGATCGGGCAGGCCGGTCGCGTTGACGAAATGCGTGCCGGTCATGCCGAGCCTGGCGGCGTATTCGTTCATCAGGTTCGCGAACGTATCCTCGGAGCCGGCCACATGCTCGGCCAGCGCGATCGCCGCGTCGTTGCCGGACTGGATGATCATGCCGTAGAGCAGGTCCTTGAGCGGCACCTGCGAGTTGACCTTCAGGAACGTGGTCGAGCCGTCGGTGCCGGCGCCGCCTGCGCGCCAGGCGTGCTCGCTGATCGTCACCGCATCCTCGAGCTTGATCTTGCCGGCGGCGAGTTCGGCCGAAACGATGTAGCCGGTCATCATCTTGGTGATCGACGCCGGCTCGACGCGTTCGTCGGCATTGTTCTGGGCGAGGATCTGGCCGGTGGCGTAATCCATCAGCACCCAGCTCTTCGCATTCAAGGCCGGCGGTGGCGGCATGGGCACGTTCAACGCACCGGGCGCCGGGCGTGGCGCGGGATCGGGCGTGGGCAGTTCGGCCGGCGCGGGCGCGGCCTTGTCCGCCGGTGGCGTGGCCGGCTGCGTGGCCGCCGGTGCGGCCTTCCTGTGCTTGTGCGGTGCCGCTGCCAGCGGCGCAGTCAATGCGGATAATGCAAGCAATGCAAGAAAAGCGAGAGAATGCGGAAATTTCATCATTGAATCCGTCAGAGCCTGTGTACTTGATCCGTCCCCGGCGGATCGCTGCGTCAATTATCTATGGAAACCCGCACTTCCCCCAAGCCCAGCGCGCGCAGTTTCGGCGCCAGCGCATCGGCGTCGGCGGCATCGCGCAGCGGGCCCACCCGAACCCGGCGCAGGGTCTTGCCGTCGATCCGCGCCGCAATCACCGCGACGCTGCCCAAATGCGCGGCGCGCACCCGCGCCGCCGCGCGTTCCGCGTTGGCCGGGTCCGCGAATGCGCCGACCTGCAGGTATAGCAGGGGTTTGGGCGTTTTCCCGGGCGCGGATGTGACCGCGTCGCCGCGTGCGGGTTCCGCGCTGCGCTGCGGATGGTCGGGATCGATACCGCGCACCTCGACCATCGCCGTGCCTTGCGGATACACGCCGAGCTTGATTGCGGCGACGAAGGACAGGTCGATGATGCGGTTGGCGACGAACGGGCCGCGGTCGTTCACGCGCACGATCGCGCTGCGGCCGTTTTCCAGGTTCGTCACCCGCACGTAGCAGGGAATCGGCAGCACCTTGCTCGCGGCCGAGTAGGCGTACATGTCGTATTTCTCGAAGTTCGACGTGGTGTAGCCGTGGAACTTGTTGCCGTACCACGAGGCCAGGCCGCGCTCGTCGTAGTCCTTGCAACTCGGCAGCACGCGATAGGTTTCGCCGAGCACGCTGTAGGGCGACTTGTTGCCATACGCCGAGCGTGGTTCGTTGCGCGGCACCGGCTCGGGGATCGTGCTGATGTCCGGAATCCGCGCCGGCGTCGAATCGTTCGCCTGGGCGTAGCGCCCGCCGGACCCGCGCGGCGCGGATGGTTGTGCCGCCGATGACGATGGACGCGTCGCCTTGCGCTGGAAACAACCGCCGAGCGCGAGCAGCGCGAGCACGACCGCGGCGCGGATGCGCCACTGCATCATGGCGCGCGGGCCGCAGCGGCGATCGCCTCGCTCAATTGGAACACCGCCATCGCATACAGCGGACTCTTGTTGTAACGCGAGATGACCTGGAAGTTGCGGAACGTTATCCAGAACTCGGGGCCATCGGCACCGTCCAGGCGCAGCAGCGTTGCCGGCGTCGCCGGATCGAGCTTCGCGTCCGCCGAGTAGCCCCATTCGGCCAGTTGCTGCAGCGGATAGACCGGATCCAGACCTTTCGGAGCGAGCGTGCGCGCATTTGCGGCGACTTGCGCGCGCAACGCCACCGGACCGCCGGTTTGCCAGCCGAACGCCTCGAAGTAATTGCCGACGCTGGCGCAGATGTCCGGCAGGGAATTCCACAGGTCGATCTTGCCGTCGCCATCGCCGTCGCGCGCGTACTTGGCAACGCTCGAGGGCATGAATTGCGGCCAGCCCATCGCGCCGGCGTAGGAACCCATGAGAGCGTCCGGCGCGTACGGGAACGCGGCCGAATTCAGCAACAGCAATTGCGCCAGTTCGGAGCGGAAGTAATCCTGGCGCGGCGGGTAGTAGAATGCCAGCGTGACCAGCGCGTCGAGCACGCGATAGCGCATCGGCGTGCGGCCATAGTTGCTTTCCACGCCGATGATCGCCGTGATGATTTCCGGCGGCACGCCGTACTGTTGGCCGACGCGCTCGAGCAAATCGCGGTTGTCGTCAAGAAACGCGGCACCGTCGGCGACGCGGCGGTCGGTGACGAAGATCGGCCGGTAGTCCTTCCACGGCTTGGCTTCGGCCGGGCGCATCATCGTGTCGATCACGCTCTGGCGGTAGGTCGCGCGGTGGAGAATTTCCAGCACCGCCGCCGCATCGAGGCCGTGCTCGCGCGCCATCTGCCGGGCAAACTGTCTTTCCGCCGCGCCCGGGTCGGCGGCGGGCTGGGCCGGCGCAACGGTGTTGAGCAGCGCACAAAACGAAAAAGTACACAAAACCGCGAGGCTGCGCCGCATGTTGCTGCCGATGGTGCCGATGGCGCGAAAGCTTAGCATGGCCGGCTTCATCCAAACATGATCATCCGGACATGAACTTGCGGTGCGCGTGGATCGACATGAGCACGCCGAATCCGGCAAGCAGCGACACGGCGGAAGTACCGCCGTAGCTGATCAGCGGCAGCGGTACGCCGACCACGGGCAGCAGGCCCGTGATCATGCCGCCGTTGACCATCACGTACACGAAGAACGCCATGCTGATCGCGCCGGCCAGCAGGCGCGAATAGGTATCGCGCGCGTTGGCCGCGATGACCAGACCGCGTCCGACGATGAACAGGTACAACGCCAACAGCGCGACGACGCCGATCAGGCCCCATTCCTCGGCGAATACGGCGAACACGAAATCGGTGGTGTGCTCGGGCAGGAATTCCAGGCGCGACTGCGTGCCATGGTGCCAGCCCTTGCCGGCCAGGCCACCGGATCCGACCGCGATCTCGGACTGGATGATGTGCCAGCCATTGCCGAGCGGGTCGGATTCGGGATCAAGCAGCGTGCGCCAGCGGTCGCGCTGGTATTCGTGCATGAAGTGCCACAGCAGCGGCGCCGCCGCCGCCGCGGCGCCGAGCAGGGTGAAGATGCGCCACCAGGCCAGGCCGGCGAGGAATACCGCGAACACGCCGCTGGCAATCACCAGCAAGGCCGTGCCCAGATCCGGCTGGCTGGCGATCAGCAGGGCCGGTGCGAGGATCAGCATCGCGACCGCGCCGAGCATGAGCCAGCGTGGCGGCAGTTCACGCACGTGCAGGTACCAGGCAATCATCATCGGCAGGGTCAACTTGACCAGTTCGGAAGGCTGGAATCGCACCACCCCCAGATCCAGCCAGCGGTTCGCGCCACGCCCCTGCCCATGCAGCGCCACGGCCACGAGCAGGGCGAGACTGCCCAGGTACAGCCACGGCGTCCAGTTGCGCAGTACATTCGGCGGCACGCGCGAGAGCAGCAGCAGCAGCACGCCGCCGAGACCGAAGCGCAGGGCCTGATTGACCAGCAGATGCTGGTCCAGGTCGCTGGCGCTGTACAAGGTGACGAGGCCGACGAGCGCGAGCACGACCAGCGCCGCGAGCAACGGCAGGTCCAGGCGCGGCTCGCGCAGGCTGTGCCGCAGCCAGGCACGCAGGCGCAACAGCGGATTCATGGCGACCGGCTCCCGGTATCGTCGTCCTTGAGCCACTCGTCGAGGATGTGGCGTGCGATCGGCGCGGCATCGTAGGCGCCGGAGTGGCCTTCCTTGAGCGCGACGACCACGGCGATGCGCGGCGCATCGGCCGGGGTGAACGCCTCGAACAGTACCTCATGACGGCTGATTGGCGCGCTCATGATGTTTTGCCACTCCTCGCCGGTACGCGAATAGCGTTCCGCGGTTCCGGTCTTGCCGGCGATGACGTACGGAAAGCCGTCGCCCAGTCCCTGTGCCGTGCCGCCGCCATTGACCACGTCGATCATGCCCTGGCGCACGGCATCCCAGTTCGCCGGATCGCGGATGAAGTTCCGCGCGGCCCCGGCTCGCGGCACCGGTGCGCGCGGCGCGTTCAGTCCATCCTGCGTCGCGCGCAACAGATGCGGAACATGGCGCACGCCGCCGTCGGCGAGGGTGGCCAGCGCGTTGGCAAGCTGGATCGGCGTGATCACCCAGTAGCCCTGGCCGATGCCGGCAATCACGGTCTCGCCGGGATAGAACGCCTGGTTCATCTTCGCGCGCTTCCAGGCCCGCGAGGGCAGCACGCCGCTCGCCTCGCCGGGCAGGTCGATGCCGGTGGGCTGGCCGAAGCCGAAATTGCCCATCCACGCGCTGAAGCGGTCGATGCCCATGTCCAGCGCCAGCGAGTAGAAATACGTGTTGACCGAACGCGCGATGGCCTGGCGCAGGTTGACCAGGCCCTGGCCGCCACGCACGTCGTCGCGGTAGCCGCGCGTCTGGCCGGGAATGAAGAATTCGCCGGTCGACAGCACGGTGTCCTGCGGCCGGCGCAAGCCCAGTTCGAGCCCGCCAAGGCCGAGGTAGGGCTTGACCGTGGAGCCCGGCGTGAAGCCGCCGGCGATGGCGCGATCAAGCAGCGGCTTGTCCGGGTTGCTGGTCAATGCGGCGTAGTCGGCCCGACCGATGCCGTTGACGAACAGGTTCGGATCGAAGCTCGGCGCGCTGGCGAGCGCAAGCACCTCGCCGTCGCGCGGGTCGATCGCGACCACGGCGCCGGGTCGGCCCGCCAGCGCCTCCATGGCCGCGTGCTGCAGGCGTGCATCGACTGTCAGGTACAGGTTCTTGCCCGGTGTCGGCGCCACGCGGCTGATCGGCTTGCCGATCACGCGCTTGTCCACGTTCACCTCGACCTGCTCGTAGCCCGGAGTGCCGTGCAGGCGGTTTTCGTAGCGACGCTCGATCCCGGTCTTGCCGATCTGCGTGGTGCCGGCGTATTCGTCGGCGTCGAGGTTGGCCGCGTCCGCCGCGTCGATGCGGCCGACGTAGCCGACCACGTGCGCGAAATCCGTGCCGCGCGGATAGGCGCGGGTCAGGTACGGCACCACATCGACACCCGGAAAACGCCAGCGCTGCGTGGAGAAACGCGCGATCTCGTCTTCCGACAGTTTCAGCCGCAGCGGGATGCTGTCGAACGCGCGCTTGCTCTTGCGCAAGGCATCGAAGCGCTCGATGTCGTCGTCGGAAAGGGCGACCACGTGGGCGAGCGCGGCAAGCATCGCGGCCATGTCCTTGACTTGCTCGGGCACGACCTCGAGGCGGAACGCGGCAACGTTCTCGGCCAGCAGTACGCCGTTGCGGTCGTAGATCAGGCCGCGCGTGGGCGGGATGCTGCGCACCGAGATGCGGTTGTTGTCCGAGCGCGCGGCAAACTCGGCGTGGCGGGCGATTTGCAGGTTCCAGAACCGCGCGGCGAGCGCGGCCAGGCACAGTGCGATCAGGATGAATCCCAGCAACGCGCGACGGCGGAATTGCGCCGCCTCGCGTTGCGCATCCTTGATCCCGCCGGCCCTGGTCTTGTGCGGTTTCACGATTCCCTGGCGCGCAGGCGTGCGCGCGCGTCGTCGAGTAGCAGGAAAACCCATGGCCAGGCCAGGGCGCCGACGAACGGCGCCAGCCAATAACTCGGCGGCACCCCGCCGAATCCCGCCACTGCGCGAATCGCCAGCAGCACGATGCGGTCGTTGAGCAGCAGCGCGAGTACCGCCATTGCCTGCTGCCACATCGGGAAGAAGCGCAGGCGCGAACGGAAGCGCATCAGGATGAAACCGAACACGCACAGGCGCAGCGCCTGCTCGCCGAGCAGGTCACCGGCGAAGACGTCGCCGATCAGGCCAAGCGCGAAGGCGCGGCCCAGGCTGACGTGTTCGGGCGCTTCCAGCGTCCAGTACACCACCACCAGCGCCAGCCACCAGGGCTTGAGCGGCAACATTGCCTGCGGCAGCGGCATCAGTTGCAACAGGTAGCAAACGACGATGCTGCCCCAGAACAGCCAGTCGTTGGCGCGCAGCTTGCTCATGGGCGTGCGGCCGGATGGCTTTCGGACAGGGTGGCGGGCGCCACCGGCGGACCCTGCGCGGGTGCCGGCGCGGGCGGTCCGACCGGATCGGGCAGATCGTGCAGGATCAGCACTTCGCCGCTGCGATCCAGCGCCGCACTGGGCGCGACCGTGGCGATCGCGAACATGCCGCTGGTGTCGTTGCGGATCGTGCGCACCGTGCCGACCGGAAAACCGGCCGGGAAGTGCCCGCCGAGTCCCGAGGTCACCAACTTGTCGCCGACCTTGATATCGGCGCTGATCGGGACGTTTGGCAGGTCGAGCGAATCCAGCGTGCCGTTGCCGCGCACGATGCCGCGCAAGCCGGTGCGCTCGCCCTTGACCGGCAGGGCATGCGCCGGATCGGTGATCAGCATGACGGTGGACGTGTCCGGCAGCACTTCCACGACCTGGCCCATCACGCCATGCGCGTCGAGCACGGCTTCGCCCACGCGCACTCCCTGAC
>JAFEFP010000100.1 GCA_018240545.1 Pseudomonadota bacterium | reverse complement strand
CTGTCGCACCCGTTGCACCTGTCGCGCCAGCCGCACCAGCAGGACCCGTCGCACCATTGGCACCGGTTGCACCCGTCGCACCATTGGCACCGTTCGTACCATTGGCGCCGCTTGCGCCTGTGGCACCCGTCGCCCCGGTCGCACCGGTTGGGCCCGTCGGACCTGTGGGTCCGGTCGCGCCACCGCTACCGGCTGGCGTGTTGAATGCAAACTGCGCAACCGGAACGGTATTTACCGGCTGGCGCGGCGCGAGGACCTGGACGGTGCCGGGACTCGAAAGGGCGTCGCCGACGCCGACTTCGAGCCAGTACTGTTGCGAGCCGTCGAAAAACAAGCCGAAGTCGACGTCCACGGAAAACAAGCCGTCGACCACATTGACGTTGTGGACGACGATCGGACCCGCTACCGCGGTTCCGCTGGAAGCGACGTTGTACAGCCAGAAGCTGAACGTCTGGCTGCTGTTGTTGACGAGGCCGGAACCACTGGTCAACTGCCCCTGGTAACTGAATGCCGTGGTCTGCGGATTGGCAAGCGCCGGGTTGCCGACCGTCGATGCGCCGAGCGCGAGCGCGATCAGCGCGCAAAGTTGTTTGCGATTCATGGTTTGCAGTCCTCAAAACCGTTGAAGAAGATCTGGTCCTGGCCCACGGTCGGGGCCGCGGACCAAAATCCGGAAAACAGCATGTACTGGGCACCGCTCGGGTTGGAGATGACACCCGGCGTCACCGTGGCCTGGGCGATCGCGCCGGAGAGGCGATAGCACGGATTGCGCGAACGCACGGTGCCGCCGGAGACAACGGTCTGCCAGCCAAGCGCATAACTGCCGGCTGCCAGCGCATCGCCATTCGACGAAAACAATGCAGCCGCCCCGATCGCCGCCAAAATGGCGCCAATGGCGCGCCACAACCGGCTTTCCCGCTGACGCGAGCCATTTGAACTGCTTGGCATTTCCCCTCCATATTCAAAAGGCACACGCGGACGTGGCCCTCGATCCCCATGACGCCGGAACTTTCGGATGAATTTCCGGATTCCACCAATTTGCCTCTTGGCAAAGGTAGATGTTAACCACCACCTGTCAATGTTTACAGTAGATTCTTCCTGGAAAATATGGTATGCGACCCATCATCCTGATGGATTATTAAGCAATAGTCATGCCATGTGAAATGCGCGATCGCGATCCGTTCCGCGTGGCGGCCGACATTTCGACGAAAAACAGGCTCTTCAGCGCAATGGAGCCGGGTACAACGGCGGCAGCGCCGAGTGCGCGGCGGCCACCTTGCGCACTGGGCCAAGGACCGGCCCGTGCGCGAATTGCCGGGCGAGGTCCGCCGCCGAAATCCGCGGCGCATCTCCCTTGCCGTAGCAGGCCCGTTCAAGCTCGACGATCGCCCGGGCCTGGGCGGAATCGCAGACCGCCTTGCGCAACTCGCCCAGATTGCGCAATTCCGCACGCTGCTGCCGCGCCCAGGCCAATAACGCCCGCGCCACCATCGGCCAGTCCTCGCGTGCGCAGGCTTCGGCGAATGCGCGCCGCGCCGGCGCCGCATCCGGTTGCGGTTGCACGGGCGCGGATGCGGGTTTGTGCCGACGTTGTGCCACCAGCCACCGGATCCAGCCGATCAGGGTGAGCGCCCACAACGCGAGGGCGACGAAGGCCACCGTGCGCCACACAGGCAATTGGCTGGTGTCGACACGCATCGAGGTGGCGGTCGGCGGTACCGGGCCGCCATCCGATCGGGGCGCCACCGGGATGTCCCGGGCAGTTGGCGCCGCACCCGATGCGGCTGTGGCGGCGGCCGGTTGAACGTTGATCGTGATCGCCGGCAACGAAGCGATCTGTGCACGGTCGTGCGCCGTATCCCACCATTGCACGCTGATCGACGGCAGGGTCAGGGGCCCTGCCCGGTTCGGCACGATGGCGAACTTGCGTTCGCGCACGCCGTACAGCCATTGACCGTCATCCTTGTCCTGGGTGACCGCCTTGTCGGGGTAGACATCGGCGCCATCGATCCGGGGCAATTCCAGCCTTGGCAGCTGCTCGAAGCCGAGACCTTGCGCTTCGAGTCGCAGATTGAGCGTGAGCGGCTCGCCGGCCTGCGCCGGCGTCGTTGCGTCGATGCCCGTCGCCGTGAGCGACATCGACCTCGCCGGCAGCCAGGTTCCCGTGCCCGAGCCGGCTGGTCGTGACCGCACGCTCAGCGAAATCGGTGGCGATTGCGCGCCGATGGCGCGACCCTGGTTGAAGAAGAACCCGCCGCCATTCGGGTCGGCAGCATGGCCACGGAACACGATCGGCGGCACCGTGAGCGCGCCGTTGCCCTCCGGCGTCAGCGCGTAATGGCGTTCGACCACATTGTAGCCGCGGTTGCCGGCCTGGGCGCGATAGTGGCTGTCCTGCCCGAGCTTGCGCACGACGGCGCCCTTGATCTGCGGATCATCGAGATTCCCGTCGATCAGGTTCACCGCAAAATACAGTTTCACCGTCAGCAACACCTGCTGCTGCACGTATGGCGACGGCGGCTCGGCCGTCGCCTCGACGAACACGTCGCCGCCCGGTTTCGTTGCGTCCGCGGCTGCGGGCAGTACACGCAACGTGAGCGGCTGCGTCTGTTGCCCGGCGACGCTCAATGCCGGAATTGCGAATGTGCCCACCTGTTTTGGTGTCAGCCCGACTGCCCACAAGGTACTGGAAGTGGCCTTGCCATTGACGAAACTGACCGAGGACGAACTCTGCGTGCCTGTCAGATCGAAGTCACCGGACAGCATGCCGAAATCCGGTTGCGCGGCTTGCGCTTCGCCGTCGACCTGCACATTGAGCGTGACCGTCTCACCCAGCCGTACGGGATCTCGATCGAGCCATGCGCGCACGCTCGTCGCCTGCGCAACCGCGCAGATCCACAAGGCGGCGAATGCGCACAATGCGGCAAATGCAAAGATTCTTCCGTTCATTGGCCATCGTCCCGGGGAAGCCGTCCGCCATTGCGCCGCATCTCGTATTCGAGCCGGAACTTGCGCCGCAACAGGCCACCGGGATCGTCCGGCACGCGTTGCAGCCATTGCGCCACGGCCTGATCGCGTTCATTCGGCGGCCGGTCGCCCGCGCGCGCTCCGAGTTGCACGGGTTCGGGCGCGCCCGTCTTGGCGCCGGGCTTGACCGCATTCCGCTGCAACTGCCGGTCCATCTGCTTGCCGAATTGCGCGCTGGCCTCGCGTTCGGCCTGCTGCGCTTTGGCTTGCTCCTGCGCAGACGGTTGCTTCGCATCGGTGCCAGACTGCTGATCCTGCGCGGATGGCGAGGATTGTTCCCTGCTTTCGCCTTGCGAATTCTTCTGGTCCGACCCGGATTGCTTGCCTTGCTGATCCTGATCTTGCTTGTCGCTGGCGGATGGCTGGCTTTGCGCGTCGTTGTTTTGCGATTGCCCTTGCCGGCCATCCTTGCCGTTTTTCCGTTGCTGCTGTTGCTGCTGTTTTTGTTCTTGCTGCTGCCTGAGCCAATCCTCGATTGCCTGCTTGTTGGCCTTGGCGTCGACCAGTTCCGGATCCTGGCGCAGTGCGTCGCCATAGGCGGCGATGGCTTGCGCATACTGTTGCTGTTTGGCCAGTGCATTGCCGCGGTTGTACTGCGCTTGTGCATCGTCGCGCCGCGCGAAATCGGATTCCGCCGCCGCATAGTCGCCGGCACGATAAGCCGCCGCGCCACGCAGGCCCGGGTCGCGTGCCAGCTGTTGCGCTTCATGTGCATGCCCCGCGTCGAGTTGCGCGCGCGCCTGCTGGTCGGGTCGCTGCCACAGGTCGCGCCACGAAAATGCCTGCGCCGGCGCGGTGTGCACAAGCAACGCCAGCGGCAGCAGCGCCAGCCAGCCGCGCCGGAAACCGACCGCAACCACGGGCAGCAGCAACAGCACGAGCCACGGCCCCCGATCGAGAAAACGGACCGTGCTCGCATCCACCGCGCGCGCCCGCGCTTTGGATGGCGGCGTGGCGGCCGCCAGCAGCGCATCGATGTCGCCGGCGCCGGTACCCATGCCGGCGTATGCGCCCCCGCCGGCCCGGGCCACGGCTTCGAGCGATGCCGCATCGAGTTTCGGCAACATGATGTCGCCTGCGTTGTCCTTGAGAAAGCCGCCCTGCGCCAATGCGACCGGGGCGCCCTGATCGGTGCCGACGCCGAGCGCCGATACACGAATCCCCGCCGCGCGCGCGCGGCGCGCCGCCATGACCGCATTTGCACTCGCCGCATCGGCAAGCAACACGATCTCGCCGCCATCGACTCCGGCCTGGCGGACCAGTTGCGCGGCCAGGTCGATCGCCCGGCCCGTATCGTTGCCGGCGACGGGCATCACCGAAGGATCCAGGGCATCGACCAGGTTCGTCACCGTGTTCACGTCGTCGGTCAATGGCGCCACCACGAACGCGTCGCCGGCATAGGCAATCAGTGCCGTCTGCATGCCGGCGCTGCGCGCGAGCATGTCGTCGAGCTTGAAGCGCGCGCGTTCGTAGCGGCTGGGCTTGAGATCCTGCGCGGACATGCTCGGCGCCAACTCCAGCGCGAACACGCGCGCGGCACGGTTCTCGAACAACGGTTGCGGCAGGCGCTCCCAGGCAGGTCCGGCGAGGGCGAGACAGGCCACCGTCCACGCCAACACTGCCAGCCAGCGCGGCAGGCGCGCGCGGCGCGCCGCGTCGTGGGTGTCGAGCAGGTGCGACAGCAGATGTGCATCGACCACGGCGCGCCAGCCGCCGGCGTCCGTACCGGTGCGCGACAGGACCCGCCACAACAGCGGCAGCGCGATCAGCGCCAGCAACCACCCGGGCCGCAGGAAATGGAAGTTGGCCAAGAAGCCGCTCATCGCGCGAACCGCTCGCGCAGGCGCTGCGGCAGCGGCAGCGCGGTTCCAGCCAGGGCCAGGGCAAGCAGGGCCGCGAGCGCGAGCGGCCACCAGAACCATTCGTCGACGGGACGGAACGGCTGGCCCTTGTCCGCCGCCGGTTCCAGCGCGTCGATCTCGCGATAAATATGTGCAAGCTCCGGCGTATCGTGCGCACGGTAGAACTTGCCGCCCGTTTCTTGCGCCATTTGCGACAGCAGCCGCGTGTCGATGTCGGCGGATGGATTGACCGTGCGCGGGCCGAAAAATCCGCCGACCGTCATCGCGTCCGCGCCGATGCCGATGGTATAGATCTTCACGTGTTCGGCGACGGCAAGGTCGATCGCCTTGTACGGGTCGAGCGCGCCGGCATCGTTGACGCCATCGGTGAGCAGGATCACCACGCGCTGGTCGCGGGGTCGCTGCTGCAGGCGCTTGATGGCGAGCCCGATCGCGTCGCCGATGGCGGTTTGCCGGCCGGGCAGGCCGACGGCGGACTCGTCGAGTTGCCTGAGCACGCTGTCGCGATCGAAGGTCAGGGGCGTGAGCATGTAGGCCTGGCTGCCGAACACGATCAGGCCGATGCGGTCGCCGGCGCGACGCCGGATGAAATCACCCGCGATCGCCTTGACCGCGGCATAGCGGCTGACCGCGCGACCGCCGATCTGCATGTCCGGGGTCTGCATGCTGCCCGACGCATCGACCGCCAGCAGCAGGTCACGGCCCGTGCGCGCCACGTCCTGCGGCGGACCCAGCCACTGCGGGCGCGCGGCCGCGCACACGAGCAACACCCAGCCCACGAGCGCAACCCATCGGCGCCAGGCGACGACCGGTGCCGCGCCCGTGGCGGACTGCATTCCCTCCAGCGGATACGGCAAGTGCAGGGCCGCTCCAGTACTGTCGCGAACCGGCGACAACACGCGTGCCGCCAGCCATGGCAGCGGCAGCAACACGAACTGCCAGGGCCAGGCGAACTCAAACATGCACGGCTCCGGATTGCAGGGCGTTGCGCACGTAGCGGCGCACGAGGGCAATCAGGGCCACGGTGTCGAAGTCGGCGTGCGCGCGGAACGGGGCGTCCAGCAGCACGCGGCCGGCACCGTGGCGGAATTCCTCGCCGCCAATATGCCCATCCAGGTACGCGAGCCAGCGCTCTCCGCCGTATGCCGCGGCAGGTTGCGAATCGCGCAGGGCCAGGCGCCGCAGAAACACCGACAAGCCCGCGGCGAGCCCGACTGGATCGTGGCGATGGCGCCCGACACAGGCTTCGAATTCGCGCAGTACTTCACGTATCCGGCGCCGGCGGTGGCGGATTTGATGCGTCTTGTACAGTGCGAATGCGCAGGCGGCCAATGCGATGGCCAACAGCATCCACCAGCCCGGCGCCGGTGGCCACCAGCCGGGCGGCGGCGGCAAGTGGATGTCGCGCAAGACCGGGCCGGACGGTGCGTTCATGCGATCCTCGCGCGAAAGCCTCGGCCGCGCGTATCCGTGCCAAGCACGCGCGCAACGGCAGCGTCGGGCTCTTCCTGCGTTTGCAACGCAACCCAGCGCAGCGCACGCTTCGCGCACAGGTCGATCAGACGCGCGCGCTTGCGCTGGAACCAGCCCTGCCAATCGGCGCGCGTACGAGCGGCGGCGAAATCCAGCAGCACGCGGCCGGAATCGGCATGCAATGCATAGCGTCCCGGCGCGGGCGCGGCGAGCTCCAGCGCGTCTTCAAGCACGATTGCCGCGACGTCGCAATGATCGGCCAGCAGCGAGAGCGGGCCTTGCGCATCGTCATCCGCACTGAAGCCGTCACTGATCAGGAGCACGCGGCTGCCCGGCCGCGCCAGGCGGCGCGCGCGCTGCAGGGCCTGCGAAAGCGGCGCGTGCACACCGCGCTTCGCTGCCGCGTCCCACTCGGCCAGCGCGCGCAGCACGCGCAAGGCACCCCGCGCACCACCGCCGGGTTTCACCTCGGCGTCGA